>CAJPOF010000001.1 GCA_905372235.1 uncultured Treponema sp.
AGACGACAGACGACAGACGACAGACGACAGACGACAGACGACAGACGACAGACGACAGACGATTATGTGGCGTGAGGCAACTTTGTCAAGCCCCTTAATGCTTTTGTGTGTTCTTTTGTGAGAAAATATACTGTCAGCAATTCTTCTATTCATCATCACTAGGTAATATATTCGATTTTTGTGTAGTGTTCAACATTTTTGAGATTTTGGGATGGTTAATTATGGGCTTCCGCCCCTAAGACCCTATATTTCAAATTGATATAAATTGCCATTTATGAAGGCGTTTTTTAGGGGAAGGGACAAACCCCCGTTCAGAGCGGTGGTTTTTCCCTTCCCCTATGACCCCAACCCTTTTCCTCGCGCTGCTCGGGGGCTTGCCCCCGAGACCCCCAAATTGCTTTGGAAATCCCGTCGGTTGCTGGGGGGGGTGTGGGCTAGGGTGTAATCTTAAATGTCTACATAATCCCATCCGCCTTCATTTACTTTCCGTAGCTTCCAGTTCCTGTTCTTTGCACCGTCGAAGGCGGTTTGTAGTTCGGCGGGCGTGGCGGGCTTGTTGAAGTCTTTGTAGTTGCCTTCGGTTTTGCCTGTTTCTCCGGTGTAAAGAAGAGCAACTGCAGAGGCAGAGGGGTCTTCGCTTGCCTCACGCTGTGGCAATGCGTTTAATAGCTTTGTCATCGCTTTGTCGTCAAGCTGGTTGTTGCGGCAATAAAGATTTTTCAAAGAGTTACAGCCCTGCACGTTAAGCTCAGTGAGTTGATTTTCATTGCAGTTAATCTCTTTCAATTCAGTTAAGCCTGACGCATTAAGTTTGGCAAGCTGATTTTCTTCGCATTCAAGTTTTTGCAATTTAGTTAAGTCCTGCACGTCAAGCTCGGTAAGATTATTTCCAAAGCAGTTAAGTTCTTCCAAAGCAGTTAAGCCTTTCACCTTAAGGCTATTGAGCTTATTTTGATTACAGCGAAGATTTTTCAAAACGATTAAACCTCGCACGTCCAGCTCGGTGAGTTTATTGTTAGGGCAGGAAAGCTCTTGCAATGCGGTTAGCCCTTGCACGTTAAGCTCAGGTAGGTTATTGGAACTGCATTCCAACTTTTGCAATGCAGTGCAACCTTGCACGTTAAGCTCAGTGAGCTTATTTGAGTAGCACTTAATCTCTTTCAATTCAGTTAAGCCTGACGCATTAAGGGTGGTAAGCTGATTGCCTCCACAGTTCAGCTTTTTCAATTTAGCTAAACCTGACACGTCAAGGGCAGTGAGCGGCCCCACCAAGGGGAAGTTATAGTCAACGCGAAGCTCAATGATTTTGCCTTTAAGGGTGATTTTTGCCCCATTTGCATTTGCAGTTAGATCTCTTTGATTCTCACTAGTGAGCTTCGTCTCGGTGCAGCCTTCCACCGTTATGTCAGAGTTGTCTTCAGTTTTTGCCCAGACTGCGACGGTTTTCTTGTCTGCCGCAAGCGTGAGAATGGCTCCTTCTGGTATGGTTTCAAAGCTCACCTTCACGGTTACCGCTTTTTTTACAGTGTGAGTGTAGGTGTTTGTCTTGTTGCCTTTAACAACAGTGTCGCCTACCTTCCACTCCTTTACCCTGTAATTTGTACTAGGCTCTGCCGTGAAAGTTACAGTTTTGTCTTCTTCAACTTCTTTCCCCGTATTGATTTCTTCGTCGCTGACTACTGCTTTGAGCGTGCCGTTTGCTCCTTCCACATTGAAGTTGATGGCGTGCTTTGGTATCTCTTTAAAGCTCACGCTGACTGTGGTGTTGGCAGTGATTTTCACTTTTGCCGTTGAGCTTCCCTCAGCTCCTGTGTTTGTCTCAAGCGTACTGCCTGTTACCGTCCACTTGCCGATTTTGTAGCCTGCATTAGCTGTTGCCGTGAAAGTGATTATAGTGTCTTTAGGCATTAGTTTGTCGGCAGGGATTTCTGGCGAGGCTGTTACCGTGCCGTTTGCTGTCTGAGTGAGCGTTACCGTGTACTTGGTTGGCGTTGGTGTGGGCGTTGGCTTTCCGCCTCCTCCGCCTGTGCCTGAGTTTCCCCCTACTGCCTGATTGCAAGCAGTGAAGAACATTGTGGCTGTGATGAGTGCCACGGCTCCCAACTTTTTGAAGGCACTGAGTGCATTCTGCGTTGAATTACTTTGGTTCATAGTAATCCTCCTTAAAAATATTTGGGCTTTGTGCGAATGCACAAAAGCTTGAGCTAAAATAAAAGCGTACCTGAAAGGAGAGCCTTTCAGGTACGCTTGTTATGAGAGAAGAAAGTTGTGTTGTTGTGTTTTGGATATAGTCTAGGCGACAGGCGACAGGCGACAGGCGACAGGCGACAGGCGACAGGCGACAGGCGATTATGTGGCGTGAGGCAACTTTGTCAAGCCCCTTAATGCTTTTGTGTGTTCTTTTGTGAGAAAATATACTGTCAGCAATTCTTCTATTCATCATCACTAGGTAATATATTCGATTTTTGTGTAGTGTTCAACATTTTTGAGATTTTGGGGCATTGTCCAGATTCGTGGGGCGGACATACGAGCAATTACTCGCTTTAAGGATGCCTTAAGATGTCCGTCCTCCCATATAATATTTATAACGTTTTTGAAATGATATGAAAAGTAAGGGGTGCGGGTAAATAGGCTTTTGCTTAAAAGCTGTTTATAAGCTGTAACGGTTCAAACCTTGACATTGTTACGGTCGGCATGACTATGTACACACAAGGCATTGACCCTGAGCTTGATTTTTCGGATATGCCTTTTCTTGTTGCTGCATATACACGTCTTATGGGCATGGAGATTCATCCAAGGACTCCGTATTCGGGAAAACTTGTGTTTACTGCATTCAGCGGCTCGCATCAGGATGCTATAAGAAAGGGTATGGCATTCAGGGCGGGAAAAGCGGAAAATGAATATTGGGCTGTTCCCTATCTTACTTTTGACTCGCATGACATCGGAAGAAAGTATGAAGGTATAATCCGCATAAACAGTCAGTCAGGAAAGGGCGGGGCATCTTATATTCTGGAACAGGATTACGGAATCTCTCTTCCAAAGCAGATGATGGACGGGCTGGAATTGCGGCGGTCGTTTCTGCGTTGAACTACACGGAATAGAATCGGTTTTTGTTTTAGTTTGAATCCATGCGCCTTTTTTAGGTGTATGGATTTTGCGTGATTTTGGTGTAAAATTGAATGGATTTTACGGAAAGGGGACGTTCATGCTAAAAAAAATCTACACGGCGGCAATAATTGGGACGGGGCGCATCGGATTCACGCTGGGTTTTGACAAAAAAAGAGAGCAGCCTGCAAGCCACACAATGGCATTGAAGAAGAACAGGCGAATCAGGTTGATTGCCGGATGCGATTCTGATTTTCCGTCTCTTGAAAAATGGCACAAGGCGAACAGAAAAAGTCAGATATATTCCGAATCTTCGCAGCTTTTTGCCTGCATTAAACCGGATATAGTTGTTGTTGCCGTGAACGAAAGCTCCCATCTTGAAGTCTCCCTTGAAGCGATAAGGGCAAAACCCAAACTCGTTATTCTGGAAAAGCCCGTCGCCCTGAATTCCGTGCAGGGAATGAAGATTCTCGAAGAGTCGGCTTTGTACGGAGTTCCAATTCTTGTAAACCACGAAAGGCGTTTTGCAAGAGACTGCAGGTTTGCAAAAAAATGCATTGACGAGATAGGAACTCTTATGACTGTCAACGCAAGGCTTGATTCCGGACTCAGGGTCTATTCGCCTTTTTGTGAGGACAATGGAGAGTACAGCCTGCTTCATGACGGAACGCATCTTGTTGACATTGTGCAGTATCTTCTTGAACCGTACGGATTTCAGAACTTTCATGAAAGCGGAACAGCCGATGGAACTAAAAAATCCTTTCAAAAGATTTTACGAGACATGAGGGTGACAAACATTGTCTACGATGAAAAAGAAGATGGCGTTGTAAGAAATCTTTCCGTGAATTACGAAAGCGACTTATGCCCTGACGTGAACATAAGTATTTCAGGACGTTCAAGATTTTTCGGTTTTGAGGTGGACATCATAGGGACTGAAGGAAGGATAAGGATTGGTAACGGATTTTTTGAATTTTACCGGGCTGAAGAGTCAAAACTTTATTCGGGATTCCGTTCATTGACCAAGGACGAAAAGGTTCGCCCTCCAGCAAAGACTTTGTATTTTTCAAACATGGTGCAGAATGCTGTTGATTTTCTGGACGGTACTTCGCCTCTTTATTCGACCATAGAGACCGGGCTTTCGGCTCTGTCTCTATTGGAAGAAATAAAAGAGGCTCTCTGAAGTCTTCCGTTTGCCATGGCATTTCGGGATTTTCAAGAACCTTCGGTTCTTTGGTTTTTCAGTTGCGTCCTGCAACTAATCTTTTCCTACTCCGCTCTGATACTTGCGTTTTTTACCACGACATCGTGCGCGCCGCCTTCCCTTATGCTTGCAGGGCTGACCAGCGTGATTTTTGCTTTTTCCTGAAGTTCCGGAATCGTAAGGACACCGCAGTTGCACATCGTGTGGCTTATCTTGCTTGTTGTGAGGGTTACATTGTCGTGAAGGCTTCCGGCATACGGAACGTAGGAATCAACCCCTTCCTCGAAGGCAAGTTTTTTTGTTCCGCCAAGGTCATAGCGCTGCCAGTTTCTTGCCCTGTTTGAGCCTTCTCCCCAATATTCCTTTACGTAGTTTCCGTTGACTATAAGTTTGTTTGTAGGCGACTCGTCGAATCGGGCAAAATAGCGGCCAAGCATCACGAAATCCGCGCCCATGGCAAGAGCAAGGGTGATGTGGTAATCATGCACGATTCCTCCGTCCGAGCAGACAGGAACGTATATACCTGTCTTTTTAAAGTATTCGTCCCTTGCCCGGCTTACGTCCTTTGTTGCCGTTGCCTGACCTCGACCAATTCCTTTTTGTTCCCTTGTTATGCAGATAGAACCGCCTCCGATTCCGACCTTCACAAAATCTGCTCCGGCTTCGGCAAGAAAATTAAATCCTTCCGCATCAACTACATTTCCGGCTCCTACTTTTGTGCCAGGCCATTTTTCGTGTATGTCTTTTAGAGCCCTTGCCTGCCATTCCGTGAAACCTTCCGAAGAATCCAAAGTCATGACATCAACGCCGGCCTCAAGCAGTTTGGGAACTCTTTCCATGTAGTCCCGTGTGTTTATGCCTGCGCCTACTATGTATCGTTTTTCTTTGTCCAGAAGTTCAAGCGGATGCTCCTCATGGCTTGCAGCATCTTTTCTGAATACCAGATACTGAAGATTTCCCTGGGCGTCCACGATTGGAAGCTGATTTATCTTGTTCTTCCATATCAGGTCGTTGGCTTTTTCAAGACTTATTCCAAGTTCGGCTTTTACAAGGGTCTTCAGATCTGTCATGTAGTCCTTTACCTTTGCGCCGGACGGGCAATGTCCCAGCCTGAAATCCCGTTCCGTGATTATTCCGACAAGTTTTCCGTTCGCATTTCCGTCTTCCGTTACCGCCACGGTGGAATGTCCCGTCGCCTCGACTTTTTCCACGAGTTCAACGAGCGTCTGGTCGGGGCGTATGTTTGTGTCTGACGTGACAAATCCCGCTTTGTATGCCTTGACCTTCGCTATCATCGCAGCCTGATTTTCTATTGTCTGAGAACCGTAGATGAAACTTATTCCGCCTTCTTTTGCGAGGGCGACCGCCAGCGTATCGTTCGAGACCGACTGCATCACTGCGGAGACCATAGGAATGTTCATGCTGAGCGGACATTCTTCTCCCGCCTTCTTGTTGTAGCGCACGATAGGTGTTTTCAGAGACACATTGCTCGGAATGCAGTCAGGACCGGTGTAGCCGGGGACAAGAAGATATTCGTCGAATGTGTGTGACGGCTCTTCAAAATAATATGCCATTGGATTCCTCCTAAGTTCGCTTTTTTTAGGAAAAGACGGACGGTCAAAAAATGTGGTAAGGCTTGCCACGCAAACCCAAGGAAATGCGCAGATTCTTACCGTTGCATTCCCTTAAAACCATGGATTTATTGAAGAGACATTATAAAGAAAATGGATTTAGGTTACAATGCCAGCTAAATTTTCTAATAGGGATTACGCATGAAGAATGTATACACAGAAAATAGGCATAGTAAAAAAATAAAAAAGGCTGCACTCCCGGTAACGGTTATTTTTTTTGAATATAGATTCTAATGTGTAAGCCCTAAATCCTCTAAAGGACCTTTTCAAGGAAGGCGATGGTTCTTTCCTGCTTAGGATTTTTTAATACCTCGTCGGGAGTTCCTTCTTCGACTATGCAGCCTGCGTCCATAAAAAGAATCCTGTCGGCGACTTCCCTTGCAAATCCCATTTCATGCGTCACAACGACCATTGTCATTCCGGCTTTTGCAAGTTTCTTCATAACGTTCAGGACTTCGCCAACCATTTCCGGATCGAGCGCGGATGTCGGCTCGTCAAAAAGCATTATTGACGGATTCATTGCAAGGCTTCGGGCTATGGCGACACGTTGTTTTTGTCCGCCTGAAAGCTGCCTTGGGTATGCGGACGCTTTGTCCTCAAGCCCCACACGCTTCAGGAGTTCCATCGCAGTTTTTTCAGCCTCTTCCTTTGTCTGCTTTTTTAGCCGGACGGGGGCGAGCGTTATGTTTTTCATGACTGTCATGAGCGGAAAAAGATTGAAGTGCTGGAAGACCATGCCGATGTTTTCCCGGATTTTGTTTATGTCGGCTTTTTTGTCTCCGATGTCCTCGCCGTTTACGATGACAGTTCCCTTGTCCGCTTCTTCAAGGCGGTTCAGACATCTAAGGAACGTTGATTTTCCGCTTCCTGACGGACCTATAACGCACACGACTTCTCCTTCGTGGATATCGCAGTTTATTCCCTTCAGTATGTGAAGAGAGCCGAAACTTTTCTCAAGTTTTTCAACGTGAATTTTTACATCGCCGTTTTTCATTCGTATTTCCTTAAAAATCGTTGTTCCAAAAGTCTAATGAAAATCGTCCTATATTTCAATTTTCTGAAAGCGGATTTTTCTTTCTTCGTCTATGTAGGCGATTTCCGTGTAGCCCGCCCTGATTCCCGCATCCAGCGCTCTTTCGAATGCAAAGTCGAGGTGTTCTTTTTGATGGGAATCGCTGCTAAGCGTAATCGGAACGCCGTGTTCGTGCAGAATCGAAAGAAAATCGCTTGACGGATACACGTCGTCCATAGCGCCCCTTGAGATTGCGCCCGTGTTTATTTCCGCTATTGCTCCGTTTTTTGCAGCGATTTTTGCGGTTTCCCGAAGTTCGTTTATGTACCAGTCGCTTTTCTCGTCGAAGAACCGTAGGATTCCGTTACGTTTTCTAACAAGGTCAGGATGCCCCCAAATCGTAAAATCCCCTGCGGAAAGCATTTCTCTTTGCGCCTTAAAATATTCCTGCACGCATTTTTTCCCGTCGCCATTAAAGCATATGTCGATTCCCGCCTTCACGTTCTCGGTCTTGTCGTCCACGGTGAAGTTTCCGTTTTCAGTTACAAGATAATGCACAGAACCTATCAAAAAATCGGGATTCAAAGAAGAATAGTCGTTTTTTAAAGACGGCTTTGTGATTTTTGGAATGTAGTCCGCTTCAAATCCGCAGAGAATTTTTATTTTGTCCCGATACTTTTCAGCCGTTTTTTTTACGTCGGAAATGTATTTTTTTATTTCTCTGGGTGCGATGTGCCAGTCCGATGCGAATGGCCATGCCGAATGGCTTGAAAATCCCAGAAAGTCAAAACCTTTTTCAATCGCTTTTACCGCGATTTCTTCGACACTTCCTTTTCCGTCGCAGTATTCGGTGTGCGTGTGGTAGTTTGTTTTCAGCATTGAAAATCTCCATCGCTTGGAATTCTAGCGTTTTGTTTCCGCATTCAGGACTTCCACCGCTTTTTTTACTATTACGCTTGGTTCTTGCGGTTTTATAAGGTATTGCTTTGCTCCCATCTGCAAAGAGTGAACCACGATTTCCCTGTTCGGAACTTGCGCATAGACGAATATCAAAGGCGCGGAAGGAAGTTCTTTTAGCCGTTTTATGATTTCAAGACCCGATGTTCCCGGAAGCAGAATGTCTATAATCACAAGAGAATAGTTTTCCTTTGTAACATCTGAAAGAAAAGACGACGCGTCGGAATATGTGTCGCAGGCTATGTTTAATTTGTTGAATTCGCTTTTTACAAGTTCGCAAATATGAGGGTCGTCGTTCAGCATGGAGATTTTTTTACCTTGGAGAACGCTTGTTTCCTCGGCTTTTGATTCCTGCGGCTGCGAATCAAGGGAAAAGCGCATTTCAAGCGAGGCGTTGTCCATTTGCGAAGGAGAAAGAATTCTTTCGGATATTATGTCGGTAAGATGTGCGGACGATGTGGTTTCCACAAGCGAGTTCAGGACCTGGCTTATATCGGTGGACACTTTCATTCCGCTGTATTCGGGGTGTCCTGTTATAAGATCCCTTACAAAGCCGCTTACGGTAAGGATATACACGTTTTCGGGTTTTACTTTCGGGTTTTCTTTTACGTTGTCAAGCAGAAGCTCAAGGTTCAATCCGTCTACAAAGGTAAGGTCAAGGTTTGTTATCATCACGATTATCTTGGGGGCTTCAAGAGCGGTATTCTTTATGAGTTCAGACAGCCTGTACCTAAGAAGAAAAAGTTTTTCCCGATTTAGACCTTTCGATATTTCGATGAATATTATGTTTTCATTTCTATGGATTTCAAGGACGCACGGCGTTGTGTCCATCGAGAAAAAATGTTTAAGGAAATGCCCGACGGATTCAAAGAAGATGTCAAACTTGATTGGTTTTACGAAATATTTTTGGATTCCCAATTTTGCGTAAACCGCAATCATGTTTTTTTCGATTAAAGGTCCTGTGGCTATCATCGGAATCCGTGAGGCGTTGGGGTCGTTTTTAACTCTCTTCAAGAATTCCAGCATCGAATCCATGGGAGTTTCTTCCTGTATGTCAACGATTACAAGATCCGGAAAAACCGAGATTATCTTTGGAATCGAGTCGAGTTTTCCCTGAATGAAAGCGTTCTCGATTTTTTCAGAAGTGAACTTATCTTTCAGAAACTCTGCGAAAACCGGAGATGCGTCAATAACCAGTACATTCTTCATGCCTGTATGATATACTACGGCGTGTTTTTTTTCTATACTTTGCGCAAAGATAAGGCGCAGGCGTAAAAAAATGCGAACTTCCTTTGTTCGTCTATTTGTGCTAGATTGACCTGATTTTTATTTTTGGAGAAAACCGATGAAGTTCAGAAAGCCTTTGCGGCTTGCGTATTTTTTTGCATTTGCGCTGCTTGTTTCGTTTTCGGCGACAGTCGTTTTTAGGGCGAAGGCGTTTTTTAGACCTCAGGAACTTAGCGAAGTCCAAAAAAAGGAACAGGAAAAAAAACTGGAGGAATTTCTTCTTTTCGAATATCCGGAACATGGAAAAAATCTAATTCCGCTTCCGTATGGAACTGGCCAAGTGAATCTTGACGTGTGGGCGGATTCTGCAATCTGCGTGGATGTCGCAAACGGAAACATACTCTACGAAAAAAACGCCGATGAACCTGTTCCGCCTGCTTCTATGACAAAACTTTTTGCGATGTACGTTGTCCTTAATGAAGTTAGGAACGGAAATATTTCTCTTAGCGACATTGTTCCGCTTCCGCCTGAATGTTGGGCGTGCAATATGCCGCCTCATTCTTCGCTTATGTTTCTTGGAAAAAATCAGATTGTTACCGTAAGGGAACTTTTGACTGGGCTTTCCGTGTGTTCAGGAAACGATGCGGCGTATGCGCTGGCGTTTTTTACTTTCGGCGGAATGGAAGAATTTGTAAGACGCATGAACGAAGTCGCTCTTTCAATGGGGCTTACTAACACAAGGTTCGTGGAAAGTTCCGGCTACAGTGAACGAAACAGAACGACCGCCCGGGATATGGCTTCGTTTTCCCGAGCGTACATTCGCTCATTTCCTGAAGCGATGGAATTTCACTCTGCGCTTAGTTTTTCTTATCCCAAGCTGAAAAACCTTTCGCCGGAAGACAGGGCAAAAGAAAGGCAGCAGGATTTTTCGAAAGGTCTTCCGGAAAATATAACGATGGAAATCACGCAGAACAACACTAATCCTTTGCTTTCTCTTCTGAAAGGTTGCGATGGGTTAAAAACAGGCTACATAGACGAAAGCGGCTACAACCTTTCTCTTACCTGCAAAAGAGACGGCATAAGGTTTCTTTCTGTTACGATGAAAGGGCCGGGCAAAAGCCAAAGCGAGGGGCAGGCAGGAAGAGTTCACGACGGAAAAGAAATTATGGAATGGGCGTTCAGGACTTTCAGGGAATACAGGAATCCTCTTGTGCTTCGTCCGTATTCAATTCCCGTGTTTTATTCGGAACGCTCAAGGCTGGAGCTTGTTCCTGCATGGAAAAGCGAATGTCTTTTAGTCCCTTCGGTTCTTGCTAAAAATCCTGAAAAAGCGGAGAATGAGGTCGCGGTCAAGGTGGATTTTCCGGATTTCATAAATGACGGCTACATTCCTATGGGAAAAATCTACGGAAAAATCGAATATTCCGTATCGGGGACTGTTCTTGAGTCGATTCCGTTGGTTTCGGCAAGGGAACTTAAAAAGGTGAATTTCTGGCTACGGAGCGCTGACTTCGCGGTCCAGATAATTTATAGAATCAAATGCAGGGTAAGAGCATGAAAAGAATTTATGTAGGTAATCTGAGTTTTGGCACGGAAGAGGAAGGACTCAAAGGAGCTTTCCAAAAATTCGGAGAAGTCGGTTCCGTTTCCATCATTGTGGACAGGGACACGGGAAGGTCAAAGGGATTTGCGTTTGTCGAAATGCCTGACGACGAAAATGCGATGGAAGCCATCAAAAATCTTAACGGAAGCGTTCTTGACGGAAGAAAGATTCGGGTGGACATAGCCGAAGAAAGGCGACCTAATCCGAATTCATCACGACGTTAGGAAGACGCGGCTTAGTTTCTTTTTTGAAAAGATATTTTAGCGGATGAATGTCAAAGGCGTTTGTAGCCCAGCCGCCCACGACATTCAGATCGATTACATTGAAACTCACAGGATGCTGCACGGGAATTATTTCTGCGTCGTCAAGCAGAATTTGTTCTGCTTTTGCAAGAAGGATTTCACGTTTTCCGTCGGGCTGGCTTTTTGCTTCTTCTATCAGTTTTTCGAATTCCTGATTTTCCCATCCGGTTACGTTCATCGTTGAATCTTTTTTGAAAAGTTCAAGGAAGGCAAGCGGGTCTGCAAAATCTCCAATCCACGTGTATGAAAAAAGATCCGAATCAAGTTTTTCCATGCTTCCAAGGTATTCATTGAACGGAACTTTAATCGATTCAAGTTCTACGCCCAGCGGTTTCCACGCCTCTTTAAGAATGTCTTTCTGCCTTGAAAGATGTTCGTTTTCGGTAATGGCGTACGTTATGTAAAGGGTTTCGTCTTCGCTTATGCCGTTTTTCGCCCTTGCGTCTTTCATCAATGAAAGAGCCTCTTTTGAATCCGTGTAAACATACCCCTGAACTTCAGGATAGCCTGCAAGAGGGTAGACGAGCGTCTGCGCTTTTACGAAAGTGTCCTCCCTCAGTTTGTCCCACGGAACAGCTTCAAGGAGCGCCTCCCTGAATTTCTTGTCGCTCCAAATGCTTTTTTTCCCGTCCGCAGCTGTCCTGTTTTTGAAAAATATGTATTCCGTCGCAAACTCCGCGCTAAGATGGGTGCTGTCCTTTGAGATTATTTTTTTTACGTCTATGCCGCTTTCCACCCAGTCGGCAAGTCCTGTGTTGAAAAGGTATGCGTTTTCGTCTTGGTCGGACGATACGATGAATGTTATTCTTTCAAGCGGAGTTTTTGCCCTGTCCCAGTAGTTTTCATTTTTTTTAAGAGAAATCATGTTTTTGCTTGCGCTGTCGATTTGGAACGGACCTGAATAGACTCCTTCTTTTTTAGGAAGAACGGAAAATGCGGGCATGCAAAGAAGTTTCGGAAGATGGCTTGCAGGATTTTTTAGGTGCAAGGACAGAGTGTGTTCGTCAATCGGGAATATGCCTACTTTTTCATCGTCGGTTTTTCCGTTTCTGAAATCTTCCGCCCCTTCAACGATGTCAAAAAAGGATGCGAACGTGGCATTCGGATTTTTTAGAAGCCTGAGCCACGAAGATTTTATCTCATCCGCCGTGATTGGACTTCCGTCGCTGAAAAATGCGTCGTCCCTAAGAATGAAAGTCCATCTTCGTTTGTCCCGTGAAATTCTGTATTCCTTTGCAATCGCCGGAATTGGAGAAAGCGTTACAGGATCGTATGAAAATAGCCCTTCGTAAAGTCCGGTGAGTATCTGCGCCTCCAGGCTGTACGAGGAAGTGTGCGGATTAAGGTCGAAATCGTGTTCAGAGACGACTATCGTAAGGTTCTGTTGAAGACGTGGGTCGATTTCGCCTGAATTTTGCGTTTTTTTTTGTGCATACACATTCGAAAACGACGCAAGAATGAGCGAAAACGAAACCAGCAGCGTTTTTGCCGTATTTGAGGCGTTTTTATTCATCGCTGATTCCAAGTTTTTTCATCTGGTCCCTTTCGTCGATGTATGCGATGTATTCGGCTCGCCTTTGGTTCGCCTTTACTAGTATGTTCTTGCAGCTTACAAGGTCTATTTTTAATCCCTTGATTTTCGACCTGTCCTGCGCTCCGCAGTTTGTCTTAAAATATTCGTCTATGCTTTCAAGGAGTATCTGCGTTTCCTTGTTTTCCGAGATTTGCTTACTGCAGAACTGAAGTATCTGAGTTTCGTCCGAGGCTTGGATTCTTTTATACTCCGGAGTTCCGCTGTCTCCGATTGTCGCCATAAAATATGCCTTGCGCTCAAGGTTGCTTATGAAGACGTTTATGTCGATTTCCTTGGATGTCTTTGTCTGTTTCTGCTGGTCTACTATCACCAGTTTGAAAATCAACGGCGGCTCTTTTAGGTTGAACGCCTTTCTTATCACCCTTATAAGTTTTTTGAAAGCGGTGTTTTTTGAGCCTTCAAGAGTGTGGTTGTTTTCCCTGAGTTTTTCCGCTATCGATGAATATTCGGGGTACAATGCTGAAAGAATGTGAAGCACTTCCATAAGGATTTGTTTTGTGTTCACGCTTTCTTTTTCGGGCTTCGCCTGAACCTGAGTTACAGAAAGAATCGCAAGCGTCCTTTTCTGGAATTCGTCCTTTGTCTCCGAAAAATCTTCGTCCGCGATTTCGTTTACAAGTTCGCTGTAGAACGGAACTTTTTTCATTATTGACGGGAAAAGTCTTTTTATTTCAGTTATTTCGGAAGTTCCGTCCGTAACTTTTGACCAGTCGAATTCATTTGCCGACATGATTTGATTTCGTATCTTGAACTTGTATTCCTCGCGCTTGAATTGAGCAAGTTCTTCAAGAATTTTTGTTATGTCTTTTACCGCTTTTGAGCTTTTTGACAGTGATTCGGAGATTACGCTCAATGAGATTTGCGGCATATTTCTTTTTAGTTCGGGAATAAGGGAGGCAAGTGCCTTTGTGTTAACCCTTGTGTTGTTCACGGACATATTCGTCCACTGGAAAGTGTTGTTCAGTTCGTGGAATTTCTTTATTTTTGCAAGCGAGAAATTTTCCACGGAGAATTTGTAGTATGTGCATACAAAATCCATGACGCTTTCGTAGTCGGAAAAACGGGCGCCTATTATCACCGCAATATCTTTTTCCGAGAACGGTGTCTCATCTGGAATCTCGATGTCCGTAATCTTCTTTTCCAGCTTGTACGGGTCGGGGGTTATCAATGCCCTTTTTGCAAGGAGATCGTAGAGATTCTTGATGCATGTATGAAGAAGCCTGTAGCCTTCAAGCAGTTTAGGCAATTCCTCTGAGTTGAACCAAGTTGTTTTTTCGTCGATGGCATTCTTTAACGCCGCATTAAATTCTACTCTTTCACTCATATTCACATTGTCGGAACAATTCAGAATAAAATGAACGAAAATCTAAAGGAATGTGGAATAAATTGCCCGAACTTTTTTATCGGGAAAGAAAATGTGTGTGGAAAAAGAAAGAACGATGGCAAAGTCAAATAAATGAAAAATAAAATCCGACCGGAACGATTTTTTTGTCCGATTAAAATTTTATCTGCCTACGATTACGGAAATTCCTTTGAAAGGGCAAGGACATTCAATATCCGCTCAAAAACGTATGAGCTTTCTATTGTTATAGATTCCGCCGCATCTTTTTTGGAATGAAGAAATTTCCATGTTTCCGGGAGCATGGTCGAAAGGCGGATGCGTTCGTCAGGAGTTGCGGCTTTGTGGTTCACGACAAAATTTTCAAGTCCGGGATTTTTTGTAAGTGCCATCATGTAAGCAGATGCTTCGTTTGTCGGAAGCATCGTAACAAGAACTGCAGGAATCCCCGAGGCGATGAAGCCTGCGTTGTCGCTCCAAGAAACCGGAAGCGTTACCCACGAGCCGCCTGTCGCCGTTTTTAAGACAGCCTGCGTTCTGTTGAAAAGCTCATTGAATTTTTTCCTGAACGCAGGTTTTGCTTTGTCAAGTAGAGGCGGTTTTTGAAGTACGGGAATTGTTCCCCGTCCCATGCAGTCGAACACATAAACGTCGTCGTTTGTTATTCCAAGGCGGCGGAATGTTCCTGCCAAGGCGAACGCCCCTTGTCCTTCAAGTTCGTCCATTTCTTCTCCGTCCGTGAAGATGAGCCTTATGTTGTGCTGAATGTTTTTTTCGTTCAACGATGCAGCCCAGTTCATCATCGAAAAGACCGCGAAACTGTTGTCGTTTGCACCGGGACTTTCTTTTACCCTGTCGTAGTGTGCAATCAGTGTTTTTATCCTGAAGTAGCCGCTGTATTGCTCTTTTGGAAAGTTCACGTATATGTGCCGTCTTTCATCGATGTTTATGACGGTGGATTTTACACCTCTTTTTTCAAGATAATTTACTATAAAGGAAGTCCTGTCGCAGTCCTGAGCCAAAAATTCAATGTATTCCGAAGAAAGTTTTTCCGTCTCGTTCATTTTTGCTTCCTTATCGTGCGCTTTCTTCGGAATAAAGCCGAAGTTGTGGAGTTGGAATTATGTATTTTTGCGCCACATCCATTATGTCTTCTTTGGAGGCGTTTATCAAAGTCTCGTAGCTATCAAGGTAGAGTGCCGGATTTTCCCCTCCGTTTCTGATAAGGATGGAAGTCCCTCTGTTCGACGAAGTTCCTTTAAGTGCGTTTAGCACCCAGCTTTCTTTTACCCGGCTAATCTCACTTTCGTCTTCGGAGAGTTTTTTTATAAAAAAATCCACTGTTTTTTTGAAAAAGTCGTCTATCGCCTTTGTGTGCGCCACAGACATGAACGTGAACGACGAGGAAGGAATCTCTTTTGTACGGACGGAAAGCCTTAGTTCGCTGAAAAGAGGGATTCCGTCTTTTTTAGGTTCGTTTTCCGCTTCCTCTTCAAGAAATTCTTTCAGTCTGAAAACAAGGGCATCGTATATGACTTCGTTTTTAAGAGAATCCGGGGAATTTTCGGGAGCTTCAAGCCAAAACTGCACGGGGTCAAAGAAATTTTTTGTGGGGACAAGCACGGCTGGCATCGGACCTGCGTCTTCAGCCTTTATGTCCGTGGTAAAAACGTGCCTTAGTTTTACTTTGACGGCTTTGTCCTCGGGAAAATCTATTTTTTCAAGTTCGTTTTGTGTTTGAGGTTTTCCGTGGGCTGTAAAAAGTCCGAACGTGTTTTTTAAAGGTTCGTAAAGGTATTCCCAATCCAAAGGTCCCACGATTATGATTCTGTAAAGTCTTGAGTCCAAGAGAGAAGGGTATGCGTTCAGAATCTGAATGTAGCTTGTGTCTTCAAGAACGTCGCTTTCAGTGTCCAGAATGCGGCGAATGATTCCGTCCTTGAAAAGCCAGCGGCTTGCCTTGTAGGAAAGTTGGTTTACGGCGGAAGCGTTGTAGAGCCTTTTTTGCGTCCGTATTGAATAGACGTAACTGTCCGCCTCGGCAGGATGAATGTCGCCGAATATTATTGCATCCGAAATGCATCGAAGGCATATCGCCGCGTCTTCTTTTGCACATTCTACTGTTATCGCCGTGTAACTGTTGAATGTTTCGCTAAGGATTTCTGGTTCTCCTTCAAGAATGTTGTCGTTTCTGTACTTTGATATTTCTTTTTGGATGTTCTGGGCGAACGCGCTTGTTATGATTTTTTCAAAGCCGGGATTTTCATTGTATGAGAATTTTCCAAGGCTGAGAGAGACCATTATGAGTATGTTTCCCGTAGCGTCTGTCGTCTTCACCGTTACCGGAATCCCGTTTTTAAGCCTTATTGTTTTTAGAGCGAGCCTGTTTTCTTCTATGAATTGAAATTCGTTTTTTTCATCGGGAAGTGCACCTTCTTCTTCGGAAGCCTCGTTTTCTTTTTGTCGGTGTTTTTCGCCAAGGAGCTTTTTTAGTTCCGCCGAATACCACGAGGCATTTTTTTTGTCCACCGCTGAAAAACCTGATTTTAGGAATGCTTTTTTGTTCTGCCCGTAGACTTTTGAATTTAAAAGAACGAAAACAAACGGCTCTTCGGTTTTGCAGATTTCCTTGATTTTTTCGCTTTCCTGACTTTGAATCCACTGCGGTTTTGCCATCATTCTTTCTGCCATTCCAAGAGATTTTTCGCTTTCGGACGAAAAATCTTCCACCGCCCGAAACTGCGAAAGATAGTCCATGAAAGTGCTTGAGTCCTTGCAGATTGCGATAAAATCCTCTGAAAGTCGTTTTTTCGCTCTTAGAAATTCGTCTTCCTTGCTGGTTTCTATGCCTTCCTTTAATTTCGAAAGAAAAAGTTCTACTTGGGACGCGATGTTTACTTTTTTATTCACAGGTTCTTCCATCAAAGCCTGTATTATCAGGCGGGAAGAGCCGTTTTTGTGCGCCGCGCCTGCGTCTATGTATTCCTCTTCTTTTATCGAAAGGTTCTTCTGACCGAGAAGTGTATTTTTCATCGTGGAATTTTCTGCGCCAAGCACCGCCGCCATAAGGTCGGTTTCCGTCATTCCAAGCGAGGTGAACTGCACGACAATCTGTGTAAGGTTTGACGAAAAATCCGGGGATACAATCACGAATTTTCTTTTGTTGCCGCCGGATTTTACCGGTTCTGCTTTTAAGGAATTTATGCCGGGTCTAATTTCTCCAAATGCTTTTTTGCAGGATTCAAGCATTTTCTCTTTTTTCATGCAGCCTGAAATGAATATGGATGCGTTCTGCGGCGTGTACCAAAGTTCCGAGATTCCTTTTAGCACTGTCCTTACTTCGTCTGCGGTTTTTCCTTTGAAAAGTGCCGGGTATATCCCCGATTCCTGTTTCCATGGAGATTCCGAGAAAACTCTTGAATCTATCGCGCTGTTCAAAAATGCCGCCGGCGTTTCACTGTATGAAAGAATTTCCTCTTTCATTTTTTCGTATTCTTTTTTTATTGCGGAATCGGAAAAACTTGGGAAAAATGCACGTAATGCAAGGGATTCTAAAGTGTCTTCCAATGCGGACGGAACGCAGTTTATCCTGTACCTTGAAGAATCTGCCGAACATTCTGCAGATAGTTTTTTCATTTCGTTTCCATCTGCATCGTATTTGAAAAGCCTTGAATAAAGCGGAAAAAAGCCCGTGTTTTCTGCCGTCTGTGCGCTGATTCCGGCTCTGAACGAAAGCTCGATGTTTATTGTGGCAACGGAAAAATCTTCCAGAACAAAAATTTCGATGCCGTTTGAAAGCGTGTATTCGCCGTAGTTGTTTCTGTTTACAATTCTTTCACTTCCAACGGTTCTAAAACCTAAAAAAAATGAAGCGGCAAGAAAAAAAAATGCTTTTTTCATCATTTCAGATTATAGCAGTTTTTGAACTTTTTGTGTCCTGCAAGATTTTTTGTTTTTCTTCCGTTCCGAATCCCATGGATTTTTTGCGGAACACGGCGATTTTTTTCCCATACAAAAATCAGTGCGGATTTTTTGACTTTCGCTTCTTGTTCCTTGCTCTTTCAATCGTTAATATTCTTCCATGGGCATTACGGAAAAACTAAAAATATTGAAAGACCTTTATCTTACCTTTGCAAAGATAGGCGGACTTACCTTCGGCGGAGGTCTTGCGATGATGGCTATGTTCAGGACGGAACTCATAGAAAAACGCAGCTGGATTACGGACGAGGAACTTTTGGATTATTACGCAATCGGGCAGTCCACGCCGGGAATCATAGCGATAAATGTTTCTACTTTCATCGGATACAGGCAGCTTGGAATTTTGGGAGGAATCGTTTCTACGTTGGGCATGGTTACTCCGTCCCTTGTGATAATAATGATTCTTGCAAAACTCATAAATTCTGTAGACCGTTTTCCCGTTGTGCAGAAAGCGTTGAACGGGGTGAATGTCGCCGTCGCAGTTCTTCTTACAAAAATAAGCTTTGATTTTGGAAAAAAAGCGATAACGAATGCGTTTTCCGCCGTTGTTGCAGTGCTGGCATTCGCCTTTGTCTATTTTTTTAAGATAAAATCTTTCTATATGATTTTATCTTCGGTCGCGCTTGGCATAGCGGTCTATTTTGTCAAAAAAGCAATCCCTTCAAAAAAAGGAGACTAGGATGCCTAGCGTCTCTCTTTTGGAACTTTTCGGGATATTTTTTTACGTCGGACTTTTTACTATAGGCGGAGGCCTTGTGGCGATAACCTTGATGCAGGAGCAGCTTGTAGACAGAGGTTTTATATCGCCTGAGGATTTTTTCAATATGGTCGCTATCTCGGAGAGCACGCCTGGACCTGTCGGAGTGAACATGGCGACATTCCTGGGCTTTGAATTCTATGGAATTCCGGGTGCAATCTTGACGACTTTTGCTGAGGTTTTGCCATCGATAATATGCATCCTTGTGATAGCGAAATTTCTTGGTGCGTTCAAGGAAAGGGAAGTCGTGAAATCTGTTTTTTCCGTTCTTAGACCTTCCTCCACCGGACTTATATTTGTTGCCGCCCTGAACATATTTGTGCTTTCAATGATGAATATTGAAAGTTTTTCAGGATTTTCCCTCGGTATTCAGATGTTTAAAATGCTTTTCAACTGGAAAAACTTCCTTTTTTACCTTCCTATGCTGGTTCTTGTGCTAAAAACAAAGATACATCCTGTCTTTGTGGTGGCATTGGGCGCTGTATTTGGAATAATATTTCTTTAGAATCCTTGCGCTTTGTAATTTTTTCCTCACTTTTGGTGAATGTATGATATAATTATTCAGTCAATCTATATTCAGACTTGGGGTTTCTATGTACAAAACAAAAAAGAGGGCGTTTTCTGTCATCGTATATGCTGCTTCAGCCGTACTTTATATACTTTTTACGCTGTTTCTGCTCATGCAGAGCAAAAACAAATCTTCCCTTACGATAAACCTTGGACTTCCTGCCGTAATGTTCATCGCATTCCTTGTGATGTCGGTGTCTTTGGGGAAATTTATTGACAGACATCTTTACTTAAAAAGCATCGTCAAAAGCGACACAAAATACTTGGTGGACTTTATCGACAGACTCCGTTTCTGCTATTCGTTCGATGACCTTTTTCAGGCGATATCAGATGTCCTTGAACTTAAAGCTGACTGTTCCGTGCTTTTTATCGAAAGAGAGAAAACATATGTTCTTTACAACAGTCCGAACAGAATATCATCGTACTATACCACAAGGGATAAAGTCATAAGAAATTTTCCTTTGTCTTGGAAAGACGGATTTTATTACATAGGCGATTCTTATGACGTTGTATCGTCGCACAACAATGCGCGCGGATTCCTGCTGAACTACGAACATTATCAGTTCTATGTGTTCAATAGATATACAAAACTTTTCGATGTCGAAATATATCCAAAACTTTTTGAGGAATACAGCAGATTTCTTTCTCGGTGCAAGACCATCGAAAATCTTGCAGAAATTTCTTCTCTCACAAAGGAATGGGAACAGCTTGCGGAGACGCAGGTCTCTTTCCTTCCAAGAAAAATGCCTGATATACAGAGGCTGAAACTTGCCGCTTACTACAGACCTTTGGTAAATGTTTCCGGAGACTATTATTCTGTCCTTCCAATCGACAGTTCAAAGACTCTTTTGATGCTTGGGGACGTTTCCGGAAAAGGGCTTCCCGCCGCGCTTATAATGGGTCTTGTAATGAACACCGTAAAAATCATAGAAGACAAGGAAGACCTTATCGCAATGGTAAGACGGGTAGATAAGGCGATAAAGGACATGCACCTTCAGGATAAATATACGGTTCTTTTCCTTGGAATCGTGGACACCGAGCGTATGCGTATGACGTACGTGAACGCCTCCATGTCCGATCCTAGGATTCTTTCAAGAGCGCCTGATGGCTACCGCATAAAAGATCTTCCTTCCACCGCAAGCCTTGTCGGAATCATAGACATAGATGATGTACGGGTAGCTGAGATGAGGCTTTTCAGGGGAGATATGATTCTTCTTGCCACGGACGGAGTTTCCGAGGTCATGGACGACAACGGCGTGGAACTTGGAGACACGGAGATTTTCAAGGAGACGCTGCAGACAAGCGCCGCCAAATCTCCGCAACTTTTCATCGATGACATTGTGAATCTTATTATGAAATACAACGGTGACAAACGTCTTCACGATGACGTTACGATGCTTGTGGCTAAGGTGGGCTGACATGATTTTTATTCTACTGAACTTTATTTTGACCGCATTCCTTATCGGTGAAACCATATATGTTGACAGGGTGGAGGGTAAAAAATTCGAGGGAACGAATCCTGCCATATCGAACGTGCTCTTGCTTGCGATAACAGTCGGAATGTTCTCGTTTTTCTGCTTTGTGAGCGGAAAGGTTACTCCCTCTCTTTTTACCCTTCTCATGAGGATTTGCCTGATGCTTGAAGGATGTATGCTTGTGAACATAGCGTTCTGTTTTCCGTACTATGCGTGGAACTATTCTTCAGGACTTTTATACATAGCAAAATTCATTCTTTACATTGTTGTAGGCTTTTTCGTATTCGGAAAATTCAAATCGGTTACTATAACGGGTGAAAATGGATTTGCAATAGAAAGTGCATTCCTTTTTTCAGGCTCGGCAAGGGATTTTTTCAGATGGACATGGGAAGACCTTTTTGCTGCGCTTTTTAAATACATTTTTCCGTTCATAGGCGTTCTTTCTATGCTGATAAAGAACGAGGCAAAATCCACAAAACTCGACAGGCACAAAGGATACGTGTACGCCATCGGGCTTGTTTCCATGTGGGTTCTTGCGTTCGGACTGAAAATTGTTTCCAGGATAAGCCCTTCATACACATTGCTCCGTTATTTTGTGTATGTTCCGCTCCTTTTGATTTTGCCTTACGCCTCGTGGCTTACACAGGCTCCAAGCGGACGGGGTGTCCTTTCGTTCATAATAAAATCTTTCTTCTTCTATTTTGCTCCCTCGGTTCTTGCAAGTTTTGCGTTCATGTGGATTTTCCATCTTGGCACGGACTACGGAATTTCTCTTGCGGTGGTGGGAATCATCGTGATTTTCGTAGTCGGATTTGTCGGAAGGCTTGCCGTAAAGCCGCTTGTGAAAATCGGAAAAAAGTTCATGCGTTCTTCGGATTATGCCCAGTTCTTTGAGCGGGAACTTGCATCCATCGATTACAGCGAAGACATGGATGTGATTGCCAACAATATGTACCAGATTTTCAACAGGAATGTCGAAGCATCTTCGATGGCGGTTTACATAAATGGCGGAAACAGCACTTTTGAGTGCGCATATACATCGAATCAGAAGAAAGTCAAGATTGACGAATTCGAGTCCATGTTTGAATCCCTGCTCAATATCGGAAAAAACGTGGTGATATACAACGAGGTTGATTCCATGCATGTGCTTTCGGGAATGAAAAAAGGCCTTGAAAAATTTTTCAAGAATACCAATTCCGACGCGATGTTCATACTGAACGAAGGCCGTGATGTACATGGAATCATAATACTCGGGGCTAAGGCTGGAAACGACCATTACAAGGACTACGACCTTAACATATTCACAAAACTTTATTCGTACTTCTTCGTGTTTGGCTATTATATGCGAAACATCTCGAACAGAGAGATAATCGGAACTGTAAACCGAGAGTTGAAGATGTCAAGCCAGATTATAACATCCATACAGGAGAACATGGATTTTGTGAAGAATCCCAAAATGGATGCGGGATGTATAATGGTTCCTGCCCACAATATCGGCGGAGAATTTGTCGACATGATTCGCCTTACCGATACAAGACATCTTTTTGTCGTGGGAGACCTTAGCGGAAAAGGTATCGCGGCTTCCATGAGCATGGTAATTCTAAAGGCAATCATCCGCTCGTTCCTTGCTGAAACCCATGATTTCAAGCAGCTTGTGGTCAAGGTAAATCAGTTTGTAAGGAACAATCTTCAGAAAGGCACGATTTTTACGGGAATGTTCGCCATCGTAAATTTCGAGAACGATACCATGTATTACATAAACTGCGGAATTCCTGCGATATTTTTGTATACGGAAATCTACAACAATGTCATAGAGATTCAGGGAAGCGGTCACATACTCGGATTTGTGAAAGATATTTCTCCATATATTTCTGTAAAGCAGATAAAACTTCACAGAAACGACATTATTTTTACCTGCACGAACGGACTTATCGAGTCGCACTCGCTCCGAGGAGAACAGTTCGGAAAGGACAGAATCCAGCGGAACATGGTGGCGAATGTAATGTATCCGGCTTCACGAATGGCTCGTTTTGCCTTCGATGAACTGGTTCGGTTCATGTCGCACGAGATGGAAGACGATGTTTCTGTCCTTATAATGAAATATCTAAATGACAATGATTCCGAAAGGCTTGAGTCGGAGCAAAAAAACGAAACTACTTTCGAGGAAAATGCCGGGCAGAATCCTGAAGTCGAGGGTAAAACAGAAAGTCTTGAACCCAACATGGATGCGGAATCGGTGGTCTCGGAAAATCGTATTGTTGATGCAAATACCGAGGTTTCCGTTCATATGGATGAGCTTGTGGAAGAGGAAGTTCCGTCGTTCAGTTTTCCCGACGAGGCATCCGATGACAGCGATTTTGATGTGGACAGTCTGCTTGACGGTCTTGAAGATTGAGCGATTCAAGGAGCATAGATTATGGAACAGCTTACGGTTACTAAAAAAGAAGGTGCGAATTATATTCTGTTTGAACTTACAGGAGCTTTCAACGCATACACTGCTCAGACAGTGCAGGGAAAAATATACAGCGAAATTCAAAGATACAATGTGGTGCTTGATTTGGGCAAGGTGATTCAGGTCGATTCTTCTGCCCTTGGCGTGATGATGGCTGCGCACAATGATGCCGAAGAAAACCACACTAAACTTTATCTGATGAAACTTTCCAACGAGGCGGATAAGGCAATCCAGTCAACAGGATTCAAGGATTTGTTCAGAATCATAAATTCCGTTACAGAAGTCGCCTAGAAAAATTGTGCTCTCGATTAGTTTTTGTCGCTTGTGATAAATAAAAAAGTCCGGTTTTGTTTGAAGCCGGACTTTTTTTTATTTTCTTTAGTTTTTATTCCGTTTTATTTTACGACAAAGTTCACGAGTTTGTCTTTTACGACAATGCATTTTACGATTTCTTTTCCGTCCGTGAATTTCTTTACTCCATCATCGTTCAGTGCGTTCTCTTTCAGAATCTCGTCAGAAGTTCCTGCCTTTGCCTTGAATTTTCCACGGAGTTTTCCGTTCACCATTACAACGATTGTTTTTTCATCGTCCAATGCAAACTCGTCGTTTACTGTGGGCCAAGGTTCGTATGCTATCGAAGTTTTGTTTCCGAGTTTCTGCCAAAGTTCCTCGCCCAAGTGCGGAGCGTAAGGGGAAAGCGCCTTCACAAAATCAGACCACATAGCCCTTGGAATGGAATCCAATTTTGATATTTCGTTCATGAAAATCATCATTTGGCTTATTGCGGTGTTGAAGTTCAACGATGCCGTGTCGTTCGTAACCTTTTTTATCGTCTGTACGAAGGTTTTTCGGGCAGAGATGAGTTTTTCGTCGTCCAGTTTACCGAAAATGTCCGTGTCGTCCATGTTTTTTTCGCTTGCTGCCCATACTTTTTCAAGAAAGCGGTGGATTCCCACAATTCCCTGCGTTGCCCACGGCTTACTCATCGTAAGAGGACCCATGAACATTTCGTACATGCGAACTGAATCCGCGCCGTAGGCTTTTATTTCGTCATCCGGATTTACCACATTTTTTAGTGATTTTGACATCTTTGCGACTATCTGCTCAAGTTTTTCGCCCGTGGATTTTTCGTAGAAGTTTCCGTCATCTCTCTGTTCCGCTTCGTCCACAGGAACGATGGTCTTGTTTGCCCTCTGGAATGCGAACGATGTTATCATTCCCTGGTTTACAAGGCGGCTGAAAGGTTCTTTTGTGGATACAAGTCCTGCGTCGTAAAGCACTTTGTGCCAGAATCTTGCGTAAAGAAGATGAAGAACGGCGTGTTCTGCACCTCCGATATATAGGTCTACAGGCATCCAATATTTTTCTTTTTCAACTGAGCAGAATTCTTTCTTGTTATGCGGATCAAGGTATCTCAGGTAATACCAGCATGAGCCGCCCCATTGAGGCATTGTGTTCGTCTCTCGTTTTGCGTTTTTGGAGCATTTCGGGCATTTGCAGTTCACCCATGATTCTATCGCGGCAAGCGGAGATTCCCCCGTTCCCGTGGGCTGATATGATTTTACGTCGGGAAGCATCAATGGAAGTTCATCTTCAGGAACAGGAACGATTCCGCAGTTTTCGCAATGCACCAAAGGAATCGGTTCACCCCAATAACGCTGGCGGCTGAAGACCCAATCCCTGAGCTTGTAGTTTACGGCTTTTCGACCGATTTTGTTTTCTTCAAGAAAAGAAAGCATTTTTTCGATTGCGGATTTTTTGTCCAGCCCGTCAAGGAAACCTGAGTTCACGTGAGTTCCGTCTTCCGTCCATGCCGCTTTCTGAACGTTTCCGTTGCCTTTAAGGACTTCGATTATTGGAAGATTGAATTTTTTTGCGAATTCCCAGTCTCTTGTATCGTGGGCAGGAACCGCCATTATCGCTCCTGTTCCGTACGAGATGAGCACGTAATCTGCTATCCATATCGGAATGAGTTTTTTGTTCACCGGATTTATCGCATAGCTTCCCGAAAAAACTCCGGTTTTGTCTTTGTTAAGGTCGGTTCTTTCAAGATCCGATTTTTTTGCGGCGGATTCAACGTAGGCATCCACCGCTTTTTTCTGTTCCTCCGTAGTGATTAAAGGCACGATTTTGTGTTCCGGACTTACGACCATGTACGTTGCCCCAAAAAGGGTGTCGCATCTTGTTGTGTATACGGTAAGCGAATTGTCGGTGGGAAGACCTTCTTTAGAAGCGACAGGAAATATTACTTCTGCGCCGATGGATTTTCCTATCCAGTTGTGTTGCATAAGTTTTACGCTTTCAGGCCAGTCAAGCCCGTCCAGGTCTTTGTCAAGTCTGTCGGCATAATCGGTTATCTTGAGTATCCACTGACGTATTGTCTTTCGTGTTACTTCTGAACCGCATCGTTCGCATCTTCCGTCCTTTACTTCCTCGTTTGCAAGGCCAGTCATGCATGTGGGACACCAATTTATCGGGGTCTTAGCTTCGTAGGCAAGTCCTTTTTTGTAAAGCTGCAGGAATATCCACTGTGTCCACCTGTAATATTCAGGTTCGCACGTCGACACGCAGCGATCCCAGTCGTAACTGAAGCCAAGAGATTTTATCTGTTTTGTGAAATGCTCGATGTTCTCGTTTGTCGTGATTTTCGGATGGGTGCCGGTTTTTATCGCATAGTTTTCGGCTGGAAGTCCAAATGCGTCATATCCCATAGGATGAAGCACATTGTAGCCGTTCATCCTTAGGTAGCGGCAATAGATGTCTGTGGCAGTGTAGCCTTCAGGATGACCTACATGCAGTCCCGCCGCCGAAGGATATGGGAACATGTCAAGGACATACATCCTTTTTTCCTTGGGGAATTTTTGGTCTTCCGTTGTCTTGAACGTTTTTTGTTCATCCCAAAATTTCTGCCATTTAGGCTCGATGGTCTCAAATGGATACTTTGACATTTTATAGCTCCGTAAAATTCATATTCCGGTAGGACGGAATGTTCTTGTGGATTTTAGCCTGTGCCTCAGGGTTTTATTTCCAGATTTTTTCTCTGTTGAAAGTCTGGTTTCGTTCAGGTCCGACAGATACTATTCCCACCTGTGTTCCTGTGTAGTCTTCGATGAAACTCACGTATGCTTTCGCTTCTTTCGGAAGTTCCTTGTATTTTTTGAGTTCCTTGATGGAAGTTTTCCAGCCAGCGAATTTCTGAAGAACGGGTTTTGCCCTGTTCAGAAGCGGAATTGAAGTCGGAAAGTCCGTGACGATTTTTCCGTCTATGTCGTATGCCACGCAGGCTTCGATTTCGTTCATCTCATCGTATACGTCAAGATGGGTAAGCACGAGCGAGCCTATTGAGTTCACCCTACAAGCATAGCGCAGAGCTACAAGGTCAAGGTAGCCGCAGCGGCGCGCTCTTCCTGTGGTCACTCCAAACTCGTTTCCGGTCTTCCTTATGTAGTCGCAAAGTTCGCCCTGCGAAGTTGAGTTAAATTCCGTTGGCATGGGACCGTTTCCGACTCTAGTTTCGTATGCCTTGAACACCCCGTAGATTTTGTCCAACGCCTTAGGTCCGATTCCCGCTCCGCTTGAAGCGCCGTATGAACCGGACGCTCCCGATGAGACATAAGGGTATGTTCCCGAATCGATGTCCAGCATTGCACCTTGCGCTCCTTCGAAAAGAATATTTTCTTCCCTTATTTCGTGCATTTTGGCGGCAATGTCGATTCGCATTTCAAGAAGCCGTGATTTATAGATTTCAAGAAATTTCTTGTCTTCGTCTTCAAGATCGTCCCATTTTTCATTCCAGTCAATATCGGAAAGTCTTATTCCGTCCCGTTCGGCTTTCTGCGAATATGTGGTTCCGATTCCTCTGCCGGTAGTACCTATCGGTCTTTTTCTTGCGGCATCACGCTCTTTGTCGATTTTTTTGTATCCGGGTAGGGTGATGTGCGCCCTGTCCGAGATGAACACGCGGCCTTCCCAATTTATGCCGTTTTCAGAGAGCATGTTTAGTTCGTTGAAAAGAGATTCAGGTTCTATCACCATGCCTGAGCCAAGGATTACCGTTTTGTCGGAATAAAGGATTCCCGAAGGTATCTGGTGAAGCGCATATTTTTTCCCGTCAACGACAATCGTATGACCGGCGTTGGCTCCTCCTGCAAAGCGGCAGACATATTTTGCGTCCTGGGCAAGATAGTCCACGATTTTTCCTTTGCCTTCATCGCCCCACTGGGCTCCAATTACAACAACATTCATCGTATAGTCCTTCAGAATAGATAGCATAAAAAGCGCCGAAATCAGTTCGGCGTATCATTTTTACCCAAAGAATATACCATAAAGGAAGAATACATTCAATTGAAGCATTTTCCGTTGTGCTTTTTGAATTTTAAAAGGCGTTTTTCCTTCCGGATTATTTAGAACGATTTAGAGAAGAAAAATCAGCGACTTTTTAAATCCACAGATTTTGCATAAAGATGAGAACTTGCTTTCCATAATTGTGCCAAGAAATCGCATTGACTTTTACTGTGTATAAGTTATAATTGGAAGACATTCTTCTATTCATGGGGGAGGGGGCGTAATGATGGAAAAATCTTCGTTACAGCTTGGCTCTGTCGCGCAAGTAAAGTTTCCCATCGGGGTAAAGCTTGCCATTATAATCGGCTTTATAGTGCTTCTTTCGCTTGGAACTGTCACGGTCCTGAACAGCCATTTTACGGGCGAGGACGTAAAAATTACGGCGGAAAATTCGAATCTTTCCGTGAATTCCCGTTCGGCAAGCACAGTGGAAGATAAACTTTCTACTATTCGTTCAAATGTGTTCCAACTTTTGGATTTGATGAACGTTGTTTCCGGTGGAAGGTCGGCAGCTCTTTCAAGACAGGCGGAAGCATTCTTCTTTGAACGCAATCAGGACATCGCTTCGATATACATTCTTTCCGATGACAGCCTTTCAAAAAGAAACCCGACGGACGTGAATATTGTGAACGCCCGTTTTTTCATATCGAACGAGATGGATTCTTCGGTCATCTTGGATTTTCTTTCTTCCGCAAGGAATGAGATTTCTCGCTCGTGCCACGGAGAGACAATAGCGATGAACGCTTCTCCGTTCTTCCAGTTGCCTGTGATGGCGTTGCTTTTCCCCTACACGGAAAACGGCAGGGAGCAAACCTGCGTGATTTTGTTTTCGATTGAAGCGATTTCCGATATGCTCGGTTCGGATTCGGTCAACACGACTTTCATGATAAACGACAGCGACGAACTTTTAAGCCACCCTGAGACCGACAGAATTCTTCGAGGGGAAAGCCTTAAAAACGACGAGCTTGTGCTTCTTATGCGGAAAAACAACCAGAACAACGACGACAGCCGTCAGGTTTCCTACAAGGCTAAAAACGAGGACGGAAAAACTGTCAATTTTTACGGTGCATACAAAAAACTTTCCTTCGCCGACATCGCCGTCATGACTAGCGTTCCGCTTGATTCGATTCTTGAAGGCGTGCGTACGACAAGGCGGAACAATATTTATCTGATGGGAATCGTTTTTTTTCTTTCGATAATTTTTGTTCTTGTTTTTTCAAAACTCGCGATTTCAAGGCATCTAAAAAAACTTACGCTTGCCGCCGAAGAGGTCAAAAACGGCAACTTCGACACGGATATTTTCAAGGAACTGAATTCCAAACGTAGAGACGAAATCGGTGTATTAAACCAAAGTATGAAAGACGAGGGCGAATTCTTGGATTTGTTCTCGAAATTTACGAACCGAGGCGTGGCAAAATCCATCGCAAGAAAGGAAATCGATTTTGATCCTCATTTAAAGGACATAACGATTTTTTTCAGCGATATACGAGGGTTTACTGCTATATCCGACGGATTCAAGAACAGGTTTGCAAACGATTCGCCAAGGGAAATCATAGGGTTTTTAAACGACTACATGAGCCGAATGGTAAACTGCATAACGCTGAGCGGTGGAAATGTCGACAAGTTCGAAGGCGATGCCATAATGGCGGTCTGGGGAATTCTTAGAGACGACAGCCTTGATTTCGAGAAACTCAGCGACAGCGATCCTTCGAAAAAAGAACTGAAAATCAATCACTACAAGAATGTGATGGAAGATGCGCTTAACGCAATCCGTGGAACTATTGCGATGCGGTACGCCCTTATGCAATACAACAAGGATGCAGAGGCGTTCACCAAGGCGCACATGGGCGAAGAGAGGGCGAAGTACAAGCCTCACATAAAGATTGGCTGCGGTCTGAACACGGGTCGGGCGACGTGCGGCATCATGGGTTCTGAAGACAAGATGGAATACACTGCGATTGGAGATGCAGTAAACTTTGCAAGCCGAACCGAAAGTTCGAACAAGCCTTGCGGTACGGACATTCTTATAACCGAAGACACCTACAGGCTTTTGAGGCATCGCTATATAAGAAACGAATCCAACGGTTTTAAAATCCTTGAAGAGAACAAAGAGAACGAGATTATAGTTGAGCAGATTCCTGTGGATTTTGAGGTAAAAGGAAAAGGAATCCAGCATTTTTACGGTGTGGTCAATATGCCCGGCTTTGATATTGAAAAATTTTTCAGAAAGTCCGATCCTGATTTCAAGGCTGACGAAGACTGTCTTAGGGCTGTCGGACCTACAGGACCTAAAACTCTGAACGAGGTAAGAAATCTGCTTGGAATTCCTATTCCCGAATTTGATAAGGTAAATCTCAATGAAGAAGAAAACAAGATCCAAGTCAAGAAATAACTTTCCAGCCCTTTTCTTCTTTGCGATTTTTATGTGCATTGTCGGGGCTTCTATAAATTCTTATCTTTTTTACAATAATTTTTTCCGTGCGTTGACAAAACTGAACGAAAAACCTATCGCCACGATAACGTTCAAGTACAAGACAGCACAGCGAAAATTTCTTGAGCGAGTGGTGTGGGACAGACTGAGGCAAGGTTCTCCCGTGTACAACGGAGACACAATCCACACGGCAAACCTTTCGGAGGCGACGGTTTGGTTTTCGGACGGAAACGTCATGGAACTTGCCGAAAACACGATGGCGCAAGTTTTTCTTACCGAAGATAAATCGTTGACGGCTGAACTTTTGGATGGTTACGCCACGGTTGACGCTTCCGAATCTTCAGGCGGAATGACGCTGTCTTCGAATGGCGTTCGCGTTTCTCTTGAGACGGGTTCTTCGCTTAGCGCATCGTCCGATGCAGGCGAAAGCGGAAACGGAAACGAGAACGGATTTTCTCTTCAGGTGATAAAGGGAAACGCTTCTATAAAAACGGAAGGAAATGAGGCATTGAACGTTACGGAAGGCGAGGCGGTAGAACTTAGTTCCGTAGACGGAGATTTTTCTTCCCAAAAACCAAAAACGCCTCTCCTTGTTGTGAACGAGCCGCTTCAAAACTCAAAAGTGCTGTACCACGAAAAAGGAAGCGTAAAAGTTCCGTTCAGATTCTACGCTCGGGACATTCCCGAAAATGCAAGCGATGCCGTGCTTTTCATGGCAGGCGACAAGAATTTCAGCGATATAAAAGAGGAAATAAATATAAAACTTTTACGTACCGCAGGTTCGGACGAAGACGTTTTTTCGGCTTTAAGCGACGTGGAACTTGAAAACGGAACATATTACTGGCGCATATCTCTTATGGAAAACGGCTCGCCCTTGTATTCCACGCAAACTGGAAGAATTCAGGTAATACAGTCGCCTAAGCCAAACCTTGTCGCTCCCGTGCAGGGGTATTCATATTCGTTCAGAAACCGACTTCCAAGCGTGCGTCTTATATGGACGGAAAGCCCTTTTGCGACTTCGTACAATCTTGAAATTGCCGACAATCCCGGAATGCATAATCCTGTGCTGGTGCAACGCTCAAGCCTTACTTCTTCGATTGTTTCCACGCTGGGTGAAGGAAAATACTGGTGGAGGGTAACTCCGTTCTACACGATAAATAAAAAAGGTCTTGCTTCTCCTTCGGAAACCGGAAGTTTCTTGATAGAAAAAAAAGGAACTCTTGAAAAACCGATGCTTTTTACGCCGGTGAACAACGGAATCCTGAACGTGGAACAGAACGCAAAGGAAATCGCTTTTTCGTGGAAGCAGGAAAACGAGGCTTCAAAATATATTCTTACGATTGCCGACAATCCGGAACTAAATAATCCGAAAATTGTGGAGACTTCCTTTGAAAATTTCTGTTCGTTTAAAGGATATGCAAAAAATCTTACCGAAGGAAAATGGTATTGGGCTGTCTCACAGGAAGACGGAGAGGGGAACGTCTCTCCTTCCTCCGACGTGCGCTTTTTCTTTGCGCTGAAAGGGAATCCCGAGCAGCACACGATAGAGCCTGCCGACGGATACCGCTCGTCAATTACGCTTCTTCCCGACACAAAGTTCACATGGAAGAAAAACCTTCCTGAAAATTTTGAAAGTTTTTTGGAAATTTCTTCCGCAGAGAATTTTTCGAATATCATTTACTCGACAGGAGCGTCTGCGTCCGGAATGAAGGGCGTGAACCTTCAGGAAGGGGAGTATTGGTGGCGGCTTCGCTCTCAGGATTCTTCTACGGGAACGGTTCTTTCAACTCCGCCCAAAAAATTGAACGTCATGGGAAACCTTCCCGCTTCGACTTTGGAAGAGCCGAAAGCAAAGGCTGTAGCAAGGGAAAGCGTCCCGTACAAGTTCAAGTGGAGCGAAGTTCCCGAAGCCGATTATTACAGAATTCAGATTTTCAGAAAAAGCGACGACTTCCTTGTGCATGAGGATGTAATCTACGGAACGGAAACCGAAGTTGAAATGTTCAGAAACACGGATTTTATAGACAGGACAATGTACAGATGGAACGTGCAGGCGAATTCGAACGCGATTCCCGGAATCGCAAGCCGAAGAACTGGAAAAATCTCGGAAAACGATTTCTATCTTGCAAAACTTCGTCCGGTAGAAATCGACCGTCCCGTAAACTATGCGAAAATAAAAGGCACAGATGCGATTCTTTCTCCGGTGGTCGCAAGATGGAGTTCCGTGGACGATTTGAAAAAAGCCCAGTTCGTTTTAAGAAAAACGGATTCTAGACGAGTGCAGGAGATAATGCGGATTCCTTCCGACAAAGAGATGGCTAAAGGAAAACGCCTTGCGCCGAACAGGATAGTTTTGGATACGCCCGACGGACTTAGACCCGGAAGATACGAGATAATCGTGTACGCAGAAACAATCGACGGAATAGACGTTTCGAACAGTGAAAAGAAAAACATAGGGCATTTTTCTGTGCTCCCGGTCGAACCGCTTTCTGACGCACAGAATCTTTCCGTGTTTCCGGAAGTGTTCAACGCCGACTATCTAAGAAATCCTGAAAATCCCAGGACGATAACTCTTTCATGGGCTTCAGTTCCTGATGCGACGGATTATTTTGTTTCGATAAAAAACAGGTTCGGTTCGGAGGTTCTTTCGCAGAACGTAAAGGAAGGCCTTTCGTATTCCATAGATTTCACAAAGATTCCGGACAAAGAAAAATCTTCTTTTTCCAACGGAACTTTCACATGGACTGTAAAAGGCGTAAGAAGGGTCGACACGGACAAGGACGGAAACCTCGATAAAATTCTGCAGGAAGGAAAGGAAGTCTCCTCGGTTTTCACCACAGACATACCAACACCAAAGAAGACAAAGGCTACAGGAGCGGCGAATCCCTATGGAAAATAAAAAACGATTTTTCTTTCTTCCGTTTCTTCTTCCGTTCATCGTTTTTTCCGCTTTTCCGGCTCATTCAAGCTCGAATGACGAAAATCTTTCTGAAACGATTGAATCCGATTCGGAAACCGGAACAGAGGAAGACGCGCAGAGTAAATGGCAGTATCTTGAATGGAAGGAAGAAAATCCTGAGTTCGTCTTGAAATACGAAGTGGTGATAGAAGAATATTCCGAAAAGAAAAAATCCTTCCATGAAATAAACAGGCTCTTCACTGACGGAAATACGCCTTCCGTTCAGGTGCAGCCGCTTCTTTCGCCCGGAACTTACAGGTTCAAGGTGATAACGTACAATCTTATCGGTGTGCCTGGGGTTGAGTCCGACTATTTTGACTTCCGGATTTTCATGGCGTTCCAGCCCGAAGTTAGCGGCGTCTCAACATCCATGAATCTGGGTTCCACCATTTATCTTGAGGAAATAAACGACGGAATATTCAACGTTACCGGAAAGAATCTTTTTCCTGCTCAGCAGAACGAAAACGATGTTTCGTTCACGACTTATTATTTGGTCAATTCCGGCGGAACTGGAAAGGCTCGGATTTTCCCTAAGATTCTGGAAGTTGACGACAAACACAGGAAAGTTAAGCTTCAAGTCGACATGAAAAATCTTGCGGTGGGAACGTACAATCTTGTGGCTCAGGACGCAAGCGGACTTAAAAGCGAAACAAACAAAAAAGACGAGGTAGTCGTAAAGTTCAAAAAGCGTGTCGACTGTGATTTGTCTGTAGGCTATACATGCCCTGTAATCCTTTACGACGACACGTTCATGACTTACATGAAATCTTCCGTGTATCCTTTAAGTCTTTATGCCCGTCTTTCCGTGCTTCCGTTCAAGCAAATCTACGGATATTTGGGCGTGGGACTTTCGGGAACTTACACAAGGATGAGTGCTTCTTTGGATTCGTACAAAATTCAAGGAAACCTTTTTACATCCGGCGTAAATTTTGTATACCAGCGTCCGCTCAGGGCAAGGATAAAAAAATCCGAAATGACAAGGCACTATGCGACGCTTGAGTTTCACGCAGGTCCTGAAATTGTTTTTTTCAACGACTACAAATTTACTTTTAGTAATGGTGTTTCATCGATTCCGTTGAACAGCTTGAATTTCGGGCTGCTTGTCGGCGGTGCGGCGCAGTTCTATATAACCAACAGGCTGTATGCGGAACTTTCCGTTGACTATTCTATGGCGTTTATGAAAGATATGCCTTTCGGGGTGATTTACCCGTCTCTCGGGGTGGGCTGGCAGTTTTAGGAACGGAGCTTTTATATGATTTTACGAATTGTAAAAAAGACGCTCATTTTTTTGTTTGCCTTCTCGTTTTTTTCTTGCAAGTTAATCACCGATTCCGTGAACAGCCCCGTGCGCACATACTTCACGGAATACACCGGAACAAGCGGGATAATGGATTATTCTCTTTCCATTTCCGATTTTTTGACGGCGGACGACGGAACTTTTATTGTTCCTTCCGACAAGGATTTGGATGTTCGGCTTTTGCTTAGAAATCCCCAGGACTTCACGTTTGTCGACCATCAGAATATGACGTTTGGGCTTTCGCTTTCTGCGGACGACAGAAACAAGGCTGCCCTGCTGTTCGGTTCTGCTCCAGACCCTTCGCTTGTGACCATTGAGCAGGATTCCAAAGACAAATCGATAATTCACCTTGTCTATCCTTCCGAGTTCCTTAGAAGGGTTGAGACCGGATTTGAAATAACTCCCACGATAGAGCTAAGGCATCCTATCACCAATATTGCTTTTGGAAGTTTCACGCCGGTAAGGATTATCTGCAATTCTCCTCCTCCGAAAATTTACGGAGCTGCGGTCTACAAAGATTCTTTCAGTCCGCAAAAATATGTCGTAAGGTTCAATATGCCCGGAAAGCAGCTTATGAAAGCCACTCATTTTGACATAAAAACGCTTACCATAAACGGAGAGGAGTCTTCCGTTACAGTGAACAAGGGCGACGGAACTTTTACGTTCTCCAATCCCAAGTTTTCCGCAGGGACTCCTTCGATGATTCTTAATCCTTGTTCGGTGATTTTTCAAGCCTACGGACAGGAGTCTTACTTTTTGACGGACGATATAGATTCCGGAAAATACAAGTCGTACACAATCACATTGAAAGACGAGAAGGGGCTTTCTTCCTCGGTTTTGATAGCGGTGAACACAAAGCAGCTTGATCCGGTGGTAATCACTGAAAAAAAGGATGCCTTGCAGACTCCGCTAGATTCCACACCTCGGCAAATATTGCAGGACGAAGGAAAAGAATCTGCGGCAATAGTAATCACTCCCGCCGCAAAGGACAGCGAAGACAAAGACACGTCCGATTCTGTAGTCTCTTATGAACTTTACGACACTTCGAATGTCTTGTTGCGTGCCGGAAAAAACAACGGCGGAAAATTCGAACTGGAACTTCCTGCTGGAAATTATTCGCTAAAGGCATATTCCCACAAGGAAAACTATGCGGATTCCCCGCTTGTGGAAGTCAAGTTCAATATCATAAGAACGAATCTTTTCGTCTCTTCAAGCGGAAGAGACTCAAATCCCGGAGACAAAATTCGTCCGTTAAAGACTATTGGTAAAGCATTTGACAGGTGCGTCTCCGCCGGCTTTGATATGACCATAACGCTTTTGTCGGATCTTTCCGATTCAGATTCGGTCTCTTATTCGGGTTCGGATAAAGTACTGGTGGATGGAAAAAATCATTATTTAAAAGGCACGTTAACTTTTGGCGCAGGAACAGAAATTACACTAAAAGACGTTGAAATCCAAGGCGAAATAAATATTTCCGGAAAACTTTTGCTTTCAGGAAACACTTGCGTAAAGATGCCGGACGGTTCTTCTGTTGGAAAAATAAACTTCAAAGCTCCAAACCTTTTCGTGACAGTTTCGCCAGATTTGAGCCAAAATGAAGTTGCAGAACTTTCTTGGGATTCCGACATGGACTCGCACTATAAAAAAGACACAAAAGTCATTGAATCTTCACCGGGAACTCTAAACCAAGCCTTGTGCGATAAATTCACCACAAAAGACTACGTTATAGTCAAAGATGGCGATGAAGGAAAACTAAAAGCTTCCGGCGGCTCTATAGGCGTAGATGAGCCTTCGACGGACATAAAATTATCGATGAAAAGTGATGCGTCCGATGAAAAATATCGAAAATCCTCAAAGGGAACTCTTTCTGCCAAAAAAGGAAGTGAGCCGATTTCCGTTTCAGAATGGACTGTGAAAGTGTTCACTGACGGCGGCACTGACATCACGGATAAATTCACTAAGTCTGGTAATGTCATAACATTCCCGGACAATATCGCTACAGGCGTAAAATTACGCATAATAGTAACCGCAAAAGTCGAAAGTATTTCTCACAGCGCTACTTTTAGTGTAACAATCGCAGGATAGGACGGAAAAACTTAAAATAAAAAAGGCTGCCCCAAATAATGGACAGCCTTTTTTGTCGGCAATTTAATGCCTAGATTTTAGATGGGACTAGTCGTTCCAGTGTCCTGCAGAACCGAACACGTTCACGTTCTTTTCCATGTACATCTTTTTGAGCTCGTCACGGGCAGGTCCAAGGTAAAGGCGTGGGTCGAACACGTCAGGCTGCTCTGCGAACATCCTTCGTATCGCTGCTGTCATCGCAAGCCGTCCGTCCGAGTCTACGTTTATTTTGCAGACTGCGGATTTTGCCGCCTTTCTAAGCTGCTCTTCAGGAATTCCCACTGAGTTAGGAATCTTTCCGCCGAATTTTTCGATTTCCTTTACGTATACCTGCGGAACTGATGACGCTCCGTGAAGAACAATCGGGAATCCGGGAAGCTGCTTTTCTATTGCTTCAAGCACATCGAACGCAAGCGGTGGAGGAACCAAGGTTCCGTCATCCCTTCTTGTACACTGTTCCGGCGTGAATTTGCATCTTCCGTGGGAAGTTCCGATGGAAATCGCAAGCGAATCACAACCTGTTTTTGACGTGAAGTCTATTACTTCCTCAGGTTTTGTGTACTTTGATTCTTCTGCGGCAACATCGTCTTCAACTCCGCCGAGAACGCCAAGTTCCGCCTCTACGGTAACATAGTCATTTCGGGAATGAGCGTAGTCCACAACTTCCCTTGTAAGCTTTACGTTGTCGTCATACGAGAGGGCAGAGCCGTCTATCATAACGGAAGAAAATCCGTTGTCGATGCAGTCCTTTGCTACCTCGAAGTTAGGACCGTGGTCAAGGTGCAGTACGATAGGAATATCGCATCCGAGTTCATGAGCGTATTCTACCGCTCCTTTTGCCATGTTTCGAAGGATGTATTTGTCGGCATAATTCCTTGCACCCTTTGACACCTGAAGAATTACAGGTGATTTTGATTCCACACATGCCTGGATGATTGCCTGCATCTGCTCCATGTTGTTGAAGTTGTATGCGGGAATTGCATACTTGCCTTTCATGGCGGCCTCGAACATGTGTTTTGTGTTCACAAGACCGAGTTCTTTGTAACTTACCATATGTCAGTTCTCCTTGAGATTTCAGTTGAATACTATAGTATTTCAAAGAGCCGTTTTTTTCAAGTTTTTAAAAAGAATAATTTCCATCATTAAACAATTGAATATATGTTCATCAGTCAGATGCGGACGTTTTTTTAGAAAAATAACAATTTTGTTCCGCATAAATGCCGTAAACAATTTGACAAATATTGTACGCCTAAATATAATTGTAGAACAATAGAGTAATAAATTTAGATATTTATTCCGACAATAAAAGGGAGAACATTTCGCTTTTGGGTCGGAATGTAATATTGAAGAAGGAGTTTTACATGAAAAAGGTCTTCAAGGTCCTTGTAAATCTTGCTCTTGTTTTTGTTATTTGCGTGCCGGTTTTCAGCCAGCCAAATTCAAAAAGCGTAGAGACATTTTTGATCGACAATTTTGATACGGAACGGGAATGGAGTTGGGTTGTTAACGCAAGCCGCTATATTGCTAAAGGCTATCCCAAGTACGGATTGTTCACGGGGATTCCTAACTCTCTGAGGCAGTTCCAGCCCGCCGACGTTGAGCCTAAGGTTTTGGGTGTTCAGACGGCTTTCAACAGAAAAGGTGATAACTGGTTCGAAGTCGTGCCTTCAAAGGATGGAAAAATCTACGAGATTCCTTTTGTGGGAAATGTTGTGAACGTTGACTTTTGGGTATGGGGTGCTAACTACCTTTACTACCTTGAGGTTATGGTACGAGATGCGAACGGACAGGTTCATGTTCTTCCTGCCGGAAAACTTTCTTTCAACGGCTGGAAAAACGTTATCGTGAAGATTCCAGGTTGGATTGTTCAACATTCAAAACTTCGTTCAGGACCTAAAACGCTTACTTTGATAGGTTTTAGGGTTCGAACGGACGCTGTTGAATATGTCGATGACTTTGCGATTTATTTTGACAATCTGAAGTACACGACAAATTCGCTTTCGTTCATCTTTGATGGCTATGAATTAAAGGAGACGGATTTCAGCAACTCCGAGTCGGGCTCTTTCGGCTCTTCTAACTCGAATACGGGAGATGAAAAATAATGAAAAAATATGTAGTTTCTATACTGGCTGCGGTTGCCGTTGTTTGTACGGTTTCAGCACAGAACAGCATTGTTGGCGATCCTAATCCTGAGACGATCGGAAACGAATCGGCGATGCAGGCTCTGCAGGAAAACTCTGTAGACAAGTTCGAGAGAGAAGGTTCATGGAATGTCCATATGTCGCCCGACTATGGAGTGATTTCGGCAAGACTCTTTGAAGGAAATCCTGCCATGAAAGAGCCGCTAAAAGAAGATGTAGGCAAAGAGGATCTTGATACAAAGGTTCTTGGCGTTAAGGTTGAGTTTTTTAAGCGAGGTGTGAACTCTTTCTTCATCACATCGCAGAGACCGATTCCAGTGGAAGGCGTGGCAAAAACAATTTCCGTATGGGTTTGCGGACGAAATATGTCGCATGAACTTTTTGTTCTTGTCCAGGATTATTTCGGACACAACTTTGAACTTTACATGGGAAATCTTGCGTTTACAGGCTGGAAAAAACTTACTGCTGTAGTTCCGCCAAGTCCGGACGGAGAGCGAGGAATCGTGCAGACAAGTCCGTTCCATTCAGGCGACAAACCTGGTCTTAGGGTATCCGGCTTCAGGGTGGATTGTAATCCGATGCTTGCTCGCGGCTCTTATTATATGTACCTTGACGACCTTCGATGTGTGTCCGATCTTTATGATTTGGAAAACCATGACGAAGACGACATGAGCGACAACTGGTAGTTTTTGCTTGATCTTATAAAAGAGGCTGTACGAAAATTCGGTTTTTGTACAGCCTCTTTAGTTTTAAACTAGACGGGGTGTCTGAAAAGTAAAAGACTTTTTAGATGCCTTTTTTATTTTAAAAATATTTTTTTTTGAAGAAAAACGCCCGCCCGAGCGTGTAGATGTGGGCGAGCCCAGGCTAACGAAGTGAGACCGAGCGTTAGCGGGCATCGGAAGGCGAGTTGCGAGAAATGCTTGCGCCATTTATCCTGTAAAGTTTTGAGCGGTTTTTTGTTCCCGCACATTCAAGAATTTTCATGCGGAAAAGAACCCAAACCATTATGCCCGAAAGTTTTTTCGCATTTTTTTTAGCGTGCGGGATTTTTTTTAGTTTTTCAGCTATGTCGTTTGCGGTGAAGGTTTCGCAAAGCCCGTGCGGAATAAGTGCGATATAGTCGTCAGCCGTTTTTAATGTTTTTTCATCAAGGATTTCCTCTAGAATCGTGTCACTTTTGTTCCAGTTTTTCTTGAATCGCCGTCTTTTGTTTTTAGATTGCACGGGAACTTCCGTTCGGATTCGTTTTTCGATTGTGTTCACAAAAAGGATTTTCAGCGTGAAATTTTTGTCCAAAAGCAGCGGATAAATGCGAGTTAGTTCTATAAATACGTGATGGATGGTTTTGTGGTTCGGGCTTTTTCGTTTTGAAAGCGGAATGCCTTCGCTGTTTTGGGTGATGATTGTGTTTTGAACCACAATCGGATGGATTACGGTGAAGTTTTTTCCTTGTTCAAGCGCATCCGAGGCTTTTTTTTGCAGGGCGGAAAGGTTTTTTGTCTGAATTTCCACGATGCTTCCGTCTTTGTTTACTATGTCGAAAACGTAGCCGTTTTCCTGAACTTCCGTGCGGCTTCCGTCTTCTAGCGAAAAGAGGGTTTTCAGGGTTTTGTGCAGGGAACTTTCGTTCAGCGTGTTTATCACCATATGTAGCGTACCTATAAAAATATATGCGAGAGCGAAAAAATAAAAAACAAAATTTTTCCTTTTTCGACATTTTTCCCGATTGACTTTAGTTTTTTTTACAGTAAAATGGTTTTAAGTGGGAAAAAGTGGTAATTAGTGGTAATTGGTGGGTATGAATCTTTTGACCGGTGAATACAATAATACGCTCGACGAGAAGGGCAGAATCTCTTTTCCTGTGAAATTGAGGTCTGCCGTGAACACCGACGCGCTTATGGTTACAAAGGGGTTGGATGCCTGCCTGTGGCTTTTTACGCTGGAAGACTTTGAGGCTTTTAGGGACAAACTGACCGGAAACGCTTCTATGATGAAGAAGAAAAATCTGCAGGTGGTGAGACATTTTGTCGCATCTGCGCAGCAGGTCGAGTTTGACAAGAGCGGCCGTCTTTCGATCCCACAGACTTTGCGAGAGTATGCTCATCTGGAAAGGGACTGTACGATACTCGGAATCTCGAACTTTGTCGAACTCTGGGATACGGCTACCTACGGTGAATATCAGAAGGTGAACGAGGAGTCGTTCCGCGAGGCGGCGGAAGAATTCAACGACATCACTTTCTGACGCAAGGTAAAAGTGGAGGGAGAAAGCCGAAAGGATGGATAATCCGTCTTTTCGGTTGTTTTGTTCATGGAAATTTTTCATACTCCGGTGATGCCGGACTCGTGTCTGAAATATTTAAGTCCGCTGGGCGAGCCTTATGAAGGCGGCGCTTGGCTGTGCGATTCCACTTTGGGAGAGGGCGGTCATTCCGCCGCTTTTCTTTCTAATTTTCCCACTCTGAATGTAATCGGTATAGATGCCGATTCGGTAATCCAAAAAAGGGCGAAGGAAAGGCTTTCTTGCTTTGGGAACAGAATGCATTTTTATAACGGCTGGTTCGACGATTTTTATGCCAACTATCCCGATGAATATCCTAAGCCCAATCTTATTCTTTTTGATTTGGGGATTTCGGTGTTCCATTATGAAAAGTCGGGAAGAGGTTTTTCGTTCAGGCATGACGAGGCCCTTGACATGAGGCTTTCGGATTCTTCTGGCGGAGAGTCTGCGTTTGACATAGTGAACGGACGGCGGGAGGAAGAACTTTCCGACCTGATATATCTTTACGGTGAGGAAAAATTCAGCCGAAGGATAGCAAGGGCGATTGTGGAAGCGCGAGTCGGCGGAAACATCCGGTCGTCGGCGACCCTTGCGAAGATAATTTGGGACGCTGTTCCTGAAAAGTATAGGCATGCGCCTATTCATCCTGCGACTAGGACTTTTCAGGCGTTGCGCATAGCGGTAAACGGGGAACTTAGGCGGATTCCTTTGGCTTTGCACAATGCGTTTTCTGTTCTTACGGAAGGCGGAAAAATGGGCGTTATAACGTTCCATTCTCTTGAGGATAGAATCGTGAAAAATTATTTCAGGAATCTTTCAAAAAAGTGCGTGTGTCCGCCGGAATACGCCTCGTGCAAGTGCGGAGGTTCTCCATGCGCCGTCCTTCTTGAAAAGAAACCTGTAGAGCCGTCCTTGGAGGAAGTGAAGTCGAATCCGCCTTCAAGGAGTGCAAAATTTAGGGTGATACGTAAAATCCGAGATGCGAACGAAATGCGTCTTTTTAGGGTTGAGGGGTATTGATGATAAACAGGGTAAGGGAAATCGTTTACAGAATTGTCGTGTGCCTGCTTGCAGTCTGCATTCCTCTTCTTCTTATAGCATACGGTTTTCAGGCAAAGCGTTATTCGGAACTTCTTAGGGAAATAAATCGACTTGAAAAAAAGCAGGTGGAACTTATCGAGCGGAACAAAAAACTTGTGGGCGACATAAGCCTTCTTTCCAGCACTGACGTGATAGAAAAAAAAGCCAGCGAGGAACTGGGAATGCACAAAGCCGAGACGGAGGACATAGTGCGTGTAGAAATGAACGGAGCTAAAAAATGAGTTCAACGGAGAAAAAATCCTTGCTTTCTTTTTCAGAACTTGTTTCCGCCGTTAAAGGAACTGAGATTTCAGGAAATCCGCCGGAACTTTTTTCTTTTATAAACGTTTGCACCGATTCAAGAGCCGTTTCCGCTTCGTCGCTTTTTGTTCCTTTAATCGGAAAAGAGAAGGACGGACACGCCTATGTTCCGGAGGCTTTGGAGAAAGGTGCTTCGGCTGTCTTTTTGAATCGTTCGGAATACGAAAAAAACGCCGATGCTTACAAAAAACTTTTAGAAAAGCGGACAAATTTTTTCATTTTTCTTGTGGACGACACTTTGAGGGCGTTGCAGATGGCAGCCGCAAGGTATGTCGAAAAATTTCCGAATCTTATAAAAATATGCGTTACGGGTTCAAGCGGGAAAAGCACCACAAAAGAAATGCTTGTTTCAGTTCTTTCCCAAAAATACGATGTTGTCTACAGCAAGGGAAATTTCAATTCCGAGACGGGGCTTCCGCTTTCGGTTTTCGACATAAGGGAGAATCACGAGGTCGGGGTTTTTGAGATAGGAATGAACCGAGCCCACGAGATTGAAGAAATTTCTTCCGTGCTGAAGGCAAATTATGCTGTCATAACGAACATCGGAAGCGCACATATAGGCTGTCTTGGAAGCCGCAAGGCGATTGCCGAGGAAAAACGCCATGCGTTCGATTTTATAGACGAAAGAGGGGCGGCTTTAATTCCTTACGAAGACGATTTTAAGGATTTTCTTTCCGAGAAAATACGGGGGAAAACAATATATTTTGGTCCTTCCGTTCCGGCTTCGGTAAGCGGCGTGGAATTTGTGCGTGATAGCGGGATTTTCGGCACGGAGTTCCGTGTGGATGGTCTTGATGTGCGTCTTGGAGTTCCGGGACTTTATAATTATTCGAATGCGCTTTCCGTCGTCGTTCTTTCACGGGAACTTGGTCTTTCCGCAGAAAATATAAAGGCAGGGCTTGAAAACTTTTGTCCTCTGGGCGGACGGATGGAACTTTTTTCTATCGCCGCAAAAAACGGAGCGAAGTTTACGTTGGTAAAAGATTCGTACAACGCAAATCCTGAATCGATGAAAAGCGTCCTTGATTTTATGGGAAGTTTAAAAATCGAAGGGAAAAAAATGTATGTTTTGGGCGATATGCTTGAGCTTGGAAAGGAAGCCGAAAATGAGCATGAAAAAATCGGAAAAACAGTCGCTGAAAAAAAGCCTGATTTTGTCGTGTTTGTCGGAGAAAAAATGGAAAACGCTTATCGGGCGGCTTTGAGCCTTGGATTTTCTGACGCATTTTTTGTTCTTTCTCATGACGACGAGGCGATGGAAAAAATTGCTTTTGAGATTCTTGAACGGCTTTCCGAAAATGATATTGTCCTCTTAAAGGCTTCGAGGGGAATCGCTCTTGAACGAATTGTTCCTTTGATTCAGGAAAATGGTTCTTCCGGGAACGAAAAATTTATCCGTGGAAAAAAATACGCCTTTGAAAACGGTTCTGTTGAAAAAAAAGAATCGGCTGGAGGGAAAATTTGATGGCGCATTACAGTTTTTTTGCCGAGCGTTCCGTTGAAAAATACAGGAAAAGCGATTTTTTCTTCGTTGTAACTGTGATTCTTCTTCTTGGATTCGGACTTTTTACCCAGTATTTTTGCACGCAAAATTATGCGGAACGGCTTTTCAAGGATTCGTTTTATTTTGTGAAACGCCAGCTTATCTGTGCGGTGGCAGGTTTTTTGGGCTTTCTTCTGCTTTCGAACCTGAAAATCTCCGCCATAAGAAAGGCGATTCCGGTCGTGCTTTTTGTAACGCTGGTTCTTTGCGTACTTACGTTTATTCCGGCTTTTTCGGTCGAGCGGAACGGCGCAAGGCGATGGCTAAAAGTTCCTTTTCTTCCTTTTGCGTTCACTCTTCAGTCGTCGGAAGTGGTGAAATTTACAGTCGTGATATTTCTTGCGAATGTTTTTGACAGGCAGCTTTCAATATCGAATCCTGAAGAACGCTCCGTGATTCCGTGTGTTTCGGTCCTTATGCTTTTTACGGTTCTTGTTCTTTTTCAGAAAGACCTTTCAACGTCGGTGTTCGTGTTCTGCGTGTGCCTTGTGATGTTCATCGTCGCCGGCATGAACGTAAAATGGGCTTTTGCGGTCGGCGTTCTTTCAATTCCCGTGTTGATTCTTTTTATAACAAGCGAAACCTACAGACTCGACCGAATTGTGGCTTTCATAAGACCGGACGAAGGAATCCACACGATAAATTATCAGAGCATAGCTGCAAAAAGGGCAATAAGTTCGGGAAGGTTTTGGGGGACCGGAATAGGTTCTGCCCTTGTGCAGAGCCTAAAAATCCCCGAAGTGCAGGCGGACTACATATTCGCAGGCTGGTCGGAGGCGATGGGGCTTTTTGGTGTGATGGGATATTTTCTGCTCCTCGGACTGTTCGCATGGCGTGGATTCAAGATTTCGTTTGAGTGCAGGGACAGGTTCGCCGCGTTTTCAAGTTTCGGCTTTGTCGTGATGCTTGTAAGCCAGTCGATATTGAACTGCGCGGTCGTTTGTGCTTCCGTTCCGACGATGGGAATCCCTTTGCCTTTCTTTTCGTTGGGCGGTTCGTCGGTGATTGTAAGCCTTTGCATGTGCGGTTTTGTGGTGAACGCCTCTAAATGCGATTCAGATTCGGATTTTGAGGAAGAAAATATTTTGAAATTGAATAAAGTCGGTATAAATGGAGTGAATGTTTATGAGTGATTTTGGAATTGGGTTAGAGGATCTTGACGGAGGCGCAATCTTTGAGCCGGCGGCAAAACGGGCTGAAACGTCGGCGGACGAAAGAAAACGGGACAAACTTATCATCGTGGTGAAAGTTTTTATCTTTGTGCTTTTGTTGTGCGGAGTCCTTGAAATCCTTTTTTACAAATTCGTGATTCCGAGTTTGGGTTCGCCAATCGTGAGCGTAAAAGGGCATGGCGAATATTCAGCCTCCGAGATTGTCGATACGCTCCGCCCTATGAACGCAAGGACTTGGTTCGGTTTTGACGTAAAATCTGCGACTTCGATAATCGCAAGCGTTCCCGGCATAGATTCGGTTTCCGTAAGAAAAGTGTTCCCGAACAAAATATATGTGGAACTAAAAGAACGGGAAGGGGTCGCCATGACCTTCATCGAGCGGGACGAAAGGAGCGTTGCTGTCCAGATTGACAGGAACGGCGTTATTTTCCCGGAGTATTTTGGCTCGAATTCGAACTTCGATGCTTCCTCGCTTCCTATAATTTCAGGACTTCCCGTGGAGCATTTGGGAGAAGGAATGAGAATTCCTTTAAAATACAGGACTCTTATAGAACAGATTGCGAATATAAGGGCAATGCCAAAAAATTATTTTGCCGCCATTTCGGAAATATGCGTTGTCCCGAAAGATTCCGGAAGTTTTGAACTTGTGCTTATTCCGGTAAACGCAAAAATTCGTGTTCTTGCCGATAGAGCATTGAATGAAGATGCGTTAAAATATATGATGGTTGTGCTTGATGTTGTTAAGTCAACCGAACCTGATGTATCTGAGATAGATTTGAGGTACGGCTCTGTCTCTTACAGAAAACGATGATATTTTTATTTTGGGCGGGATTTAAAAATGAATGTCATAGTAGGTCTTGATATCGGAACAAGCAATATCCGGGTGGCTATCGGCGAGATAGACGAAGATACCGGCCGAATCAGGGTGGCGGGTGTCGCTTGCGAAAAATCCGTCGGGCTTCGTTTCGGGAATATTGTGAACATCGAAGCTACCGCAAACGCCATCAGGAACGCTATAGAGAATGCCGAACAGAACGCAGGCATAGACGTTCATTCATGTTTCACGTCCATAGGCGGAGAGCAGATTCAGGGCTACAACACGAACGGCAAGGTCGCTGTCTCAACGAAAGGTAAATTCCAAAGGGCGGTAAGCCAAAACGATATAAGGCACGTAATGGATTCCGCCACGGCTATACAGATGTCTCTTGACAGGGAAATGCTGCACGTAATCACTCAGGATTATGTTGTGGACGGCGTTAAGGGCATAAAAGACCCGATAAACAGACTTGGCGTATGCCTTGAGGCTTCGGTTCATATAATAACGGCTTCAAGGACCACCATACAGAATCTTACAAGCTGTCTGCATCGCGCGGGCTATGAAATAGACGGGGTTATGTTAAAGACCCTTGCTTCCGGCTCTGCGGTGATGAACGACGATGAGTGCGAGTTAGGTTCGATTCTTATAGACCTTGGAGCGGGGACGACGGATTTTCTTGTGCTTGTAGGAGATGCGCCTGTATGCACAGTGTCTGTTCCGTATGGCGGAAACATAGTTACAAACGACATCGCCATATGCAAGGGAATAACGGTTGCGGAAGCTGAAGAAATAAAGGTGAAGCACGGATGTTGCTGGCTCGAAAATGTTCCGCCGGACGCAAAGGTAATAATAAACGGTCTTGGAGGGCGTCCGCCGGAGGAATTTGACCAGAGCGAACTGTGCGAGATAATCGCTCCTAGAATCGAGGAGATTTTCAGGCTCGTCTTGGACAAAATAATGGAAATGACAACGCTTACGCAACTTTCGGGAAACATAATTCTTACAGGAGGCGGAGCGAACATGAACGGAATTGTCGAGATGGCAGAAAGCGTTTTCAAGACATCCGCCGTGAGAATCGGTGTTCCGGAAAAACTTGGTGGAATCGAGGAAGAATATTCAGGTCCCGAATGGGCGACAGCCATAGGTCTTGTGATTGGAAACAAGGACAATGTCCTTCGCAGGGAATCGGGGAAGGGGCGAAGAAGGTCCTCTTCGGAAAGAAACGGAAGCGGCAAAAAGGAAAATCCTGTAGCAAAGTTTTTTAGGAATCTTTTCTAAAAGGATTTTTGACCGAACTTTGGAAACTTGAGCGGATGTCTTAAAACTTTGCCTTGCGGAATTGGGTGATGACATTCGTTGAAAGATATTTTTGTATTTGTTATGGAAATTAGGGGGTGGGAGAAATATGATGGATTTTGAGGTTGTGAACAATCAGGGATCTGATCTTTCAAAGGAAAACATAACCGTGATAAAAGTTGTCGGTTGCGGCGGCGGCGGCTCGAACGCAGTAAACCGCATGATCGAGGCGGACATTCACGATGTGGAGTTCATAGCATTGAACACGGATTTGCAGGCATTGAACAAGTCTATAGCACAGTCGAAACTTGCGATAGGGCAGAAACTTACGCAGGGACTTGGAGCCGGAGGAGATCCTACGATAGGCGAAAACGCAGCCGAGGAAGACAAGGAAGCCATAAAAAATATCCTTAAAGGCGCGAACATGGTTTTCGTAACCGCCGGAATGGGAGGAGGGACCGGAACTGGGTCCGCTCCCGTTGTCGCAAGGATTGCGCGCGAGATAGGCGCTCTTACCGTGGGCATAGTAACGACTCCATTCAAATGGGAGGGCGACCGCCGTATGGTGCTTGCGGAGGAAGGACTTAAAAAACTCCGTGAGGCTGTGGATTCTGTGATAGTAATTCCGAACTCCAAGATTTGCGAAGTCTTCGGGCAAGGGCTTTCGTTCGTGGAGCAGTACAGGGCGGCGGATGACCTTTTGCGCCAAAGCATAGAAGGAATGTCAACGATAATCACAAGATACGGAACTCCGAACATAGATTTTGCCGACGTAAGGGCAGCCATGAAAGGTCAGGGAAACGCAATCTTTGGAATCGGCGTGGCTTCGGGCGAAAACAGAGCGGTGGACGCCGCCTCCAACGCCATAAACAATCCTCTGCTTGAGGACACGAGCATAGAAGGTGCAAAGCATTTTCTTGTGAACATATGCGCCTCAAGCGATTTCAGCCTGAACGAAATGGAAGAAATCTCAAAGATAATCTGCGCTTCCGCAGACCCTAAATACGACCTGAAACCCGGTATTGTTACGGACGATTCAATGGGGGACTCCATCAGCGTAACCGTGATTGCGACAGGATTCAATCAAACCGAGCAGGGATTCTGCGAGCCTGCAGTCAAAAACAACAGCGTTCCCCAAGGCATCGAAAAAAAGGAGAATTCCAATAATCTTTCCTTCTCGGAATTTGACAGCATAATGAAAGGTTCTTCGGTGAGCCATGAAGCCCCTAATCTTTTTGACGAAGCGAATCAGGAAATCTACAAAGATGAGCCTGCTTCTTCCGTATCCGGTATTGAAGATGGTTCTCCGTCCGACTGGAGGTCAAAAATCGGAAGCGTAGACCCTAACGACAGATCCATACCGGCCGCTTTAAGAAAAAATAATGGATATTCAAGAACAATCAACTTCGACCGGAAAAAATAAGGTCCGCGAGTTTATTGAAAGATTCAGAGCCGATCTTCTTCTTGTGAAGCGGGATGCAAAACTTACCGCAGACACTTATTGCGGTTCTGTGGAAAAATTTCTTGCATGGTGCGCGACAAACCGCATAAAACTTAAAGAAGTCCGTGTACAGAATCTTCTGTACTTTCTTTCGTGGCGAGGCTCGGAAGGCTGTTCTTCGCTTACTGTCGCAAAGGATATTTCAGCCTTGAGGGCAATGGGATCGTATCTTAGGCGGACAGGCGCATGGGAGGAAAACTATGCGCTCATGCTGGACCTGCCAAGGCTTTCCCATTCGCTTCCGGGGGTTCTTTCGGTGGAGCAGGTGGAAAAACTTCTTTCTTCGATAGACACTTCGACCGTCCTTGGGCTAAGGGATGCAGCTCTTTTTGAGATGATTTATTCGTGCGGTTTACGGATAAGCGAGGCTTGTTCGCTTTTGATAGAAAACGTGCATTTATCGGACGGAATTATTCTTGTGCGTGGAAAGGGTTCAAAGGAACGGATTGTTCCCTTCGGAGAGGCGGCAAGGGTAAAACTTGAGGCGTATCTTGAAGTCAGGCCCGAACTTGTCGGCGAAAGGATAGTTCCCGAAGTCTTTGTGAACTACAAGGGAAATCCGATTTCCAGAAAAGGGGTTTGGAAAAATTTCAAGGCGCTCGGCTCTTTGTCGGGGGTGAACTCAAAGGTTCACACGCTTAGACATTCGTTTGCGACCCATCTTCTTCACGGAGGGGCTGACCTTCGTTCGGTGCAGGAACTTTTGGGACATTCCGACCTTGCGACAACCCAGATATATACTCATGTTGACGACAAAGAACTTTCCGCATATCATACAAAATACTTTCCGGGACATGAAAGAGAGGTGAAATATGAAGAAAAGTAAGAATATTTTTTTGTCCATGCTATTTTCGCTGGTTGTATTCGCTTCGTGCGGAGTTTCAAACAAGCAGATAATTCGGATGCAGCATCTTGAGGAAGGCGTTGACCATCCTACCACGGTGGAGGAGTTGAAACTCGCAATAGAAAAATATCAGAAAAGAGCCGCCGACCTGCAGATAGCCGAATCTCAGATAGGAATATGGTACAAAATTCTTGGAAGCCGCTACATCGACGCAAAAATGTACGGCGAAGCTTTGAAATGTTACCAGAATGCTCTTCAATATTATCCCAACAATCAAAATCTTTATTATTATGTAGGGGTTTGCGCAGGCTACATGAGCCACGCCGCGCTGGATTTTGAGGGAACGGGAAGCGTCGAAAAAAAGATGAACTATCTGAAACTTGCCGAGACATCTTATCTTAGGGCGATAGAAATAGAACCTAAATACACGAACGCTCTTTACGCCATCGGAATTCTTTATGTCTACGAACTTGACGAAAACGAAAAGGCTGTTCCCTATCTTGAAAAACTTCTTACCATAAGCACAAAGGATACTAACGCCATGATGGTTCTTGCGCGCGCGTACTACTCCTTGTACGATTTTGACAAGGCGGTGAAACTTTACGACAAGATTATCGCCACAACAAAGTCTGCGGAAAAGAAGGCCGCCGCAGAAGCGAACAAAAAGACTGTGCTGGATGCTTCGTATGCCGGACAATAGTGCGGAACGCCTTTTGTCCCTTGTGGCAATCTCAAGGATTTCCTTTCTTTCGTTGGTAGAAAAAATAAATTTGCTCAAAAATATTGACAGTTCAGCCGAGCTTGCATTAATGTCTATAGAAGACTTCAGGAAATTCACCGAAAGGAACATCAGGGTAAAACACTGGGACGCAAAAGCCAATCTTGAGGCGGCTAAGGTTTCTTCAAGGTTGATAGCCGTAAAAGGAATCTCCTTGCTTTGTTACGACTCTCTTTTATATCCTGCATTGTTAAGGGAAAGTTCAAACGCTCCGTTCGTGCTTTACTGCATGGGAAATTCGGATTGCCTTACGGAAAAAGCTGTTTCGGTCGTGGGGACCCGCATGGTCAGTCCTGAGGGAAAAAAAGCGACGCACGATTTTGCATACGATTCCATAATGGACGGATGCAATGTGGTTTCGGGACTTGCGAAAGGTGTGGACGGAGATGCGCACCGAGGCGCTGTGGACGCGGCGTTTGACATTTTTGAAAGAACCGCTTCGTTTTCCAAGGCAAAGACAATCGCCGTTTTGCCCTGCGGAATAGGAACGGTTGTGCCTTCCGCCCATAAAAAACTTGCGGAAAGCATCATCAGGACGGGCGGTTGCCTTGTAAGCGAATACGCTCCCGGAACTCCGTCGGAGGCTTTCCGCTTTGTGCAGAGGAACAGGATAATCGCCGCCCTTTCTCCGGGAACTGTGATAATGCAGGCTCCCAACGGAAGCGGCTCTCTTCTTACGGCTGAATTTGCGCTTGAATACAACCGAGACCTTGTGTTCCACGAGGTGTGTTTTTCTTGCGATGCGCAAAAAATTCGTGAGGACGTGAAAAAAAGGCAGGCAAAGGAACTTTCCGACGGAAAGATTAACGCTTCAAAGGCGGAACGAACCGTAGAAAGTTTTTTGGCTCAAGGGGCTTCCGTAATCAAGGATTATGCGGATTACAAGAAATTCCTTGCCGAAGTGCCGGGAACAAGAAGTGCAAAAAATCAACAGTTTAGTCTGTTTGAAGTATAGGAATGAATTATGGCTGAAGAAAAAAAAGGATTACCAAAGACCGGCGCAAAAAAGAAGGAGAAGGCTAAGCAGGTTCTGGTCATTGTGGAGTCGCCTTCAAAAGCGCACACAATCGAAAAATATCTTGGTCCTGGCTATGTCGTAAAGGCTTCCAAGGGACACCTCATCGACCTTCCTAAATCAAGGATGGCTATCGATGTTGAGGACAATTTCAATCCGGAATACATAACCGTTCGGGGAAAGGCAAAACTTCTCAAGGAACTTCAGAAAGACGCAAAGAAGTCCGAGGCTGTTCTTCTTGCGTCGGATAACGACCGAGAGGGAGAAGCGATAGCCTGGCATCTTTGCAACGCCTTAAAGCCGAAAACGGACGCAAAAATCAGCAGAATAGTTTTTAATGAGATAACTCCCGGTGCGATAAAGGATGCCGTCCTTAATCCGGGCGGCATAATCGAAAGCAAGGTGAACGCCCAGAAGGCTCGCCGTGTGCTTGACCGGCTTGTAGGATACAATTTAAGTCCTCTTCTTTGGGCAAAGGTAAAAAACGGTCTTTCGGCAGGAAGAGTGCAGTCTGTCGCCTTGCGTCTTATCTGCGAGAGGGAGGATGAGGTTGAAAGTTTTATTCCGGATGAATACTGGTCGCTGGAATCCGATTTTGTAAAAGGAAAGACAAAATTCACGGCTCAGCTTGTCCGATACAAAGGGGAGACACCCGAACTAAAATCCGAGGATGTGGTAAACAGCATAATTGATGAAATAAAGAATTCGGAATGTACGGTTACGAACATAAAGCAGACTGAAAAGACGGTTCGTCCAAAAGCGCCGTTCACCACCTCGAAACTCCAGCAGTCCGCCGCAAACCGGCTTGGATTCACATCAAGAAAGACAATGCAGATTGCCCAGCAGCTTTACGAAGGAATCACCATGGGGCAGAACAGAGTCGGTCTTATCACATACATGAGAACGGACTCTGTAAGGATAAGCGAGACCGCATTGGCTGATGTCCGCGCATGGATTTCAAAAAACTATCCTAATGAACTTCCGGCTGAGGAAATCCACTACACTGTGGGAAAGGCGGCTCAGGATGCGCATGAGGGAATAAGGCCGACTTACACCGAATACACGCCTGACTCGGTGAAGGAATACTTGACCCGTGATCAGCTTCGTCTTTACACAATCATATGGGAGCGTTTTGTTTCAAGTCAGATGAACAACGCAAAGACAATGACAACATCCGCTGAAATCACGGCAGGAGATGCGGTCTTCAGGGTAAGCGCATCAAAGATTTCTGAAAAAGGTTTTTACAGCGTAATACGAGTTCTTTCATCCAAGGAAGACAAGACGGGAAATCTTCCTAGCCTGAAGGTGGGAGAAGTGCTTCATTCGGACAGTTTCCATCCCGAGCAGCATTTTACTCAAGGACCTGCACGTTACACGGATGCCTCTATAGTTCGCACCTTGGAGGAAAAAGGAATCGGGCGGCCTTCTACATATGCTCCTATAATCTCCGTTCTGCTTGACCGCTATTATGTAACACGCAGCAACAAGCAGTTGGTTCCTACTCAGTTGGGAAGGATGATATGCAAAATCCTTGTGGAAAGTTTTCCCGATGTCATAAACGAGCATTTTACAGCCGACGTGGAAAACGACCTTGATAAAGTCGAGGCGGACAATCTTGTTTGGAACGACATGATAAGCGGCTTTTACGGCCCGTTCAAGAATCGTGTCAACGATGTTATGCAGAGCGTCGAAAGCGTGAAGGGAAGCCTTGACGAGCCGACGGACAAGGTTTGCGAAAAATGCGGAAAGATGATGATTAAAAAACTCGGAAGATTCGGATTTTTCCTTGCCTGCTCAGGATTTCCCGAGTGCCACAACACGAAATCCATTCCTTTGGCAAAATGCCCGATGCCAGGTTGCAATGGCGAGATAGTTGCAAGAAAGACCAAAGGCAGAGGAAAAGAATTCTACGGCTGCACAAACTATCCGACATGCAATTTCATAAGCCACTTTAAACCGATAGACCAGTATTGCCCAAAGTGCAACTGGTTTCTCGTTGAGAAATTCGACAAAAAGAACGGAACGTACAAGTCTTGCATAAATCCCGACTGTGACTACCTTCATACGGCGGACGACGAAACAATCGATTTGCCAGTGGGCGTCGAGGATTGAAAATACATTTTCGGCAATAATTTTTGACATTTTCCGGGGCGGCGTTGCTGGGGGGTAACGTCGCCCCTTTTTTTGAAAATCGGTCTTGGGATTTTTATTTTCTTGTCCGCAAGGAAATTATGCCATATAGTAAAAAAAATGCATTATGGCTTAAATGTAGCCTTCCGTGCAAAAAATTACTTTTTCGGAGGTATTTATGAAAATGAAAGGTTATGCGATGCTAAAGCTCGGCGAAACGGGCTGGATTGAAAAAGATGTTCCTGCTTGCGGACCGCTGGATGCAATCTGTAAGCCGCTTGCGCTTGCTCCGTGTACGTCGGACGTGCATACGGTTTGGGAAGGCGCAATCGGCGACAGGCACGACATGATTTTGGGACACGAAGGCTGCGGCGAAGTCGTGGAAGTCGGTTCTTTGGTAAAAGACTTCAAGCCCGGCGACAAAGTTCTTGTTCCTGCCATCACACCGGACTGGAATTCGCTTGAAGCGCAGGGCGGATATTCAATGCATTCAGGCGGAATGCTTGCCGGCTGGAAGTTCTCGAACTTCAAGGACGGCGTTTTCGGCGAATATTTCCACGTAAACGATGCAGACGGAAACCTCGCCCTCATTCCGGACGGAATAAAAATTGAACATGCTCCTATGCTTTCCGACATGGTTCCTACGGGATTCCACGGTGTTGAGCTTGCCGACGTGCAGTTTGGGGATTCCGTTCTGGTAATCGGAATAGGACCTGTAGGTCTTATGGCTGTCGCAGGTTCAGCCTTGCACGGCGCTTCCCACATCTACGCCGTCGGAACTCGCCCTAAATGCGTGGACGCCGCAAAGTTCTACGGCGCAACCGACATCATAAGCTACAAGGAAGGTCCGATTCACCAGCAGGTGCTTGACAAAACCCACGGAAAAGGGGTCGACAAAGTCATCATCGCAGGCGGCACTGTAGATACGTTCGAGGATGCAGTAAAAGCGATGAAACCGGGCGGAAAAATCGGCAACGTCAATTATCTTGGTTCAGGAGTTTCAATCAAGATTCCACGCGTCGAATGGGGAGTCGGCATGGGACACAAGCAGATAAACGGCGGCCTCATGCCCGGCGGCAGGCTTCGCATGGAAAAACTTTCGAGCCTTGTCGCGGTCGGAAAACTCGACCTTTCAAAACTCATCACGCACACGTTCAAGGGTTTTGAAAACGTCGAAAAAGCGCTCTACCTCATGAAAGACAAACCTGCGGACTTGATAAAACCGGTTGTCGTAATTTAATTTGAGGAACGCCGCATTTTACGGTTCAGGATTTTCAGGGCGGCTTTTTGCGGAAATCCGCAAAAAACGGGCTTTTCGGGGTTCCGCCTTTCGGCTTCATTCCTTCGGAACGGCATGCCGCATTTGCGTCCTGCCGCCCCTACAGTCCCTGCCGCTTTCCAAGACAAAAGCGGTTCTTTCGTAAAAACGTTCCTCCTGTAAATGGGGGATGCCGCACTGTTTTTCAACTTGCGGAATCCCCTTTTTAATTTCCGTTAGCCTATGAAGATTCTTGTAGTGTCCGGCTTTTTGGGGGCCGGAAAAACCACGTTCATCGAAGCCCTTTCTCGCAAAGCAAAAAGAGAGTTTTCCGTAATGGAAAACGAATACGGCGAAGAAGGCATCGACGGTTCGTTTTTGGAGCAGGACAGCCTAAAAGTCTGGGAACTTACCGAAGGTTGTATTTGCTGCTCGCTGAAAAGCGACTTTGCCTCTTCAATTCTTACAATCGCGAATACTCTTAATCCCGAATATCTTTTGGTCGAACCTACCGGAGTAGGGCTTTTGAGCTCCGTTTTACGGAACATCGCAAAAATCGAATACGAACGAATTAGTCTTTTAGAACCTGTTACCGTCGTCGACGTAAACTGCATTGAGTCCTATTTGCGTTCTTTTCCTGAAATCTACTCCGACCAGATAAAAAACGCACGGAACATTGTTCTTTCAAAGTGCGAGGAAGCGGATGAAAGTCGAATCGACGATGCGGTCTCAAAACTCCGCCTTATAAATACCGAGGCGCATATTGTCCGCACGCCCTACGATTCAATTCCGCCTGAATGGTGGGAAAACATTTTGCAAGAGCCGCTTCACGCCTCTTTCAGAACCCCGCTTTTTTCGAAAAAAATCGCCGAACCCGACATCGAAAGCCTTTCTTTTTCGGGCATACGTTTTGACTCGATTGAAAGCCTTTCGCAAATCTTTTCGGTTTTGCTTGAAGGTCGGTTCGGAAAAGTCGTCCGTGCAAAAGGCTTTGTTCCGATAAACGGGCAGTGGGCAAAATTCGACATCGCAGGCGAGCGGTATAAAATCGAGGACTGTCCCCCGATGAAAACCGCAAAAGCCGTCGTCATAGGAAGCGCGTTGGAAAAATCCGCCCTCGAAAAACTTTTCGGTTGTACGTAGCGGCGGTCTAAAAAACAAGACATTTTGAATGACGCTTCCGAACGAAACTGTGTGTTTTATCCGAACGGATCGTGTTGCCTTGTCCGAGCGGATCAGGGTGTCCGATTCGAAACTTTGGGACTTTCCTGACTGCAGAAATCTAAAGTTTTTGCTTTGCCTCTGGTGGGGCTTTTTCAGCTGGCTACATCACCCTGCACACTGCGCATTTAAGGTATTCGGATCTGGAATAACCTGAAAGAATAGGGTGGTCAGGTCCTGCGCCTCGCTTTTCAAGTATCTGCACACGACGATGGCTGTCGCTTGCGGCGTGCATTATCATGTCGTAGAAACTGTGGCTGTCGAAAAAATACGAGCATGAGCAGGTAACAAGGATTCCTCCGCTGTTTAAAAGCCGCATCGCTCTAAGGTTTATTTCTTTGTAGCCGCCGTACGCCTTCTGTATGGACTTTACGCTTTTTGCGAACGCAGGCGGATCCAGTATTATGACATCAAAACGCTCGCCAGAAGCCTCGTATTCCTTCAGAAGCGAAAACACGTCCGCCTTTACGATATGCAGGGCATCATTTGCGCCGTTAAGCGATATGTTCTTTTCGGCGGTTTTCAACGCATCGTCCGAAAGGTCTACAAGAACCGCTTCCCGTGCGCCGTTCTTGAATGCGTTCAACGCAAACGCACCCGTGTGGCAGAAAGCGTCAAGCAGCTTTTTCCCTTTGCAATAAGAGGCTGCCACGGCTCTGTTTTTCTTTTGGTCAAGGAAATAGCCCGTCTTCTGTCCGACTGCGACATTCACCTCAAGAAGAACCCCGTTTTCTTCTATTGTAAAAACGTTGTCAAAGGATTTTCCAATCCAGCCTGAGCGGAGGGTAAGTCCTTCCTTGAGCCTTACTTCGTCGTCGTCCCTTTCATATATACCGTCCGGAGACGCATACTTTCCGAGTGCCTTTAGAATCTCGTTCCTGAATATTTCCGCCGAAAGCGAAAGAAACTGCACAACAAGGAACACCCTTTCTTTTACGTCCCTGTAACGTTCGCATATGAAGCCCGGAACAAAGTCCGCCTCGCCGAACACAAGCCGGTAGGAGTCCTCGTCAGAATAGTTCAGCCTTCTTATGTTCACTGCGTCGAATATCTTTTTTTCCCAGAACGAATATATGTCCTCAAAAACTTTGTCCGCATGAATGTCTGAAATAAGGCGGATAGTAATCTTTGATTTTCTGTTTATTATACCGGTTCCAAGGAATCCGCCCGCCTTTGTGAACACCTCGACCGCGCTTCCGTCGCCAACGGAATCTTCGCTTGTCTCTTCAAGAGACGACACGCACCATTCGTCTCTTTCGGTTTTTCTGTGTTTTATGTGCGAAATCTCATTGTCGTAGACCCATGGAAAACCGTGACGGATTTCTTCGTCTTCTTTTATTTTAAGGAACACTCGTGGATAAATCATGGGCTCGATTATAGAATTTTTTGAAAGACTGCACAACGGAAAACACCTGTGTTTTTAATTGGCAAAAATACCGCCGATAAAAAACGCTTTCAAGTTTCCGGGGCGAACATCGCCGATTTTGCCTTTCTGAAACTCGCTTATCGGACGCATTTTTTAATTGCATTGTAAAAAGTCGGAAAATCGCAAATCCGCATTTCCGCATTTTGACAAAAGATTTCTGTTTTTGAATTTTCAGGAATGCATAAAAACACTAGAATTTTGTCCGTTTGGTTTGACAAGTTTTTGATAGAGTCCTAAAATTATACAAATGTACATTATTGTACGTAAAAAAGTCATACACAAAAATGGAGGACTAAATGAAAAGATTGATGACTTTAGTGGTTGCTGCCGTTCTTGTTGCGGCTGCTTTTACAGGCTGCCAAAAGAAAGGACAGGATTCTTCTGGCAAGATAAAACTTGAGATGTACTACTACAAGCAGGAAAATCAGGAAGGTCTTAAAAACATCATCAAGGCTTTTGAGAAGGCAAATCCGAATATTTCCGTTTCGCCTTTGATTATTCCAAACGATGCGGACTCTGCTATGTCTGCACGTGCGGCTCAGGGCGACTTGCCTGACATTCTGCAGATGCAGTCGTATTCTCGTGTAAAAGAATACGCTTCAAAAGGCTATCTTGTTGACCTTACAGGCAAAAACTGCATGATGAATGTTCTTGAAAGCGCTCTTCCTGCGGTCATGTACGACGGAAAAGTCTATGCAATGCCGATGGACTATGCAGGAATCGGAATCATATACAATAAGGACATTTTTGAAAAGTGCGGACTTGAAGCTCCTTCTACATACAGAGAACTTGAGAAGGTGTGCCGAGTTCTTAAAGATAACGGATATGTTCCTTTTGCGGCTCTTCTAAAAGAGAACTGGTCGGTCGGTCACTTCATCACGCTGGTTCATACTGCTCTTCTTCAGGAACAAGGTATTCCGGTAGATACTTTTGTCGGACTTATGAAGGACGGAAAGGCTTCCTACGGTGATGTCGATACGGCGAAACTTTTCAGCATTCTTGATTTTTACAAGGCGAACATGAATCCCAACGCAGCGGAAATGGACGGCGGCGCTCAGCAGCAGTCGTTTGCCAAGGGCGAAGCTGCCATGATGGTTCAGGGACTTTGGGCATATGTAGATGCCATGAAACTTAATCCGAACCTCAACGCAGGATTCATTCCGTTCCCTGTATACAATGATGTGAATATGAACAAGATGTACGCTGACGTAGACTCAACTTTCGGAATATCTTCACAGTCGTCCCCTGAGGAACAGGAAGCTGCTATCAAATTCTTGGATTTCCTTGCTTCCGATGAAGGCTCAAAACTTTGGGTTTCCGAATACAAGCTTACAAACTCATTCAAGGGCGGAGATTTCTCTTCACTCGGAGTTCCTTATGCCGAACTCATGAGTTCTGTTGCTATGCGAGGAGCAAACCCGTGGGCGTTCAGCCAGTATCCTTCGGCTGTGTTCGAGGATGGATGCAAGAGAGGCGCCCAGCAGTATATGATGCAGAAAAAAACTGCCGCTGACTTAATCAAAGGAATTGATGAGCAGTGGGCTGAATCTGCAACAAAGTAATCGCCTGTTGAAAAAGTCCGGGAAGGTAAAGCCTTCTTGGACTTTTTGAAATTTTCTTTTACGAATGGTCGCATATGTTTTTGAATATACGGTCGAATTAAATAAAGCATAAAGGATTAAAATAATGGTCGAATCAAAAATAAAGAAATGGTCATATTTTGTGGCGTTCGTAATTCCTTGCTTGATTTTATATATCATTTTTTTCATTGTTCCTTTTTTCCGAGGGGTTGAAATTTCTTTCACGAATTGGGACGGACTTACCCCAAAAACTCCGATAATCATGGGAAAAAGCGACTTTGAGCAGAATATACTGAACAAACTTAAATCGCAGAAAGATAAAGATTATGTCCTGAAAATCTATTCATACAGCACGGACGACAATTCGTATCACAGGATTGCGATAAAGGGTTCTGCCAAACGTAAACTTGAACACATAATCGGAAAATCCGGTTACAAGCCGGAACACAATAAGTTTGTTGGTTTTTACAACTACAAAAAAATATTTACAGGGAAAATAGACAAGGATTTTTATCCATACATAGAAAGAATAGAAAAATTCACGATGACCTCAAGCCTTCCTGCCTTCATTTCAGAAAGGGAGTTCAATAAAGAGGTCAAGGGCGAACTGAAAAAAAACGCCGATTGCGAAGAAATCATTCTTGATGCATATCGGTATGATGAGCAGAAAGCTCGCTATTCACTTGAAGAAAAATACGATGAATATCTTATAACGGACAGGCTTTGGTCATTGCCTGAAGTGAGTTCGGAAAAATCGGTTTCCGAAGGTGTGATGGACTCATACATAAGAAACCTGAAATCCACTTCATTGGATGGCGACAAAGAGGAACTTGATGCTTTGTGCGATGAGTTTGTCTCGAAAAATCATTTTTCAGAGGAATCCAAAGCGGTTCTTTATGATGTGAATCAAGAGCTTTTCAAGGTCGCTGAATTGAAGAAGGCGATGTCGAAAGTTTGGGTCGTAACGGAGCATAGGATGGGCGTAATAGGATTCACGCTTTTCTTTGCGATTTTTTCGGTCATCGGGATAAATTTCGTTGCCTTTTCCTTGGCGCTTGCGTTGGATACCGGAATAAAGGGACAAAAAGTTTTGAGGACAATCTATTTTCTTCCGAATGTCCTTTCAATGATAATCGTAGCTTTGATATGGTCAATGCTTTTCGTTCAGCTTCTGCCGGCGATTATCGGAATCGAGACTTGGGTTTCCGATTCGCACAAGACACCGTGGCTTTTGGTTCTTGTCGCGGTTTGGCAGGGAGCAGGCTACTACATGATAGTCTATCTTGCCGGGCTTCAGAATATTCCTACGGAAGTCATAGAGGCCGCCATGATGGACGGCGCGACAGGCTGGCAGCGTTTCAGGATGATAACTTTTCCGCTCATGATTCCGTCGCTTACGATTTCGCTTTTCCTTACTATAGCGAATGCGTTCAAGAGTTTTGACTTGATATACGCTCTTTTAGGACCTACCGGTTATTCAACGGGAACGGTTCCTATCGTAATGGATATTTACTTTGATGCGTTTGCCAACAAGCAGGCTGGGCTTGCCAACGCAAAGGCAATGATTCTCTTCTTGGTGATAGTGATTGTGACGGGAATTCAGCTCATCACGATGAAAAAAAAGGAGATAGAGGCATAATGAAATATATCGGAAAACATGTTGTCGTGGATGATTCTTCTGGTCATTCATTCTTTAAACATCACAGATTCAATTCTCATAATGTGATTCTTCTTGTGCTGTTAATGGTCTGTGCCGTGTTCTTTTTCTATCCTCTTGTTTTTGTTGTGGTGAATTCGTTCAGACCGAACGCAGGGATTATCGTAAATCCTTTGGGGCTTCCAAACAGAACAGAATTTGTAAGGTACAGTTTCAGCCTGATGAAAAACTATGTTCAGGCTTGGAACACGATGCGATTTCCGAGGGTGTTTTTCAACACTTTGATGGTGACTGTTTTCGGAACGGCAGGAATCATCATAACGTCTGCGATGTGCGCATATGGTCTTGTGCGAAATAATTCAAAAATCTCTTGGATTCTCTATGGATTCTTCGCTTTTTCTTTGGTAATTCCGTTTCAGATAATCATGGTGCCTATCGGGGTTCTTGCAAGCGAAATGCATCTTACGAGTGTATGGGGACTGATTCCGATGTACTGGGGATTGGGCTGTCCTACTGCGATTTTCATGTTCCACGGATTCATAAAAAGTGTTCCAAAGGAACTTGAAGAATCGGCAGCAATGGACGGTGCGGAAAAATTCTACATTTTTTTTGTAATCGTGCTTCCTCTTATAAAGACGATTATAGCCACTGTGGCGGTTATAGATGCACTTTGGCTTTGGAATGACTATCTGCTTCCGTTGATTGTTGCAAAACAGGGAACAATACAGCTTGCTCAGATGGCGTTCAACGGACAGTTCATGAAAGAGTACGGCCCGATGTGCGCATCTCTTACGATTTCTTCGATACCGATTATACTCTTCTACCTTTTCCTGCAGAAATACATAATAAAGGGAATTGCGGCAGGAGCGGTGAAAGGCTAGGCGGATTTGATTTTGAAAATGGCTTTGCTCTGAGCCGTGTTTTTTGAGGCTTTGTCGAGGCTGTTTTCAAAAGGAAAAGTTTTCCGCTTTTCTTTTTGAAGTTAAGTCTAGTTGTCGCAGTGAAAAATCGTGTTTGTTCCGGTAAGGGATGCTTTTTCAAACATTTCCCGCATTGTCCGCCAGCCAAGAACGGCGCATTTTACCCTTGAAGGCATTTTTGAGATGTCGGAAAGGCTAGCCGCTTCGTCAAGTTTTTCTATTTCTTCTTCGGAACTTTCGCCTCTTATCATTTTCATGAAAATATCGCCCAGTTCCGTAGCTTCTTTTACAGACTTTCCGATAACAAGGTCAAGCATCATGTCGCAGGACGCCTGGCTTACGGCGCAGCCTGCTCCCGTAAAAGAGCCGTCCACAATTTTTTCGTCCTCGATTTTCAGGTTCAATGTTATGCTGTCGCCGCAGCTTGGATTTACTCCGTTCAGAGAGAAAGTGGAGTCCGTTAGTTCTGCTTTGTGCGACGGATTTATGTTGTGTTCGTTCAGTATTTCCCGGTAAAGTTCTTTTGTGTCCATATTTTCTCCAAAAAGGATTTTGTTTTGCGCCTCTTACATTACAAGAATGAAAGCGCCTTTTTTTTATTTTCAAAAAAGCGGACAACGGAGCAAAGCCTGAACTTTGGAGGTTGTCCGTTTTGTATGCAAAAATCGCATATGAAAATCGGAGGAGTTTGTAGAAAATCAAACTCGCTTTTGATTTTTTCCCTAGTCCTTGTAGCCGCTCATTTTTCGGATTTCCTTTAGGGCTTTAGAAAATCGTTCCACGTCGTTTTCGTCGTTGTATATGTAGACGCTGACCCTTGCCGTAGCCGGAAGTTCAAGATATGCACCGAGCGGCTGGGCACAGTGATGACCTGCCCGTATGGCTATCTTTTCCGTGTCCAAAAGGGTTGCGATGTCGTGAGGGTGAACGCCGTCTACCGTGAACGTTACAATTCCTGAATGTTTTGAAAAATCTTCGCTTCCCAATATATTCACGTGCGGAATCCGTCCCATTTCCTGCATTAAAAGGGAAGTAAGGCGGCTGTCGTTCTCTGCTATGTTTTCCATTCCTATGGATTTTATATATTTTATCGCTTCCGAAAGACCTATCGCACCGGCGGCATTGACTGTTCCTGCCTCGAACTTGTGGGGAAGTTCCGCCCACGTGGCATTTCCCCGCGACACATATTCGATCATCTCTCCGCCTCTTAAAAACGGCTCTGTTTTTTCAAGAAGTTCTTTTTTGCCGTAAAGAACCCCGATTCCCATCGGTCCGCAGATTTTATGTCCGCTGAAGGCAAAAAAATCAGCGTCCAGATTTTTAACATCCACCTTCGAGTGCGGAACGGATTGCGCCCCGTCAACCACACAAATCGCTCCGTTTTTATGGGCAATATTCGCGATTTTTTTTACGGGATGAGTTACTCCAAGCACGTTAGAAACTTCGGCGATTGCGACTATTTTTGTCTTTTCGTTGATTTTCGATAACTCTTCGTCGGAAAATTCTCCCGTCTTTTTGTCCGGCTCAAGGAACACGAGTTTCGCTCCCTTTCTTTTTGCGAGCATCTGCCATGGAAGAATGTTCGAATGGTGTTCCGTGATAGGAAGCGCAATCTCATCCCCTTCGGATACGTTTTCCATTCCCCATGTGTAGGCGACCATGTTCAGGCTTTCGGTGGCGTTCCTTGTGAAAATCGTCTCGACGGATTTTGCGTTTATGAAGCCTGCGACCGTTTCCCTTGCTTCTTCGTATAAAGCTGTGGCTCTTGCGCTAAGTCCGTAAAGTCCGCGAAGTGGGTTTGCGTTGTCTTTTTCGTAGAATTCTTTTATTTTTTCAAGGACGCATTTAGGTTTCTGGGTAGTTGCGGCGGAGTCAAGGTAGACCAGACCTTCGTTTTCCTTTTCGGAAAAAATCGGGAAATCTTTTTTATAGTTTTTTTCCATGGCTTTATTTTTCTCCAAAAAGTTTGTCCATGAAGGCGTTCGTTTCTTCAAGGATTTTTTCGTCGGTGATTTTGTTTGCGACCCGCTGAACCTTTGAGCGGGCAACAATGTTTTCTGCCTTTGATTTTGAGATTCCTCTGGATGCCATGTAAAAAATAATCTCGTCGGAAAGGCTTCCGATTGTGTCGCCGTGTTCGCCCCTGACATCGTCTTCCGTGCAAAGGATTACGGGCATGGAATTGTTCACCACGTCCGGGGAAAGAAGCAGCACTTCCTCTTGTTCTTCGCCGTCTGCGCCCGACGAGCCTTGTTTTAGGTCGATTGTTCCCCTGTAGGTCTTTTTTGCCTTGTCTTTTAGGCTTCCGTAGACGTACATTCTGCAGAAGGATTTTTTTCCGATGTGGTTTACGATGTAGTTCATGTCGAGTTCTTGAAGATTTTGGCAGAAATAGCCCATCTCCGATTTGAACTCGGACTTTTCGCCTGAAAGGTCGGTTTCTACTCCGACGCACGTTTCTTTTCCGCCGATTACAACGTGGCTTACCTCGACTTTCGCTCCTTCTTCGACGAATGTTTCCGTCTCGTCAATCTGCGTGAAGTTTTCGCCCAAAATCTGGACTTTTACAATATGAACTGTCGAATTCGCTCCTGCGAAAACGGTTGTCTTGACCGCTTCAAGCCCGGAAGCTTTTTCAGAGGATTTTGAAAGTATTATAAGCGCCGATTCCGTGTCTTTTTCAGCCTTGATTATCTGGGTGGCTGCCGCAGAAAGTCCATCGGAAAGGTCGTATGTAAGCGAGATTGGATTTTTCGGGCTTTTTTTTATGCAAAGTCCTATCGGAATCGATTTTGAAAAAAGTTCTTTTGTGGACTTTTCGTTTCCGCTTTTCAAAAAAGGTAGGCTTCCGAGTAGGTTAGAGCCGTTTTCCGTGTATTCCGTGCATTCCGAAAGTCCTTGGATTTTTGGAAGAATGTTTTCAGGTTCTGTCTCGTAGGAAACTTTTTTGTCGTTCAGTTTAAGCCAGCTCCATGTGGGGGCGGGAAGTTTGTTCAGTATGATTTCTTTCATAGCGTTCACCATAAATCGATTTTTTGAAGGAGATTTCCTACATCGTTCCCTTCATTTCAAGCCGGATAAGATTGTTCATCTCCACGGCGTATTCAAGCGGAAGTTCCTTTGATACCGGATTTGCAAAACCGCTTACAATCATGCTGACGGCTTCTTCTTCGCTGATTCCTCGGCTCATCAAATAGAAGACAGCCTCGTTTGAAATCTTTCCGATTTTCGCCTCGTGTCCCACGTCGCACTTGTCCGTAAGGACGACGTTCGCAGGAATCGTGTCGCTTCGGCTTTCTTTGTCGAGCATCAGGGACTGGCAGGAAACGCTTGCCTTTGAGTTTTCGGCGTTCTTTGCGATGTAAACCGCAGAGCGATATATCGACGCACCGCCTCCTTTTGAGATTGATTTTGTGTTTATGACGCTTGTCGTGAAAGGAGCGAGGTGCAGCATTTTTGCGCCGGTGTCAAGTTCCTGTCCGCTTCCTGCGAATGTGATTCCTGTGAATTCGGCTCTGGCTTTTTTTCCGACCAGTCTGCTTTCTGGATAAAGACAACCCACGTGGCTTCCGAACGAACCCGACACCCATTCTATAGTGCCGCCTTCGTCAACGAGCGCTTTTTTTGTGTTCAGGTTGTACATGTTCTTTGACCAGTTTTCGATTGTGGAATATCGTAGACGGGCGTTTTTTTTGACAAAAAGTTCCACTGCTCCTGCATGAAGGTTTGCCACATTGTATTTCGGTGCGGAACAGCCTTCGATAAAATGAAGGGATGCGCCTTCGTCCACGATTATCAATGTATGTTCGAACTGTCCGGCTCCTTTTGCGTTCAGCCTGAAATACGACTGAAGCGGAAACGGAAGAATGACCCCTTTAGGAACGTAGACAAACGAGCCTCCAGACCATGCGGCTCCGTGAAGGGCGGCGAATTTGTGGTCCTTGGGCGTTATGAGTGTCATAAAATATTCTTTTACCATAAGACCCCATTCGGGGCTTTTGAGTGCACTTTCAAAGTCAAGGTAGACGACACCCTGTTTTGCGACTTCTTTTTGAATGTTGTGGTAAACCAGTTCCGAGTCGTATTGCGCGCCTACGCCCGCAAGACCTTTCCGTTCGGCTTCGGGAATTCCTAATTTCTCGAACGTCATTTTTATGTCTTCAGGCACGTCTTCCCAGGTCGAACTTAGGGCGGTTTTCGGACGGACGTATGTCGCGATGTCTTCCATGTGAAGACCATCTATGTTAGGCATCCAGTCCGTGGAAACCTTCTGTCTGTTGTATTCTTCAAGCGATTTTAGGCGGAAATCCCTCATCCATTCAGGATCGCCCTTTTCCTCGCTGAGCCGTTTTATTATCTTTGGATTTAGACCTTCTTCCATGCGGAAAAAGTCGCTTTCGTTTTCGTCATAACGAAAATCGTAGAAATCCTGGTTTATGTCTTTTATGTCAGTCTTGTCGTCAGGCATATCGTTTTCCTCGTGCGCATTTTTCGCTAGGATGAAAACTGGTCAAAGCCGTTTTCGTTCACTTTTTTTATGAGCGAAGAATCTCCGGTAGCCACTATCGTTCCCTTCATCATTATGTGGGTGAAGTCCGTCTTGAGCGATTCAAGGATTTTTGTGGAATGAGTTATGATAAGAAGTCCGCCGTCCATCTTTTTTCTGTATTCTTCGATTCCCTTTGACGCTGTGCGGACGGCATCCACGTCAAGTCCGGAATCCGTTTCGTCAAGAATCGCAAGCCTTGGTTTTAGCATTAAAAGCTGAAGGATTTCGCTTTTTTTTCTTTCTCCGCCTGAAAAACCTACGTTCAGGTCTCGTTTTGCATAAGATTCGTCCATCGAAAGAAGTTTCATATTTTCGATGAGTTCTTTCTGGAACTGAAAAAGTTTTACCCGCTCTCCGGTTTTTTGCTGAATCGCAGAACGAATGAAGGTTTCAAGGCTGATTCCCGGAATCTCAAGCGGGTTCTGGAACGAAAGAAAAATCCCCGCCTTTGCCCTTGCGTCCGGCGATTCTTCGTCAATTTCTTTTCCGTCAAAGAAAATTTTCCCTGACGAAAGCGCATATAACGGATTTCCCATTATCACGTTCCCAAGCGTGGATTTTCCGGCTCCGTTCGGTCCCATAAGCACGTGGGTTTCCCCTGAATTTATCTTTAGACTTAGATTATGCAGAATCTGTTTTTCTTCAACACTGACGTTGATGTTTTTTATATCAAGTAAGGACATAAATTGCTCCAATAAAATATGAACCTGAATATACTGTAAATATACTAAATAATAGTAGAAAAGAAAAATCTTTACAATGTTTGAAAAATTATTTGGAAACGCTAGAGGGATTTTAAAATTCCGACTTTTTTTTCCATGATTTTTTGATAATTTTTCATAAGTCTTTATAAAAAATAAATTTTTGACAAACTGCAAATCTGCAAATAGAATTATCGATATGATGGATGAGCTTGATTTCATGTCGATTCTTAACGCTTTTTCAAGTCCGATTCTTGTGGCAAAACCCATAAAAGCGAACAACAGGACAAAGGATTTTGAACTTGTTTTTTTTAACGATATGTTCATAAAACAGATAAACCATGCCTTGAGCGACTGCCATTATTTCCACGAATTCAGGCAGTTCCTTTCTGCCGATGTTCCGTGGCTGGACCTTGCGGACAAGGCGCTGAACAATATTCCGGTAGATCCCGTAACTTATTATTCGGAACTTAGCGACGCATGGTTCAGGGTGTCGATGAGAAAGACAGCGGACGGTCTTATCGTAGTGAACTTGAACGACATCTCAAAAGAAAAAGAGCAGGACCAAAGACTTATAGAAACAGCCTACCACGATGTCCTTACAGGGCTTTTCAATAGAAACCGTTTCAACGAGGATTTCAATGGCTATATTGAGCAAGCCGTCTTCAGCGGAACAAAAGTCGCCCTCCTTCTTATAGACATCGACAACATGAAAAACATAAACGACCTAAAAGGACACGTCGCAGGTGACAAGCTCCTTAAAAGGTCGGCGGAAATATTGAAGAAATTCAATCCGAGGACACTCACCACATACAGATTCGGGGGCGACGAGTTTCTTGTTGTAATCCACAATGCGATGTCCATGGACTCAATCATAAACGCGACCGATACGATTTTCGAGAGTTTCACGCTTGAGCAAATCGACATATCCGGCGGAATGTCTGTGTTTCCGGACAACACGGAATCAGGCGAAGACCTTCTTAGGTTCACTGATATAGCGATGCAGTATGCCAAGAAAAACGGAAAGAAACAGTTTCTTCATTTTGAGCCTGAAATGCAAAGGGTTCTGATTCAGCGCATGAACATGCAGTCCAAGATGACCGCCGCAGTAATGGCAAGCGATTTCTATCTTGAATATCAACCTCAGTTCGATATAAGAACAGGACATCTTAGAGGTTTTGAGGCGTTGATACGATGGAACGACAGGGACACCGGCGTAATCGGGCCTTCCATCTTCATTCCCATGGCTGAGGAAAACGGTCTTATCCTTCCGATTGGAACGTGGGTTTTGAACACGACGTTTATCACTTTAAAAAGGTGGCAGGAAGAATACGGATTTGACGGAATCATCTCCGTGAACATATCTCCGATGCAACTAAAACAGCCTATGTTCATCGAGGAACTAAAGGAGATGATAACAAGATATGACATCATCCCTGAAAAATTCGAACTTGAAATAACCGAAGGCATAATGATTGACAATATGGACGATGCGATTTCAAAACTCAAGCAACTGAAAGAGATTGGCTTTAGGCTTTCCTTGGACGATTTCGGGACAGGCTACTCGTCTTTAAGTTATCTTCAGATGCTTCCGCTTGACACGTTGAAAATCGACAAGTCTTTCATAAACGGAATCACAGCGACCGATGGAGTTCAAGCCAACATCACAAACGCAATAATAACTATGGTCTCAAAAATGGGGCTTGAAACCATCGCCGAAGGGGTGGAAAAGCCCGAACAGCTGCAGATTCTGAAGGATTTTCATTGCCACATCGTGCAGGGATTTTTGCAAGGAAAACCGATGAACGAAATCCTCTGCGAAAGATATCTTGCAGGCGACAAGACTGCGCTCCTTACGCTTGAAAACGACTCTTAGCCTAAAAAAAAGCGTAGAATTATTCCATGTTTTTTGCTAGTATTGGCTGTCACGAACCGTGTATCAATCTAGTAAAAATTTAAGGATTTTCTACAGCCATGTCAGAATCTAAAACAGAACTAAAAAAACTTGTCTTTGAAGCTTTGTCTTTCTATCTGCAATCAAAAGGAATCCAGGATGTCATTACCGAAGACAGGGTGTCAGTCGAAGTTCCGCCAAGCGCAGAAATGGGAGATCTTGGAATTCCGATGTTCGCATTCGCAAAGACATTCCGAATGGCTCCTGCTTTACTTTCAAACGAGATTGCAAAACTCATAAACGACAATTTTTCTGAAAAAGCGAAAAAAATCGGAAAAATAATGGCGGTAGGTCCTTATGTGAACGCAAAACTCAACAAAGAGGATTCGTTCAGAAAAATTCTTGAAAAAATAAAAGAGCAGAAGGAAAATTACGGAAGTCTTGGCGACGACGGAAAGAAATCCATGGAAGGTCAGCGGGTGATGATAGAGTTCTCCGCTCCAAATACAAACAAACCTTTGCACCTTGGACATCTTAGAAACGATGCCCTCGGAGAATCGGTAAGCAGAATCCTCAAAAAAGCCGGTGCGGAAGTCTACAAGGTTGATTTGATAAACGACAGGGGAATCCACATCTGCAAGTCCATGCTTTCATACAAACTTTTCCATGAAAAAAACAAAGACACGCCCGAAAGCCTTGGAATCAAAGGAGACCGGTTTGTCGGTCAGTGCTACGTTGAATTCGAGCGTTACCTAAAGGGAACAAAGGAAAATCCTGAAAGCACGCATCCGGAAGCTATGAAAATGGCGGAAGAACTTCTCATAAAATGGGAGCAAGGCGACAAGGAAACCAGAGAATTGTGGAAAATGATGAACGACTGGACTCTAAACGGAATAAAGGAAACCTATTCCAGGACAGGCGTGAGTTTTGACAAATTCTATCTTGAAAGCGACACATATCTATTGGGAAAAGACCAAATACTGAAAGGTCTTGAAAAAGGTGTTTTTTTCAAGGCACAGGACGGCTCTGTCAGAATAGACGTGACCAGTGCGGTGGGGACAGGAAAGGACGAGGACAGCCACGAAAAAGTTCTTTTGCGAAAAGACGGAACATCTGTCTACATGACGCAGGACATAGGAACAGCCATAAGCCGACATGAAGACTGGCAGTTCAACCGACTTGTGTATGTCGTTGCAAGCGAGCAAATCTACCATTTCAAGATACTTTTCCATATTCTTGAAAAACTTGGCTTTGACTGGGCAAAAAAACTCTATCATCTGAGTTACGGACTTGTGAATCTTCCTAGCGGACGAATGAAAAGCAGGGAAGGAACAATAGTTGATGCGGATGACCTTATAGATTCCTTGCATAAAGATGCGCTCGATGCAATAACGGAAAAAGGCAGAAATGAACAACTTGAAAATGCAGATTCCGTCGCTGAAAAAGTGGCGATTGCCGCCCTGCATTATTACCTGCTTCAAGTAACCCCAAAGAAAGACATGCTTTTCAATCCCGAAGAATCCCTGAACTTCAACGGAAACACAGGACCTTATCTTCAGTATGTGGGCGCAAGGATAAACTCGATACTTGCAAAGGCAAAGGAATCTGCCATTTCTTCCGAAAATCCTGACTTCACCCTTCTGAAAACTCCCGAAGAATGGGAACTTACCAAAGCGTTGGGAGCGTTCCCTGATACAGTGGCAAAAAGCGCAGAAAATTTCGATCCGAGCATAATGGCATCTTATCTTTACGATGTCGCAAAATTGTTCAGCAAATTCTATCAGACGTGCCCGATAGTAAACGCAGACACAAAGGCTCTTGCATCCGCAAGACTTTTCCTAGCGGAATGCACACTGACCGTAATGAGAAACGCAATGTTCCTTGTACTGGTTCCTTTCTTGGAAAAAATGTAGAAGACTCTTGGTCTATTTATCCATGAGCGTTATCTCAACACGGCGATTTCTTGCGCGGCCTGCTTCCGTTGAATTGGATGCGACTGGCTCGGAAGCGCCTTTTCCTTGAGTGAATATGCAGTTTGGATTCCTTATATCCTGCTGTGAAAGAAATTCCGCGACGGAAATCGCCCTGTCCTCTGAAATTTTCTGCTGATTTTTTCTTGAACCTCGGTCGGCGCAATGTCCTGTGATAAGAAGGTCGTTGTCGAACTGTTTAAGAATCTGTGCGATTTTTCTTAGTTTTTCCTTCTCGCTTTCCATAAGACGAGAAGAATCCGGCTCAAACTGTATTTTTTCTACGGAAATCGTGACACCTCTGTCGGTTGATGTAACCTTTACATTTTCTATGCCCGAATCCCCGACAAAATCTTTGATTTTCCGAATGTTTTCTTCTGTGGAACTCCGATTGAACTCATTCACCTCCGCATGCGCCGTCCCTGAAAAAGTTATTTTGTCTCCCTGAAATGTCTCGATTATGATTCTGAAAGTTTCGCTGTAATGGTCTATCATTCCTCTTTCGTTGTCCCACCAAAGTTTCTGGGTGGAATGCCCCATCGTCACCTTCGGGTATTTTAGAAAATCATATCCTGAGGAAATTACGGTTGGACTTTCAAAATAAAAATCATATTTCACTTCGATTACATTAAAAATCCGTCCGTTTTTTTCGTCGTATTCGTCGTCAAGATATTGGTAGTTTGCCGTAAACGGGACTTTGAAAGGTTTCTGAATCCCGAACGCCATGCGCATGTCATGGGCTTCATGCCCTTCGAAAGTCCATTTTTCCCCTTTTTTAACAGGCTTTTCGGGAAAAACGGGGACATCCCGTACAGTCGGCATAAAATACTCATCGGAAATCTCGTATTTTCCAAGAACAGACCTTGTAAATTCCGACTCGTATTCTTCTCCCCACTGAAAAAGTTTTCCTGACGTTCTGGTTGACGACTCGGAAGTCATGAACACAGCCTGGCAAGTGCCAGAACCGTCGTCCGCAATTTCGGTTATGTTGCTTGAGATTCTGTTCAGAATGGTCGCCTTGTGGTTCAATCTTCCGTTCACATAAACGTCTTCTTCGACCGTGGAAAGTATTCGGCTCTGGTCGTCTTTGCTAAATTTGAAACGAAAAAGAACACCGTCCGATTGGGAAAATGCGCCCACGGCACAAGCCAAAATCAGAATCACAGAAAGCCAATTTTTTCTCATATACAGTTTTCCTATACTATACCTAGAATATTCCCGCAAACGGGAAAACTTCCTTTTCGGATTTGCAAGTTTTGTAGTGCGGAAATCTTTTAGATTTCAAGCAATGTAGCATTTTAGGGAAATAAGTTTACACCTAAAACTACATTTACATTATCGGACTGTAATGCTATTTTTCCTCTATGAATTTCTTTTCAAACATAAAAAATATCTTTGGCTTATCGACTTCCGGCTCCTTTCTGAATGCTGTTTTTCTGATTCTTTTTGCAGCGCTGCTTATGGCATTTTCATTTTTGCTAGGAAAAATAACCGAAAAAGTTAAGATTCATTCAAAAATCAAAAAAGGCAGAACCGACGCGGTAAAAAGGTCAAGGGCAGTTCTTGGCGGACAGATGGCAGAACAGATTGCTCCTTTTCTTCCCAATTTTCCGTGCAATGCGGCGGACATAAGGTTCATCGGAAAACCCGTGGATTTTCTTGCGTTTCCGGGAATGGCAGAAGGAAAAAGCATCGAAGAGGTTCTGCTTATAGAAATAAAAACCGGAAAATCTCAGCTTTCAGGCAGGGAAAAGGAGATAAAATCCCTTGTCGAAAGAGGAAAAGTCCGCTATGTGGAATATCATTTTTCTGCCGATAAATAGACTATGAGCGAACTCAATCAATATTTTCCGGTCATAGTGAAGGTACTCTCAAATCCATACGTCATAGGAACTGCTATAGTTGTATTTTTTTACATAGATTTCTGTGTCTTTGTCGCAAATTACAGAAAAAGACCAAAAATAAGACACCGACCTGTAAGAACGGTCACGCACACGAGCGAAGCAAAGCCAAGCGGCGAAGGTGAGGAAACTTCCGCAAGCGATGGCGCAGGCGAAACCTGAATCTGATAATTTTTCTGTCTAGGGCGCGGATTTTTCTTACGTACGAATATCTTCCTTTCCAAAAAAAGCGAAGACGCCGTATCCTTTTTTCGTATATAAGTTGATTTTTTGCTTCTATGAATGCGCTGTGTCCCCATATGGAAACGCCCGTTTCTTTTACGGCTTTATAATTCATCACTTCAAGGAACGCTTTCTCCAAAGTTTTTTCCGTATAGAATCTGTCATGCTTTTTTACAAGAGAAAAAAGAATTTCGCTATCGATGGGAAGTCTTTCTCCCGGAAGCAAGAGATTTTTGTCAGGTTTTACAAGAAATTTAATCTTTCTAAAAATGCTTTTCGAAAAGATTTCTTCTCGCTTTTTTCTGTCGCAGATATCGCATCCGGAACAGACTGCCTGTTCCGCTCCTAATGCATCCAACAATTTCTGCCTGTGGCATGTCTTGCTTAAAGAAAATCCTCTGACCGCAGCTTTTCGGCTTTTCTTTTCATATCCTCTAGTCTTTATCGAATCTTCGTAATTCCAAAGCATTATGGCATTTGCGACATTTCTATCCCGACCGCCTCGGCCTGCTTCTTGAATATAGCTTTCAGCCGTCGCAGGCGGATCTAAATGCACAACTGTCCGTATATCCGACTTGTCTACGCCCATTCCGAAAGCGCATGTTGCGCAAAGAACCGCATCTTTTCTGTCGAAAAACCATTTTTCAATCTGAGTTTTTTCATCCCGTTCAAGACCAGCATGATAAAATTTCGAAGTGCCATCCCCATAAGCAAGATTTATTTCTCTGGACATATCTTCTGCATGGCGGCGGGTGGAACAGAAAATTATCATCGGACCGTCCTCCGTTCCGGCAAGAAAAAGAGCAGCCGATTTTTTTGAGGCAACCTTGTAAACGTAGTAATGTATATTCGACCTGTCGCTTTCGCTTCGAACAATGTGCGCCTTTCCGTCAAAAAGAATTTTGCTTACGTCCGCAAGAACTTCCGGAGAAGCGGTCGCAGTGAATGCGGTAACAACAGGAACATTCAGTTTTTTAATCACATTTCCAAGGTTCAGATAACTTTTTCTGAATGAATTTCCCCACTCGGAAACCGTGTGAGCCTCATCTATGGCTATATGGGAGATTTTGCACTTGGAAAGTTCCTTCAAAAGAGAATCACTTTCCAAAACCTCAGGATTCGCTATTATTATCCTGTAGTTTTCTTCCTTGAGTTTCCTGAAATTTTCATTTCGTTCCTCCTCTGTCTGGCCGCCCCTGAAAACAACTGTCTTCAATCCACCCTCGTTCATTCTGCGTTCCTGGTCCGACATCAACGCGAGCAAAGGATATATTACAAGCGTCGGACCTTTCAGAACCAAAGCGGGAGTTTGAAAGCATAGGGATTTTCCCGCTCCCGTTGGAAGAAGAACAATCTGATTGGAAATAAAATCCGAGTCCTCTTCGCCTTGATTTTCTGCGGCATCCATTATGTTTGCAACGACAAGACGCTGCCATGGAAACATATATTTTATTCCGAACGCATCTCGGCAAGCCAAAGCAATAGAATCATCAGAAAATACTTCGTCGGCTTCTATCTTAAAATCTTCTTCCATAAGTTTATCCAGGTTTTCATCGATTTATATATAGTAAAACAAATCAAAAAAGTGAAAGAATTTTTAATAATCCGGTGAAAAAAAAATCCCTTTGCGCTATATTTTTTCTATGTACGAAATTAGAGTTCAATCTGACTTTTCCGCGGCGCATTTTTTAAAAGATTACAACGGAAAATGCGAGAATCTGCACGGACACAATTATCGTGTCTATGCCCATGCAAAAGGAGAAAAACTTGACGGCGGCGGAATGCTGATTGATTTTTCCAAACTGAAAGGCGCATTGAAGTCCGTGTGCAATGAACTTGACCACACAAACCTGAACGATATGCAAATATTTTTTCAAAACCCAAGTGCAGAGCGAATAGCAAAATACATATTCGAAAAAATTATTGAAAAATTACTGGAAGACGGAATTGACTTAGGCTACACCAAGGGAAAGAAGGAAGCCTGGCTCTATGCGGTCGATGTTTTCGAGACGGATACGAGCAGGGCAAGATACACTATCGAAGGCTAGACGCACCGACGAAATGTCATAGCCTTACCGGAACTCCTTTTTTTGAAAGTTCTTCCTTTATTGAATGCACCGTATATTTTCCCGAATGGGTCATGGATGCAACCAAAGCGGCGGAAGCCTTTCCTTCCGTAAGAACGTCCACCAGATGGGAAGGAGTGCCCGCTCCTCCGGAAGCTACCACTGGAACGGAAACTGCCTCCGAAATCATTTTTGTAAGATGCACATCGTAGCCGTCCAAAGTGCCGTCGGCATCCATCGAATTAAGGACAATTTCTCCGGCTCCAAGCGAGACGGCTTTTTTTGCCCATTCAAGAGCGTCAAGTCCGGTGTCAACTCTGCCGCCGTGAATTGTAGTCCCGTAGCCGCTCGGCTTTGAAGAATCCTTCCTTACGTCCATTCCAAGAACTATGCACTGGCTTCCAAAAACTTTTGCGCCTTCGGTTATAAGCGAAGGATTTTTTACCGCCGAGCTGTTTAGGCTCACCTTCTCAGCGCCTGCAAGAATGGTCTCTTTTATGTCGTCTAACGTGTTTATGCCGCCGCCAACTGCAAACGGAATGAAAACTTCCCGTGCAACAGCAGAAACAAGGCTCAATATAGGACCTCGTCCTTTAGCAGAAGCGATTATGTCGTAAAACACAAGTTCGTCCACGCCCTGCCTGTAGTATTCTGCAGCCATTTTTACAGGATCGCCTATATCCACATTGTTCAGGAATTTCACGCCCTTTGTTGTCCGTCCGTCTTTCACGTCAAGACAGACGATTATTCTTTTTTTCAGCATAAATCCTCGCCGATAAAATTCTTTAATATCCGTATTCCTTTTTCGCCCGATTTTTCAGGGTGGAACTGAAAAAGAAATACATTTTTCATCTGCACGCACGAAGGAACTTTCACGCCATAATCGCACACTGCTTTCACTAAAGAAAAATCGTCGGGGCAAATCACGTAGGAATGAACAAAATAAAAATCTGATTTTTCAGATATTCCTTCAAACGCGGAAGAACCGCCGTTTACGTAAGAAAGGTCGTTGTATCCTATGTGCGGAACTTTAAGTTCGTTTTTTTCTGCGTCGATGCCGTTTTCCTTCCACAACGAAGAAAAATGACGTATTTTTCCGGGAATAAGCCCCAGGCATTCGGTATTGCCTTCTTCGGAATAATCAAAGACAATCTGACTTCCAAGGCAAATACCCATAAGTTTTTTTTCCGACAAAACACATTCTCGTAAAAAAAGGTCGAATCCCGTTTTTTTAAGCCGGCTCATCGCAAAAGCAGCGTCTCCAACGCCCGGAAAAATTATGCGCTTGCAATTTTCAAGGGCGGAAGGATTTTTAGATGTTAAAAAAGGTGCGCCAATCGAAGAAAGAGTCCGTTCCACGCTTGTGATGTTTCCTGCGCCGTAATCAATGATTCCTGTCATAACATGATCATTATAAAAATTAAGGAGATTTAGTTCAATCAAACGCCATAAAAAACGCTTTCATAAAAAGAAAGCGGCGGAACGACTTTCAAAAAATACAAAAAAATCCCGAAGTCTACAAAGACTTCGGGATTTTTAGCTTTCAATAAATTATATTACGCTACTTTTATTTCTATTTTTTTTGGAAGCGACTTTTCCTTTCTCGGTAAAGAAATTTCAAGGATTCCGTTTGCAAAAGATGCGCTTGCTTTTTCAACGTCCACATCGTCTGAAAACTCAAAACTTCTTGAAAATTCGGAGATTTTCCTTTCTCTAAGAAGATATTTTTCTTCGGAAACAGTTTTTTCCGCATTTTCGTTTTCCGAAACCTCTTTACATTCCTCTTTTCGTGAAGAGATTGTAAGAATCCCTTTTTCTATCTGCACGTCAACATCTTTTTCGCTTCTTCCGGGAAGCTCCATTTTAAGCACATATGAATCATCTCGCTTTACGATGTCGACTTTTGGTTCATATTCCGAAGAAAACCTCGGAAATCCAATGGCATTTTCCATGCGTCCGTTCAAAAGAGAATCAAAAATTGAAAGTTCGTTCATATTATGCCTCCTAAAGCATTTATAATTTTTCGTTTCGGTAAGCAAAGCTTACGCTTATTATAATTGCAAAAAGCGTGCCAAGTTTTTTTTATAGAGAAACCTCGTTTTTCCGCAAAAATCGATAAAAATTTGTGCAATAATTTAGAAAATCAGGTTTTGAGAACATATTTTTTTTGAAGCGGTGAAAATAAAATTAATTTCTACGAAATTTTTTTATACCGAGTAAATTTTACTCGTATTGGTGAGTAAAATTTTCTTACTAGGTGAAAAAATTCCGCTTTATTTATCAAAAATCCCATTTGTGATAGATTATTTTTCATGAAAAACCAAAGTATTCCAAAAGGAATCGCATACATAATTTTTTCCGCATTATGTTTTTCTTTCATGGGGGCATTTTCGCACCTTGCCGGAGATATTCCGTTCATTCAAAAAGCGTTTTTCAGGAATGTGGTGGCGTTGCTTGTGTCCGTGGCGATGATTTCAAAAAACGGCTTTTCCATTTCGATTCCTAAAGGTTCTCTAAAATGGCTTTTTATCAGGTCGGCGGCAGGAAGCATTGGAATTTTTGCAAATTTTTATGCGCTTGACAGGATTCCGATAGCGGATGCCGCCATTTTGAACAAAATGTCTCCGTTTTTTGCGATTCTTTTCAGTTTTTTTATTCTAAAAGAAAAAATAAAACCTTTTCCGCTTGTCTGCATTGTCCTTGCGTTTTTGGGGTCGATGTTTGTGGTAAAGCCTTCCAAAATCATGATGACAAGTTTTCCTGCGGTTGTGGCGTTCGTGGGCGGAATGGTTACGGGACTTGCGTATACTTCGGTGAGAAAACTCGGAAAATTGGAATGTGAAGGACCTGTAATCATCGCTTTTTTTTCGGCGTTTTCGTGCGTGGCGGTCGTTCCGTTCCTTCTGTTCGGATTTGAGCCGATGACACTAAAAGAAATACTTATTCTTGTGCTTGCAGGCATTGCGGCAAGCGGCGGACAATTCGGAATTACATACGCATATTTCAACGCAGCTAGCAGGGACATTTCGGTTTACGACTATTCTCAGATAATATTTTCTGCTCTGCTCGGGCTTGTGTTTTTCCGCCAAATTCCCGACAGGCTTAGCCTTGCAGGTTACGGAATAATAATCCTTATGGCGATTTTTGTGTTCGTCTACAATAAAAAAGGGAAGATTGAATCTAAGACGGAAAATCGTCTTTCAGAAAAATAGTTTTCACGCCGTCCATGAACTTTTTCCCTCTGTCAAATTCGTTTGAAAAAAGCTCGAAACTTGTCGCTCCGGGCGAAAAAACTACCACATCGCCGTCTGTAGAATGTGAATCGATATATTTTTTCAGTGAAGAAAGAAGAGTTTCAAGGTTTTCGAAAGGTCCTTTGTATTCGACATGATTTTTTTCAAGTTCTAAAATAAGTTTGTCTGTTCCTGTTCCGGAAAGAAGAAAAAGAGCCTTTGGGGAAGAACTTTTTCCTCCCTTTGAAAATGCGGCTGCCATAGCAGAAAACGAAAGAGCCTTGTCCGTTCCACCTGAAACCATGATGACATTTTTTTCGAAAGCGGAAAGGGCTTCGACTGCGGCTTCCGGGACTGTGGCGCAGGAATCGTTGTAGAATTTTACATTTTTATATTTGTGGAAATACTGAAGCCTATGCTCAAGCCCCTGCCATTCTGAAAGAATCCGCATTATTTTTTCAGGTTCGACTTTCATAAGATACATTACAAGGGCGGCGTTCAAGACATTCGCGCGCATATGCCTTCCAGGAACGGAAAGTTCTTTAAGTATCGTAATGGGTTTTTCCATACCTTCAAGGAAAAGTTTTCCTTCAAAATGTCCCGACGAAAAATCTTCCCAAACTCCGTAGAATTTTTTTTGCGGAAGATTCCTTGAGTATCCAAGGACTTTTCCGTGTGTCTCGGAAGCAAAAAGGTTTCCCCACGAGGATGCGTTTTTGGGTTTGGGACATTCCCCGTCCGAGTCGTAGTCTACAATCGTGAAGTCGTTTTCATCCTGCTCGGCATAAATAAGACGCTTGTCAGCCACGTAGTCTTCCATGCCGGAATACCAGTTCTGGTGGTCGGGAACGATTTTTGTTATGAGCGATATGAAAGGTTTCAGCGATTTTCTTCCCCTTAGGTCGGAAAGCTGCCAGCTTGAAAGTTCAAGCACAACGGGAGTCGATTTTTGTGTTTCCTCAAGGAAAGTGAGCGGACTTACCGTTATGTTTCCGCCGAGAAATGCGTTGAATCCCGCTTTTTTTAAGCCGTAGTGGATTGCACTTACGGTGCTGCTTTTTCCTTTGCTTCCCGTAACGGCGATTATCGGAGAGGGCGAAAAATGAAGAAAAATCGAAATGTCGGTCTCGATGTTTTTTGCCTTTGCAAGGTATTTGTTCCCCTCGATTTTTACACCCGGATTTTTTATGACGCAGTACGCATCGGAAAAATCCTGAAGTCTGTGTTTTCCTAGGACATAGGTTATCCTGCTTTCAAATTCACTTAGCCGTTCCAGCGTCGGGAAAAGTGCGGCTTTGTCTTTCATGTCGGTGACGGTTACGGATGCCCCGTGCTTTACAAAAAATCGGACAGCGGCTTCTCCGCCTCCGTTCAGTCCAAGCCCCATTATTGTAACTTTTTTTCCCTTTATGTCAGAGAGTTTTTCAAAAGCGCAGCCTTCTTTATACGTGTACATAAAATCTCCGGGAAAATCCTTTTCTGTTCAAAATTATCTTGAGGTTACAAGAGTTTCCTTGGCGGAAAAGCGAAGCAAAGCCTCGCCGAGCAAAATGTTCAGCAACTCTTGAAAGTCGATTCCTTCTTTTTCGCACATTTTCGGAAACATTGAAATGCTTGTGAAGCCCGGCATGGAATTCATCTCGTTGAAATAAAGTTTTTCGCCGTCATCTTTGTCGATAAAAAAATCAACACGAGAAAGACCTGCTCCGTCGAGCGCACGGTAAACCTTCTTTGCCATCGTCTTTACGGTTTCAAGCATATCCGGGGAAACGTCGGCAGGAATCTTTAATTCCGCTCCTTTCGGGTCTTTGTATTTTGCGTCAAAATCATAGAACGAGTGGCTCGGAATTATTTCACCCGGAACATACGCTTTTACGTTTTCCTTTTCGTCCTCGTAGGCTTGTGTTACGCTGTTTCCCGTAACGGAACATTCAATCTCCTTTGCATTTAGAGCTTTTTCGACAAGCACTTTGTCATCCCATCTGAATGCCTCCATAATCGCATAGGAAAGATGCCTTTTGTCCGTCGCCTTTGAAGCCCCGTTCGAAGAGCCTGCACAGCACGGTTTTACAAAAAGCGGAAATCCGAGTTTTTCGGCGGCTTCGTCCAAAAACTCGTCATATTTTGAAGAATCGTTCAATTCGCTCCGCCTTATACAAAGATACGGAACTACAGGAATTCCGCTTGCACTTGCGATAAGTTTCGCCTTTTCTTTGTCCATGGAAACTGCGCTGGCCAAGGTGGTGCAGCCCACATACGGAATGTCCGCCATCTCCAAAAGCCCCTGGACAGTTCCGTCTTCTCCAAAAGAGCCGTGCAAAACAGGAAACACCACATCAAACTCAAGTTTTTTTTCAGCCGTGAAAAAAGCGTTTTTTCCGCCGCCCGGACGGACAAAAATCTCGTTTTCTTCGCTTTCATCTATGCGTAAAGATGAGTTTTTTTCGCAAACTATGCGTTCAAGTTCGGTTTTGCCTTGCAAGAACCAGCGGCCTTTTTTTGTTATGGCTACAAGCGAGACATCGTGGTCTTTTACCAGTCCTCGGACAATATGGGATGCGCTTTCAAGAGCGATTTCGTGTTCGCCGGATTTTCCTCCGTATAAAACAGCAACTTTCATGTTTTTCTCCAAAATTATTTTATTTTCATTTCGTCTATGGCTTTTTCCGCCTCCGAAATCTCGTCGTAAGGCATCACAAAGTCCTTGTATATTATTGAATTTTCGTGGCTTTTGCCAAGAAGAATCACTATGTCGTCCTTTTTTGCAAGGCTGAATGCTTTCCGGATTGCTTTTTTTCTGTCGGGAACGATGAAAAGGTTCTCACCCTCTTTTTTGCCTTCCGTAAAAGCACCTTCGGCAATCTCACGGAGCAAGGCTTCCGGCTCTTCGCCGCGCGGATCTTCGTCGGAAAGGAAAACCACGTCGCAGAATCGGGCTGCAAGGCGACCCTGCAACGGTCTTTTTTCCCTGTCGCGTTCTCCGCCGCTTCCGAAAAGGCAGATAAGTTTTCCCCTGCATCTTTTTTTTAGCGGAGGAAGAACCGCCTCGAAAGACGACGGCGTATGGGCGTAGTCAACGATTAACTCGAAATCCTGCCCTTTTTTTATCGATGTCATTCTTCCTTTTATTGGTTTGAGTTCCGGAACTTTTTCCGCTATCGTGCTGAACGGAATGTTTGTTACCGAGGAAACGGCGATAATCGAAGCCATTATGTTGTATGCGTTGAATGTGCCGGGTGTTTTTGCTTGAACTGAAAACGATACTTTTTCTTTTCCCGTTTTGTCAGGAATTTCGCTTATAAAGGTAGTCGGGGCGTCCGCCTCTACCGTAAACTCAAGCGAATCGGTGGTCGACTTTATGTTCTTTCCTTCCATAACAGAAATATTTTTCAGATTTTCTAAAATGTCTTTTTTTTGAGGCGAGGCATTTTTTGTCATGAAGCCGTAGATTTTTTTATTCGTGGCTGACGCAAAATACGATGCGCTCTTATCTTCAAGGTTCACGATTCCTATGGAAGGAATCCTTTTTTCAACGCCAAAAATTGTCTTTACGTGGTTGTGCAAATCCAAAGCCCTGAAAAGATTCGCTTTGTCGTTCCTGTAAGTCTCAAAATCCTTGTGGAATTCAAGATGTTCAAGCGTAACGTTCATGAACACTGCGCAATCAAAAAGCACGTTTCCAAGCCTGTTCAGTTTGTCGGAAAGTCCGTGGCTTGAAGATTCAACGACGGCGTATTCGCACCCGTTTTCAAGCATTCGGCTTAGATATTGCTGAATCACAGGGGATTCGGGGGTTGTCTGATGCTCCGGATTCGGCACGGCATCTTTGCCGAACGAATATTCTACGGTTGATATGAAGCCTGCCTTTTTCCCTAAAAGCCGAAGAAGCTGCCAGATGAAAGATACGGTGCTTGATTTTCCTTCCGTACCTGTAACGCCTATCATCACAAGTCGGCTTGACGGAAAATCATAAAAAGACGCGGAAATCGGAGCCATTGCTTTCCTTGAGTCTTTTACCTTTATGAAGACCGGAAAAAAATCTTTGCTCGCTTTCGAAAAGGCATCTTCCATCTGCTTTTTGACTATCAACTTTGCGGATTTTTGTTTTATTTCTTCTGAAAGTTCCCCTTGGTACACGATTGCGACCGCGCCCCGCTCAATCGCGTCTGGAATGAAAGAATTTCCGTCAGTATGGTCTCCAGCCCATGCAAAAAAAAGAAAACCCGGTAAAACCTTCCGTGAGTCAAAAGCCAAACCGCACACTGAAATATCCGCAACGTCATTTATGTCTACGGACGATTTACCGTCGCAGGCGACCAGTTCATAAGCCAGCGAAGGAAGCAGTTGTGAAAGATTTTTTTTCATATGAATCCTGATTTTTATTCAGACATTAAATCCGCCCACCGCAGATTGTTCCATATCTTAGCGTTTTTTTTGTTTTCAGTGAACTACAAAAAAGGATTTAAGAATTCTTGGAACGAAAATATTTTTAGGTTTAATCTCAAGTTTTATAAACTCAAAGTTTATATTCTTCTAAGGCAAGTCTTAAACCTTTTTTTCAAGGGAGGAAACCAGCTCGGAGTTCGAAGCCCGCAGTTTTCCTCCCCTGAGAACCCACCTTCCTTGGGCACGACCAAAGGACTTGCGCCCTTTGGAATCCCAATTCATTCATACATTTCAATTTTTTAGGTAACCTATATACGATATTTAGAATAAAGAAACTCGACATTCGACCTAATAAAAAGCAAAGCGGTTATCAAAAATCGATTTTAATGATAACATTGTGCCGATGTTTACGCTTAATAAATGCATTGTACGGGCGTGCGGAAACCTTGCGGTATCAAAAATCGACGAAAACGACAATATCGTTGCGGACAAGGGCTATTGCCTTGACCACACCCCGAATCCGGGAAAAGTTACGCAGGATATCCTGAACTATATAAAAAATCACGACAAAATCATGGGACTGAACGCAACAGGAATGACATTTTCTGGAATCGACCTTTCGGAAAAACGCTTCATCGGCTGCAACCTTATGCACTGCACTTTCACAAACATTCATTCCAAGGGATTTAGAAGCACGCTGTGCACTTTCGATTTTGCCACATTCATGGACTGCAATTTCCTTAAATGCAACATGCAGTTCGACTCGTTCGCATTGTGCAAGTTTTCCCATACGCTTTTTACGGACAGCGACCTCATACAGGACAATTTCAACGGAATCCAGTCGTTCCAGTCTTCGTTCGACGATTCCGACCTTTACAATTCCCGTTTCATAAAGGCAAAACTCATAAACACGTCATTTAGAAACTGCAACCTGAAAAAAACGACCTTCTTCGATATTGCTCAGGAAAACGTGTCGTTCAAGATGAGCAACACAAGGGAAGCTATATTCGACGAAAAAGGAAGCGAGATTTTACAGGATCTGAACGGGCGGAATCAGCAGGTGGAAAACATATGAAAATCTTCTATCATCTGAATCCCGAAGGTTTTTCAAACACATACGTAATCGCAAACGAAAAAACAAAGGATGTAATAATAATCGATCCGGGTGCGATGAACGAAGAAATAATCGAACAGATAGAAGCAAACGAGTTCAAATTGACAGCCGTGCTTATAACGCATAACCATGGAAGCCACGTCAACGGACTAAAAACGCTGCTCAAAATCTATTCGCCAAGGATTTACGGAGCGGACTGGGGAATCGCAGGAAAAGACACGACGGTTCTTAACGGAGACGGAAAACTGCGCCTTGCCGGAATGACTGTCCACTACATGACGCTTCCGGGACATACCGCAGATTCAATGATTTACAAGATTGGCACAGTCCTTTTTACAGGAGACTCCATAACCGCAGGCAGAATCGGAAGCACGGACTCAAGTTATTCAAGCCACATCCTTAGACAGAACATAAACGAAAGGATTTTTTCACAGCAAGAAAACACAATCATAATGCCGGGACACGGACCTCCGTCGAGCGTGGGCGCTGAAAAATATTGCAACATGGACTTGAACGGCACTATGCCCAACAACCTGACAAGACCCATAGGATTTTACTAGCTTTTGAGCGAAATCCATTTTTCGTTGAAAAAATCGGTTCTGTAGCCGTCCTTAATAAAATCCGAAATGCGGAATCGCCTTACTTCGTGCGGAAACGGAAGAGCAAGAAGAGAGATATTTTTTTCAAGCTCGATTGTGTTTTTTGGCTGACTAAAAAAAACTGAAAGGCGAACATTTTGTTGAATGAAAGTCGAATCCATTTTTAAAAAAGTTACGGGAACGACTGTGCCTTCACAATCGACAACGGGCGGAAGAAAAGTTACCGATTTCAAGAAAGGCTTAAAATCCTCTTTTGTAAAAAAATCGAAAAAATCTTTTTCAAGCGGACAAAAAATCGGAAAAAACGGAGAAGCGACAATTTCACCGGAGTTTACATCCGAAAGAATCCGCTTTTGCGCCTTTATGAGAAAAAGTTCGTCGTCCCTGTGAAAAAGCACCGCCTTGTCCATGGAAACAAAATATAGTATTTTTCCCTGAAAAAATGTAGTATCAGCGGCATGGAAAACAAGACGAAAAATACGCAAAACGAAGAAAAAAAAGAAAAAACCGATAAAACAAAAGACAAAAATATTTTTCGCTTCCGTTTTTGCGCTTGCGGTGCTGTCGCTTGTGCCGATTCATGCGCTTTTAGGCTATCCCAAAAAATCAAAAACGCCGATTACGGTCGAAGGCTCTGAAATGCAAAGCGAAAGGCTTCTTGCAATGAACGCTTTCGCGACGCACAGCCGTATAAAAAACGGAAACTACGCTTTTTACAGATTTCCAAAAAACTGCATGAAAAAAATGCATTCCCTTTATTCAAAAAAAAATCAGGCTGCGTTGAGCCTAAGGATTTCCGTAAAATCCGTGAGATACGAAAAACTCATCGATTCAAGCGAAAATGAAATGCCGATGTATTTCGGCTTTCTTGAAAAAAACGACTTTGACGAAAAAAAAGGAACGTTCGCCGGAAATCTAGACGAAAAAATCCTTGGAAAAGCAGACCTTAGGAATTTCCTTGAAATATCGGACAAAAATACCGAAAAGTTTTTTGATTTTTCAATCGCAATAGAAAAAAATCTTGAACCCGAAGAAATTCCCGAAGGATTTTTCGTTTATTCAAGCCACCCGATAGAAATTGTTTTCGGAAAAATAGAAGGCGCAAAAATAGGCTTTGATATCTCCAAAGATGTTCCTTTCTTCGGACTTCCAAGCAACGGCGGAGAAATCGGCGATGTGTTCGGCGCAGATTTCACGGGCGCGTCAAGCGTATTTTCTTCGGCTAACACAAAAAAATCCATAATGCCAAAAATCCTTGTGAGGCTTTCGGACAACGAAGAACTTTCGGAAAAGGAACAGCCGAAAAAAATATACCTTAATGCGGGCGGCGAAGTCCTTGCGTTCTACAGATTCAAGGGGAAGGAGAACTTCACGCTCCAAACGGCTATGCTTTCAAATCCGTTCTCGCAATTTTCACTTTCGGACAAGGATGCAAGAATTTCAAGACTTTTGATGGTCGAAAACGATATTAGTTTCCTTCCGGAAAGCGACGGAACTGTAAAAGAGCCGCTTGAAACTGAGCCGGGGCTTCTTCCAGCCTCAAAAAAGGCAAACTGGAGGAACAGGGACTACGAGCTTTACAAATGGGAAGGAAAAGACGGAATTCTTCTTTTTGACACAAAAGACTACGGCGTTCAAAGCGATTTTTTTACAAGGCTTGCGTTCTTTTCGGAAAAAGCCGGATTCAGGGGAAAAATCCTGACCGACGAGGAACTTGAAGGAATGCACGGATACAACGCCCACGACTACAGCCCGGAAACTCTTGCAAGATTTTTCAGCAAGACAAAAAACGAATATTTTGAAAAAAACGTTCTGAACAAAAAGGAACTTCTTCTTAGGGAAATCCTTTTGCACAACGGACTTATAGTCCAGGAAAAAGATGCGTACAAGGCAGGAAAGGGTGCGGTTGTCGCAATTTCGCAGGAATCTGCGCCTTATCTTCGCCAGTCGCTTTGCGCCCACGAAGTTTGGCACGGACTTTTTTTCACGGACGAAGATTTCAGGAACACGACAGCCGCTATATTCTACACGGCAGACCCGAACGCCGTGAATTTTCTGCTTTCATACTGGAAAACAAACCCTTCTCTAAACTACGACACAAGCGACACATATCTTATCCACAACGAATTCATGGCGTACATAATGCAGAACCCGATAAATAGGGTCTCCTCATATTTCATGCGTCTTGCATCTTTTAATTCCTCACAGCGGAATATTCCAATGGAAAGCGATTACGTACTCCGCACCAACGGAAGGGCGTTCGAAGATGCGGCGTTGACGTTCGAAAGTTACGCAAAAGACCGCTGGGGGCTTGAATGCGGACGGGTTTCGCTTGTAACAAGGGCATTGTAAAGTTTTAAGCCGAATAAAAAAATCGGAAAGGCAAGCGTTTTTCAGAAAACCGACATTACCGCAGAACCCCTCTCAAGAGCCGTAAGACCTGTCTTCACGTACTCAAGGATTCCAAACGGTTCAAGGATATGCTGAAGGCTGTCGATTTTTTCTTCGCTTCCCGTGATTTCGATGACTATGGATTCAAGAGACACGTCAACGATATGCGCTTTGTAAATATCGCATGTCGCAAGAATGTCGCTTCTGGAATCGGCTTTTGCCTTCACCTTGAAAAGCGCAATTTCCCGTTGAACGGAGGATTCTCTTTCGCATTTTTTTATCGAAATCACTTCCACAAGTTTTGAAAGCTGTTTTTGAATCTGGTCAAGGATGTGCTGGTCGCCTCTGACAACGATTGTCATTCTTGATTGCAGGGGATTTGAAGTCTCGCAAACGGTAAGGGAATCGATGTTGTAGCCCCTGCGGCTAAAAAGACCGGAGACACGGCTAAGAACACCAGCCTTGTTTTCCACCAAAACGCTAAGCACAAATTTTTCCATATTTTCACCTAAAATATTTTTCAAGGCAAATCAAAGAAAGGCTCTCCTATTTTCGTTTTGAAAGCGGACTTCAAAAAATCCCTTTCAAAACAGAAGCTCCGCTATCGTTCCGGATTGAAACTAACCGTCCTAAGGATATCGCCAAAGACGCCTGCGGCTGTAACGCCCGCACCGGCGCCGTATCCCCGTACGGTAAGCGGAATCGGCTTGTACCGCTCCGTGTAGAACACGAATGCGTTTTCTCCGCCCTTCACGCTGTAAAGAGGGTCGTCCTTTCCGACTTCCATCATTCCGACAGAGACTTTTCCATCTTTGATTGTGGCACCCATTCTAAGCACTTTTTCTTGCGATTTTAGTTCCAAAATTTTCTTGGAAAAATAATCGTCAACCTCGGGAAGCCGCGCAAGGAATTCTTCCACAGTTCCGGTGGAATCAAAACCGTCGGGGAAAACTCTGTACATTTTTATGTCGTCAAGTTCTATATCAAATCCCGCTTCGCGCGCGATTATAAGCCCCTTTCTGGCAACGTCCATGCCGTTCAGGTCGTCCCTTGGGTCAGGCTCTGTGTAGCGAAGTTCCTTTGCCTCAAGAACCGCCTTGCTGAACGGAACGCCTTCGTCAAGTTTTCCGAAAATATACGAAAGCGAACCAGACATTATTCCATTGAAACTTTCAAGCCTGTCCCCGGACTTGAAAAGATTTTGCAATGTGTCGATTATCGGAAGTCCCGCACCGACGTTCGTCTCGTAGAGAAAGCGGCGATGCATTTTGTTTGCGGTGCTTCTAAGCTTGCGGTAAAAATCCATGCTCTTCGAATTCGCCCTTTTGTTCGGGGTCGCTATGCTCATTCCGGCGTTCAGAATGTCAAGATAGCGGTCGGGAAGATCATACGAAGCGGTGCAGTCGACAAAAACGGGATTCAAAGGCTTGTTTTTCTTCACGAAATTTATTATGTCATCAACGTTTTCCGGACCGAACTTGAACATCGGATTTTTCATGTCTTCTCGCCACGAGGAAAGGTCAAGTCCCTCTTCGGAAAGATTCATGCCGTCTATCGTGGTTATCGCCATGACTTTCACGTCGACGTTTTCTTTCAGAAGTTTGTCGTGCTGGTCCCGAATCTGGTCTATCATAGTTCCGCCGATAGTTCCGGCTCCAAAAGCGAACACTTCGATTGTCTGTGCCGTATTAAAGAAGAAGCGATGAACGGCTCTTACAGCCGTGTCCGCATATTCGCCACTGATTACGGACGAAATGCATCTTTCGGAAGAACCCTGCGCAATCGCCCTGATGTTTATGTCCTGCGAGGAAAGTGCGTTCATGAATTTCGAAGCCACGCCACGGTTCGAAATCATTCCGTCGCCTACAACGGAAATTATCGCGCAGTCGTCGTTCACCTCGATTTCATCGATTATTTTTTCTCGTATCTCAAGTTCGAACTCCTGAGCCACGGAAGCCTTGACTTTCGCAGCGTCGGAATCCCTTACGCAAAATGAAATCGTATATTCCGACGAAGACTGCGTTATAAGAAGAATCGAAGAACCGACCGTACTCACAGCGTTGAAAATTCTGCTTGCCATTCCGGTGCGGCCTCGCATTGCAGTTCCGCTAACCGAAATCATGGAAACTTTTTTGAGGGCAGAAATACCGCAGATTGACGAATTACCTCTTTTTTCAAAAGGACCTTTTCCGATTCGTGTTCCACGTGCGGACGGATTATGGCTGTTCAGACTCCACGCTTCGATTCCCTTAGCCTGAAGAGGAGCGAGCGTCTTAGGGTGCAAAACTTTCGAACCGAAGAACGAAAGTTCCATCGCCTCTTCGTATGACATGTCGTCCACAAGAATAGCATCTTTTACAATCCTGGGGTCTGCCGTATACACCCCGTCCACGTCTGTCCAAAACTCGATTCTTTTTACACCAAGAGCAGAACCGACTATCGCCGCGCTGAAATCCGAACCGTTCCGTCCAAGAAGCCCCATTTTCACGCCTTTGTCAGCGCCACCAATCCACGAGCATACAAAGCCCGGAAACAAAAGTATATGCGTCTGGCTGTTGGATTCCCCGTCCCTGTACGGACGAAGGGCTTCTGCCGTCCGGCCGTAGTCTGCCTCGCCTTCCTTCTGCTTTCCCGTGGTGTAAACGCATTTTCTTGAATCAAGAAGAAGGACGCTTTCGCCTTTAGCACGCAGAACCGCTTCCATTATAGGAGCGGAACAGAGCTCTCCCATTCCCATTATGCGGCAGTAGACCGTGCTGGGACATTCCCCAAACGACGAACAACCGGCAAGAAGCTTTTCAAGTTCGTCGAAATTCGGCTGAATCGAAGAAAGAACTTTTTCCGCTTGGAAGCCTGAAAGTTTTGACTGAAGTTCAAAACAGATTTCCTCATGGATTTTCTTTATGTCATGCACATAATCCGAATTGATTGTCCGTGCGGTGCAGGCATCGATAGCCGCCTGAAGTGAATTTGAGATTCCTGCGACTGCGCTTACGATTACGCTAAGCCGTTCGCCTTTTCCCCTTGATATTATGATGTCCGCCGAAGAAAGAATGCGGCGGGCGTTTGCCATAGAAGTGCCGCCGAATTTTAATGTAAGCATAGAAAACCGCCTTTACAAAGCATGAGAATTTCGGACATTTTAACGAATTTAGAGAATAATCTCAATTAAAATGTAAAAATAGAAAAAACATGAAGCGCAAAAAGAACTTAAATATTTCGGCTCGAATAAAAAAAATCTGCGAAAAAACGAAAGCAGGCAGAAGTTTTAAACGGAAACCTAAAATACCCGTTTTGATTTTTCAAAAACGCTTAAAAAAAACTTCCGCCAAGAAAAAAGCGGCTACCTTTCCCACAAGCGTTCAGGATAGTAACCCGAAGCTATTTTTTTTGAAAGTTCGTCTTTCACAAGCACCCTGTCCTCAGGGTACGTCATCCCAAACCATGACTCGTCGGAAGTATACACCTTTATTGAGCCCTCGCCGTTTTTCACGATGTCGCTTGCGGCAACAGGAAGAAGCGCCTCTTTTTTCTTCTCGCCGGCATTCGCCTTTATGAAATCTTCCCAATAAAGATTGAAACGCTCGAACGCCTTCAGGCTGAAACCAAAAAAGTTCATGCTCACCCACTCTTTTCCGGTGAGGATTTCCTTGCGTTCATCCCATTGGCTTACGACGCTTCCGTTTTCGTCATAAAAAATTTTCAGATTCTCCACGATTCCTGCCAATTTTCCGTTTTGAACGGTACAGACTCCTCGGCTTACAGAACCGTTTTTGCTCATAGTGTTTTCAAGGACATAAGCGACCATGGCGTGTTCCGGGGAACGCTTTTCGATGGACGAAAGATGAGTGCCAAGGATTTCGAATGCGTTTCTACCATAGTAATCATCGGAATTGATTACGGCAAACGGAGCATCAATTGCTTTTTCCGCACAAAGGACGGCGTGCAGAGTTCCCCACGGTTTTTCCCTTCCGGCGGAAAGCCCAATCTGTTCTTCCGTCAAAAGACTTTCGTGGGACTGGAACACATAATCCGCATCGATGTTCCTTGAAACTCTGTCGAAAAGTTTTTCCCTAAAATCCGTTTCGATGTCCTTTCTGATTATATAAACGATTTTTCCAAAACCGCTTTTCATAGCATCGTATGCGGCAAAATCCAAAAGACATTCGCCGTTTTTCCCGACGGAATCAATCTGCTTTACGCCGCCGTAACGGCTTCCCATTCCCGCCGCAAGCACCAACAATATCGGTTTCATATATCCCCTTCCTGAACTATCGTCTCCAGCGCAAGAACCACCATGTCCTTGAAACTCGACTGGCGTTCAGCCGCCGTTGTTTCTCCACCTTTCACGATATGGTCGCTAACAGTAAACACCGAAAGTGCTTTGCGTCCGAATTCGGCAGCCAACGTGAAAAGTTCCGCCGATTCCATCTCGATTCCGATAGCTCCGTATTTTTTCCAGAGTTTCCAGTTCTGCTTGTCGTCGTAGAAAAAATCGCTTGAGACAACAGGACCAACCTTAGCCTTGATTCCAAGTTCCTTTGCTTTGTTGAACGCGCCGTAAAGAAGAGAGAAATCCGCCGTGGGCGCAAAATGAAGTCCGCCAAAACGCTGGTTCAGCAGGTAGGAATCGGAGAACGCCGCGCTCGCAATCACCGTGTCCCTAAGATTTACGTCCTCCTGCACCGAACCTATTGTCCCGACCCTTATGATTTTCTGCACCCCATAAAATCGGAAAAGTTCATTTACATATATAGAAAGAGAGGGCTGCCCCATTCCGGACCCCTGAACAGAAACCCGATTTCCCTTGTAAGTTCCCGTAAATCCATACATTCCCCGAACCTCGTTGTAACAAACCGGATTTTCAAGGAAAGTCTCTGCGATAAACTTTGCACGCAACGGGTCTCCCGGAAGAAGAACCTTGTCTGCGATTTCACCTTCTTTTGCGTTTATATGTGTACTCATACCTTAGATGATACCACAATAAACGCCAATGTGTATAAAAAAAGACGGACAAAATCCGTCTTCGAAGAAACGCAAACAAAATGCATTCGGATTTTCGGCTACCTGTTTCGGCGTTCCTCGGCACTGGCGCATTCTATGCACATAAGAGCGTACGGAAGCGCTTCAAGCCTGGCTTGCGGAATATCTTTTCCGCATGAAACGCATATTCCGTATTTGTTCAGCCGCATTCTATCCAATGCGCTGTCTATAAGCCTAAGTCTCTGCGTGTCCTGCGCACCAAGCGAATCCAGAAGAGTTCTGTCCACAGCATCGGAGGCCACATCCGCCTCGTCACCGGATTCGACAGGTTTCACCAAATCCTTCATATCCGCATTCTGCCCCTCAAGAGCCTCCAGAATAGTCTTCCTCTGAGCAAGCAGCTTCTCTTTTGTCTCCACAATAAATTTTTCTTCCATAAATTGTGTCTCCTCCCCTAGGTCAACAAACTCCCATTGTTGACAATCTATTTTAATTTGTACATACTAGTATAAGTGTAATTCTTAAAAAATACAAATCCTATTTGAAATTTTACCAAAATTACCCATGGAGGAATCGTGGCTAAAGAAGAGGCTATTGAAGTCGAAGGAATCGTAAAAGAGGCATTGCCCAACACAATGTTTCGAGTGGAACTGCAGAACGGACATATAATCATGGCACACCTTTCAGGAAAAATGCGCAAACACTACATAAGAATTGTCCCCGGTGATAGTGTAAAAGTCGCCCTTTCTCCTTACGATCTTGACAGGGGTAGAATTATTTTCCGCCAGCGTTAGGACTGTTAACGAAATCCCTGATTGCCCTGAAAGCACCGCTGATTCCCGAACCGGTAATAGCGATGCTAAAAATTAAGCCCAACGGGAACAGAAGCCACCAAATCAGACTCATAAGCACAATTCCCAATATCGCCTGAGACACACCAACAACAAAGGCACTGAGAAGTTGCGCCTTTGTCCTTTTCTTACCACTTGAACTCTCATTCCATCGATAATATGTCCGTCTTTCGCTTTCATTCGCATCATGAGCCGACTGAAACCATCTCCAAAAAGTCTCTTCAGAGCCGAATGAACTTTCTTGATACTCGTATTGATGAGCCGAAGCTTGCCTACCGTATGCGGAAGTCCGCTCCGAATAAGAATCCTCTCCATGGAAACCGTACGAATTGTACTCCGCTCGTTTTTTCGCATCGCCCAGCACTTGGTAGGCATCGTTTATTTCCTTGAACCGAGCTTCGGCTTCTTTGTTCCCCTGATTTCTGTCGGGGTGATATTTCAGAGCCTTTTTCCTGTACGCTTTTTTTATATCATCATCTGATGCGTTTCTATCTACGCCAAGAATTTCATAATAATCTTTCAATGCGTTTTCCTTAAAGTGAAGTGCATACGTTTAAAATAATGATAAAAGCAAAATGTTACAAGGATAAAAACCGCTTTTCACAGCACAGAAAAACTGAAGATGCCATGGAACGGCATCTTCAGATATAGTGCGTGCATCAATCAGAATTTCAATTTTTTAAGATACTCAGATTATAATTATCCACAGCCTTCAAGTATTTTGAACTGGAAATTGAAGATGTAAGCAATGCACCTGCACATGCACAAATTGCGGTATACATAGAACTTGCATAGATTTCATTTGCATAAGGCGCATTCTCGTTGAATGAATAAACCACACCCGTCGTAAGCCCCGCAGCGCAAAGTCCTGCCAACGTATATGTCATTCCAAGCCAAAATCTGTAGGATTTCATAATAGCCTTGTTTTCAGGAACTTCATCAAGCATGAAGTTCACTTCCTTGTATGAAAATTTCTTTCCCGAAGGATTTTCATATTGAGTAATGTTAAGGAAACACGGGGAATGAACCAAAAGATTCTCGTCAAGAACGCTTGCCTTAAACTCAGTATTTTCAGAATTATTTTGCACAGAGCGAACCTCACTTTGAGCAAAAACAGAAACCGAAAGAAAAAACAGAGAAAACAATACCAAAACGCATTTTTTCATTATAAAACCTCATTCATTTTAAATTAAACAACGCACATCCGATAATAAGTTATCGTGATGAACATAATCACAAAATATTGTAAACAAATACAATGCAAGAATTTATGTAGCGGAAAATGCGAGAAGCATATTTCCGCTACAAGCAAAAAAGTCTACTTATTAATCTTAATCAGTTTTTTAAGTTGCTCCATCGGAATCACTATGCAGACTTTATCGCGGCGAAACCCTTCGGCAGATGAAGCCGCCCCTACGATGACAGCACCGATACCAGCACCCATTGCAGCTGTCTGAGGTCCTCCCGGAGCACCCATTGCCGCTCCAATGGCAGCACCGGCGGCAGCTCCAGCAGCATCGGAAGCAGCCATCATGGCTAGTTTGTGCTTGTAATTATTCCAAAAATCCTTGAATATCCACCTTCCAGCAGATTCAGAATCATCGGAAATCCCCAAGGTCTCCGCATTTTCCGCCCAAAAAGCAAGAGAAGACTTAGCAGTCTCTGCGTAACAGACAAATTCTCTTACATCTTCTGCGGATTTTTCAGACAGCGCAGACAACTCAATCTTTGTTATTGCAGCCTGCGTTTCAGACAACGAATCCATCGGTTCGTCCAACACAGAAGCCACGAGAGAAATGTAGTCCGACGAAGCCTCCGATACAAGATGATTTTCTACCAAGATTTCATCCGAAGAGCCTTGCACGGAAGCAGCGCTTCGCTCGCCCGAGCATGAAAAATCCTTAGCATAATAGCAAGATTCAAAAGGACCAAAGAAATCTTCTACGGAATTTTCCTTGTAATTCACCCCTTTTTTTGCACCTCGCGATTCTGCTCCATAATAAAATTCCTGAAGAGTCTCATTATGCTGCTTTCCTATGCTTGAATAACCGGACGGAAGGATTGAAAACAATTGTTTTTCCAACGCTTCGTTAGCATTGTCTTCGATATTGTTCTTACAGGAAATCAAACCTGCAAGCGCAACCAACACCAGAAGTGAAAAAATTGACTTTTTCATATAACACCTCATTGATTTTTAAATATAACACGATGCGCATCACATTATACTTTTTCTAAATTAAATATAGTTTGGAAATGTAAAAAAAATGATGTA
>CAJPOF010000002.1 GCA_905372235.1 uncultured Treponema sp.
TGTGTGCAATGCACTAATAGGTTATTGTTTGAACTATGATCAGACTGTAATAAAGTTAGAAACCATAGGAGCTACAACAGCATCTGTTGCAATAACTTGTTGGTTTACGGGAGTTGTTGCAGCAGTGAACCAAGCATTTATAACTCTGAAAAGTTTTATACCTGATTGGGCGGTAATTTCCGCAACTTCCTTGACTATAAAAATTCCATTATGATTGAAAGGTGTTATTAATATGAAAAGATTGTTTTATCTATTTTCTATGCTTATAATCTTTCTTTTTTTATCATGTGCATCAACTATAAAAGTGGTGAGAGCGGACTGCGATTCCGTTTTGAAAAAAAATGAAGGTTACGTTGTTCTTAGAATTATAAATCCCACCGCAAACAAAATAATGGACGATTTTTTTGATGTTAACGGCAATCGACGGGAAGGGATTGAGCCTATGCATTTAAATTCAGATTTGACAATAAAAAAAGCTCCATTTTCATTTTCTGAACTTTTCGTTGCAAATTCAGAATCCAATCAAATCGTAGTTCTGAAGGCAAAAAAAGGTACTTACGGAATTACCAAGGTCGGCAAAAATACAGAATATTTTAATCCCTATGCGTTCAAAGTGCTTCCGGGCGTTGTAAATTATGCCGGAGACATAAAAATTGACATGGTTCAGGGAAGATATGTTTTTGTTTGGAATAAGATTAGGGATTACTACGATTTGTCAGTTGAGGATAATTTTATCGAAATCAAAGCTCTAAAAACGAATTCAGCGGTTTTGAACTGCTGTTCGGAATACGAATTTGTAAATCAGGCAAAAATTACAGAAAAAATGAAACCTTTATTTTGCGAAGTAAAAAGAATCGAATAAAATAGATGAGTTTTTTTTATTCAAAAGGGAAAAAGCGGGAAGGGATTGAGCCTCTGCATTTAAATTCAGATTTGACAATAAAAAGGGCTCCATTTTCATTTTTCTGAACTTTTCGTTGCAAATTCAGAATCCAATCAAATCGTAGTTCTGAAGGCAAAAAAAGGTACTTATGTAATAGTTAATATTCGGTAGGAATCAGGCAAAAAAGGCTTAAATAACAAAGCCTTTTTATTTCAAAGCCAAGAAAACTGAAAAAACAAAAACGAGCGATTACTGATTCCGTCCCGCTGTTGAGCGTTTGTGTGCATGGACTAAAGATTATTTGCTTTCGAAACCACCCGCATTCCCTGTATTGCAAAAGCCGAAAAACTTTGCTACTATCAACTCCATAAAAGCAAAATACTTGACAGAGCAATGTGGGGAAACACAATCTTGAACAGAACAGAACAGAACAGATACACTTCTCTTTAAAAATTTTTATATAGCAGAAAAAGACCGTTGTGTCCTGAGCGTGTGTAAAATACATCCGCGGCACGGCGGTCTTTTGTTTTTAAATGTTTTTGCTGAAAGCCCGCATTTTTCCACATACAAAAATGCGGCTTAAAATAATATTAACTTACGCAGGAGGAAACATGAAAGCGTTAAGAAAAATTGGAATACTTGCGGCGGCTGTCGCCGCGGTAATTGGGATTGCGGGATGTCAGAACAACGCCGGCACAGGCGGGACACCTGATTCAACTGTTCCGGAAGGCTTTGTAAAAGTGCCCGGCAAATCAATCGCCGGAACGGAAAGCTGGACGCCGAGTTCTGAGGTATTTGTGAGCGGACGTGCGCTTGAGATAAAAGCCTTTTACATGAGCGACCACGAAGTAACAAGGGCTGAGTACAAGGAAGTCATGGGAAGCCTACCGGACAATATGGCAAAGGCTCACGATAAGGACGGAGATGAACTTACAGGAGACGCCGCAGGCAAGAATCCTGTAAACAAAGTCAGCTGGTATGATGCACTTGTATACTGCAACAAGCGTTCGATAAAAGAAAGTCTTACCCCATGCTATAAAATAAGCGGCAAGACAAATCCTGCCGACTGGGGAGCTGTTCCAACATCGAGCAACTCTACATGGAATGCCGCTGCATGCGACTTTGAGGCAAACGGCTACCGATTGCCGACAGAGGCTGAATGGGAGTGGGCAGCACGGGGCGGAGAGAACTACCAGTACGCCGGAAGCAACAACATCGATGAAGTTGCGTGGTATACATCAAACACAAGCAATACAGGAACGAGAGACGTGAAGACAAAGAAAGCCAACGGCTACGGACTATACGACATGAGCGGAAACGTATGGGAATGGTGCTGGGATTGGTATGCTAGCGTAACAAATACCACGCCAAACACAGGCGCGTCGTCGGGTTCTGGCCGTTGTAATCGTGGCGGTTCTTGGGGCGACTTCGCCGACCGCACTGGGGTTGCTTTTCGGGGCAGCGGCCGCCCGTACTACCGCGACGGCTACCTTGGCTTCCGGCTTGTTCGCAACGCCAGCTAGCATTCGGCTGGCGGTGTAACTGGTTCTTCAGTTTTTATCGGTTGCCCGCCGGCCCGTATTTTTGCCACATGGCAAAAATACGATAAACGCCTCTCGGGGTTCTGAGGAGCGGCGGTGTAATGGGGACTTCAAGTTTTTGTTGGTCTACTGCTCGCTCGCAGTTTTGCCTTTGGCAAAACTGCGATAAATACCCCACTCTGATACAAACAGCGTAAACACGACAAAGAACGAGTTTTGCGTAAGCAAAACGAGTGTACGGGGTTCTTAGGGGTGTCCCCTAAGCAGTGCGGGAAGGAGAAAGGGGGTCTAAGGGGGAGAGAGGGAACCCTGCCCTGACGGGGGTCCCTCTCTCCCCCTTAATCTATACCTTGAATTCCCCCACATATGCAGTAGCACGCGCAGAGTGCGGGGCGAAAATTTCACTGTACCTTTTTTGAGAGAAATCATGCAGTATAAAACATTTATGTTGCCGGCAAAGGTGCTTTTTTTGAAAAAATCCTTTTCCGTTCGTGTCCGCTTTGTCTTTGACACTGCATGACAAAGTTACTATAATTGGCGCATAAATGAGAGGTGGCTATGGATATTATTTTCCCATTGAAAGAACTTGCAAGTTTTTCTGACAATATTTATGAGATTACTGTAGCGGCAAGTCGTCGCGCATATCAGATGTCAAAGATAGGAGACCCTGAAATCGGCGACAATGCGGGTAAGGCTGTGTCCGTTGCGGCAAGGCAGCTTTTTTCCGGTGAAATTTCGTATCGCATCGAAGACGGCTCAAGAAAATAAATGGCTATTCCGGTCATAGTGCTCTTCGCTCCAACAGCGAGCGGAAAGACTGCCCTTTCCCTAAAATTATTCGGGGAGGGCAGTCGTTCTTTTTTTAAAGGGAAGGCGGAACTTGTGAGCGCGGATTCCATGCAGGTTTACAGGCGTCTTGATATCGGGACCGCAAAACCTACAGCCAGTGAACGAACCCTTTTGCCACATCATCTTATAGACATACTTGATTACGACGAGCAGTTTTCTGTGTCGGATTTTGTTTCCATGGCGGATTTTTTGTGCGCCGACATATGGAAGAGGGGAAAAATCCCTCTTGTGGTTGGCGGAACAGGTTTTTATGTGAGGAGTTTTCTTATGGGACTTCCGGATACGCCTGAATCCGACGAAAATATAAGGCTTTCACTAAAAAAAAGGATTCAAAAAGAGGGAAGAAAGGCGCTCCACGATGAACTTAGGCGTTTGGATCCTTTTAGTGCGGAAAAAATAAACATCAACGACGAGTACAGGATAATTCGTGCGCTTGAGGTTTATGCTCTTTCCGGAAAGCCTAGAAGTTCGTTTTCTGCAGGCGCAAATCTTAGAAATGGATTTGATTTTTTGACTTTGGTGTTGGAACGCGACAGAAAAGAGCTTTACAAACGAATAGAAAAAAGGGTGGACGAAATGTTCGAGTCGGGGCTGAAGGCCGAGGTCGAATCCCTTATCCGTGACGGAGCGGATTCATCTATGCCGGGAATGAAGGCCATAGGCTACAGGGAATGGTTTTCCGGGGATAGAAATTCGGCGGAGGGAATCGAAAAAATCCGGACGGAGATAAAACATTCCTCAAGGAAATACGCAAAAAAGCAACTTACGTTCATGGCTGATATTCCGGGAGCGAAAAGGATTTTTTTAGGAGACGAATCGGCTTCAGAGGAAAAAATATCTTTGCTTGTTCAGGAATTTCTTTCAAAATACGGACAATTCTATTGACCTAAATATCTAAATAGGTGATAATAAGCAACACTTTACTAGTAGAGGGGTGCCGACGTGCCTTGTGGAAAAAAAAGAAAACGCCAGAAGATGGCGACTCATAAGCGCAAGAAGATGCTTAGAAGGAACAGACATAAGACAAAGTAAGTCTTTTAGTCTCCGATTTTAGACCGCAAAAGTTTTCTGCTTTTAGCGGTCTTTTTTCATGCCGTCGTCTATCCGTCTGTTTCTTGTGGTGTCAATGATGCCCTGAAAATTGGAGTTTGTACGTTACTTTCATCGATAAAATCACCGGAAGACATAAAAAAACTTTCTCGAAAACAGCTTGTTCAGTTGCAGGAAGAAATCCGTAAGACAATCATCTCTGTTGTTGGTGAAAACGGAGGGCATCTTGCAAGCAATCTTGGCGTTGTAGAGCTTACCGTCGCATTGCACAGGGTTTTTTCAAGTCCAGAGGACGCTGTTGTCTGGGACGTGAGCCATCAATGCTATGCCCATAAACTTTTGACGGGTAGATATCCGCTTTTCAGTGAACTTAGGAAAAAAGACGGGCTTTCCGGCTTTACCAAAAAGACTGAAAGTCCTCACGATTTTTTTGACAACGGACATGCTTCGACTTCCATCTCGCAGGCTTTGGGGCTTCTTACGGCATGGAATTTGAAGGGGAAAAAAGGCAAGGTGATAGCCGTTATTGGGGACGGAGCGTTGACGGGCGGAATGGCTTTTGAGGGGCTTTGCAACGCAGGCGAGCTTGGAGAAAACCTTATAATAGTCCTGAACGATAACCAAATGTCGATAGACAAAAACGACGGTACGTTCTCAAGGTATCTTAGTCGCCTTACAATGACGGGGCATTATCAATCTATAAGAAGAGCCATAGATTTTATTGTGAGTCGTCTTCCGTTCAGTCGCCCTTTGCAGAAATTCGTATTCAGGTTCAAGCGGGGCTTGAAAGGTCTTCTTCTTCAGAATAATTTTTTTTCCGACTTGGATTTTGAATACGTTGGCCCGCTTGACGGACATGACGAGAAGTCTCTTGAGACCGTACTCAAAAGGGTAAAAAGGATGCGAAATCCCGTGGTTGTGCATGTGGTAACAAAAAAAGGGAAGGGCTACAGCCTTGCTGAAGATAATCCCGAACGGTTTCATGGGATCGGACCATTTTGCACTTCAGACGGAAAGGTCGAAAAATTCGATGCGGTCAGTTTTACTGAAAGTTTTTCAAATTCCCTTTTGAAGTTTGCCGAAAAAAACAAAAATCTTGTCGCAATAACCGCCTCGATGGCAAAAGGGACGGGGCTTGATTCGTTTGCCCGTCATTATCCTGAAAGATTTTTTGATGTCGGGATAGCGGAGGAACACGCCGTTACATTTGCAGGAGGGCTTTCAAGGGGCGGAATGATTCCTGTGGTGTGCATATATTCCACTTTCATGCAGAGGGCGGTCGATCAGGTGATACACGACATGGCTATCCAAAATCTGCATTCTATTATAGTGATGGATAGGGCGGGTGCTGTTCCGGGAGACGGAGAAACCCATCAAGGTCTTTTTGATATAGCCCTTTTTCGCCCCGTTCCTAACGTTACAATGCTCACTCCCGCTACCGGAAAAGACCTTGAAAAGATTCTTGAATATTCGATTTCGGGAAAAGGCATATACATAATCCGCTATCCCAAGCTGTCATGCCCTTCGGAACGTTCTGAGTTTTCTTCGGAAATTATAGAGGGAAGGGGAGTTCTTTTGAAGGCGGAATCTCTTTTTCCGACTTTGGAAGTCGCCCTTGAGGATTCCGGCGAGACAAGAAGAATCCTTTTTGTTACAACCGGCGGAATGTATTCGGAGGTCGTGGTCGCCTCAAGGGCTTTGCTTATGGAAAACGTGATTAGCGACATATATTCCCTTAGGTTTATAAAACCGATAGACAAAGAATATTTTATAGGTCTTGCAAAAGGCTACGACGGAATAGTGTTTGCGGAAGACGGAATCGTGTCTGGTGGGATAAGCGAGTATCTTGCACTTGTGCTTTCGGAGAACAAAATCACGAATTTCAGGATAAAGGCGTTCCCTGAAGGATTTTACAGGCAGGGAACCAGACAGGATGTACTTTCGGAGGCGGGGCTTAGCGTGGAAGAACTCTGCAAAGCCGCCTTGGACCTGCTTGGGCTTTTGTGAGTTTTTATTTTTAGGAAAAATCATGGTTGAACTTGAACTTAGGGAAAAAACTATTTCGACTTCAAGAAAGGCGCTTGTCATGGGAATCCTTAATGCAACCCCGGATTCGTTTTATGCGGGAAGCAGAGGCGGAATCGAAAAAGCGTTGGCGATAATTGAAGAGGGGGCGGACATTCTTGACATTGGGGCGGAATCCACTCGTCCGGGTTCAAGCTACATAGATTCCGACGAAGAAAAGCGGAGGCTAATTCCGCTCATAAAAGATATAAGAAAGGTTTCAGACATTCCGATTTCAGTGGACACAAGGAAACTATCGGTCATGCAGGAAGCGTTTGACGAAGGGGCGGACATACTGAACGACATTTCCGCTCTTGAGGACGAACCTGAGCTTGGCGCATTTGCGGCGGAAAAGAAAATCCCAGTCGTCCTTATGCACAGGAACGGAATTAAAAAAGATGCGTTCAAAGAAGTGGACGACTACCTTTTAAAAAGAGCCTTATATGCCGAATCCATAGGAATAGAGCCTAGAAAGATAATCGTAGATCCCGGAATAGGATTTAATAAGGATTTTTCAGTCAACTGCGAATTGATAAAAAATTCCGGGAATTTTTGCGGCGGAAAGTACAAAATACTGATGGCTCTTTCTCGGAAAAGGTGCATAGGAGCGATGACGGGAAGGGAAGTTGACGAAAGGCTTTCCGGCACTCTTGCGGCAAATCTTGTAAGCGTCATTAAAGGCTGTTCTTTGGTTCGTGTGCATGATGTAAAAGAAACGATAGATACTTTAAACGTTTTGGAGTATACTTTATAGGAATCGTATTGAAGGGAAAACTTTGAAATCCGCGGAAAATTTACTGGCAGTTTATAATGTAGTTCGCTCATTCGTTGATATAGGTATACTTGCTTTTGTCTTTTACAAGGCGTACCAGATAATCCTAAAATCCAACAGTGTGCAGATAATAAAGTCTGCGGTCATAGTTGCGATTTCATATGCGCTTGCAGTCATTCTGAAACTTGAGACATTGGTATGGATTTTTACTTCAATCACACCGATGCTGATTGTCGGGTTCGTGATAATATTCCAGCCGGAATTTAGGAAGATGTTCTTGAAGATGGGGCAGACGCAGTGGTTCGCTTTCGGAAGCCGTTCCAAACATTCTTACGTGGATTCGGTGCTTATCGCGGCGGAGATGCTTTCAAAACAGAAGCGAGGCATGCTTGCAGTCTTTCTTCGCCACACAAGGCTTGACGACATTCTTGATACGGGAACTAGGCTCAATGCGGATATTTCATCAAGCCTTCTTGTAACCATATTCGGAATGGACACTCCGCTTCATGACGGAGCGTGCTTCATTCAGGGCGGAAAACTTGTGGCGGCGGGCTGTTTTCTTCCGCTAAGCGAACAATACGACATAAAAAAGACTTTCGGCACAAGGCACAGGGCGGCTTTGGGGGTATCCGAGATTTCGGACGCGGTTGTCCTTGTAGTCTCTGAGGAGACAGGTGCGATGAGCCTTACATACGACTCTAAACTTCACTACGACCTTTCTTCCAAGGAACTTACAAAAATCCTTGAAAATCTTTTAAACATACCGCCTGAAGCGTACACCCTGGAGGACACTATCGATGAACACAAGAAAAATGATTAGTCGCCTCACCGAAAACTGGGTGGCAAAGGTAATATGCGTGGCGGCTGCGATTTTGGTCTATGTCTTTCATCAGGTAGCAGTCCTTGACCACAAGACGCTGACAGTTCCGCTTGAGGTGGTTTCCGAAGGGCTTTTGGTGAACGAGACCGATGTTCCGTCCTTTGTAAAGGTGAACGTAAGGTGCAGCGCCGATTCCATAGGAGCGATCACAGCCCAAGGAATATCCGCCGTGCTGAACCTGAACCATTATACCGAAGTCGGCGACTATGACGTTCCCGTTACGATTTCCGTGTCTAAGGATCTTATGCTTATAGACCCCCTTGAAGTTTCGGTGAAGCCCGATTATGTTTCTCTGACATTGGACGAGAAGGTGGAAAAATATGTTTCCGTAAAGCCGTCCGTTTCGGGCGAGGTGAGCCACGGCTATTTTGTAAAGAGCGTCGAGATTGTTCCGTCGACGGTAAAAATAATAGGTCCTTCAAAAATTGTTGAAAAGACAAACTTTATATATTCAGACAAGGTGAACGTTAAGGGAGCCTCGACAGGTTTTTCCACTGAGGTAGGGCTTGACAACATAAACGCTCTTGTTTCGGCAAAGGTGGAAGAGCCTTTCCGGGTAAATGTTACCATTGCTCCGAGTCCAAGCGATCTGGTTTTCACGGGCGTTACGCCGAAACTGATATCGCTTGATGGAAATCTTGAAAACAGCTCTACAATTCCGCCGCTGAACTTTACCCTTACAGGCACAGTTCCGATGATGGAAAAATTCAATCTTTCGGAGCAAAGCGTCGTCATCGACTGCAGTTCAATAAAAAGCGAAGGCAGCTACGAACTTCCGGTTCTTTTTGTGCTTCCGGTAAACATTTCTGTGAAAGAAAAATCCTACGAGACTGTAAGCCTTATGATATCCGAGAAGTCTTCAGCCAATGCGGAGGAAAATCCGTCCGTGAATCAGGAAACTTCTTCGGATTCCGGTGTTTCTTCCGGCGAAGAGGCGGTCGAAGAAAAAAAGTCTTCCAAGAGACGGCGAAGATGATATTCGGAATCGGAACGGACATAGTGGATGTCAGGCGGTTTGAAAAATGGCTTCAAAACGAAGAACTGCTTGAAAGGTATTTCAACGAGGCGGAACTTTTTTCAAAAGGCTCTAAATCCTCGCTGTGCCAGCACTATGCGGTGCGTTTTGCCGCAAAAGAAGCGTTCTCCAAGGCTTTGGGAACTGGAATATGCTTTGACTTGCGAGAGGTTTTTGTGAAGAAAAACGCCGACGGAAAACCGGAACTGTATTTTTCGGAAAAACTAAAAAAACTTTTGGAAGAAAAATGCGGCGAATGTAGGATTTTTGTTTCCCTGAGCCACGAGAAAGAATATGCCGTTGCGAACGTGGTCATAGAAAAAACGGAAAAATTTTGAAGGGAGGAGTTATTGGATGGTTTCTGGCGTAAAAAAAACTTCGAGCAAGAAAAAGCCTGTGATTTCGTACTGGTCCAAGGAAAAATGTTTTTGCCCTGTCTGCAAGAAAAATTTTGAGAAGGAAGTGATGATGAGCGGAAACGGAAGGATGATAGCAGGTCCTCTTTCCGAAGACCTTCACAGGACGTTCGAGCCTTCGCTACGCTTCGGACGCATCTATCCTCTTATTTACGAAATCGGAGCTTGTCCAAACTGCTACACGGCACTTTTGTGGTCGGATTTCAAGGATTTGAAGAAAAAGGAAGACCAGGACAATTTGTTTTTCAAGCGGGAGGATAGAAAAAACAAGGTGAACGCTGTGTTTCCGCATTTTGCGCTGAACCGTGAGCGTTCACTTTACGACGGCTGCGCCATGTATTATCTTGCGCTTCTTTCTTACGACAGCGTTGGACACGACATTCTTCCCACGATGAAATCGGCTTTTCTTTCGCTACGCCTTGCCTGGCTTACAAGGGATCTTGATTCCGCCGTTCCCGGACACAATTTTTCTTATCTTTCGAATGTGTTTTACAGAAAGGCGTTGTTTTTCTACCAGCAGGCTATCTTGAACGAGACAGAAAGGGTTGAAAAATGTTCGACTCTTTCTAATTTCGGCCCGGACATGGACAAAAACTATGGCTGGGACGGGGTGATATATCTTGCAGGGCTTTTGGAATACACGTACGGTCAAAAGGATGATATCCAGCTCCGTTTGAGAAAACTTAGCGAGTCAAAAACTGCGATAGCAAGAATCTTCGGTTTGGGAAAATCTTCCAAGGATAAACCCGGACCTCTTCTTGAGAAGGCGAGGGATCTTTACGATCGGCTTTCAAAGGAAGTAAGCGACGACGACATCTGATTTTACGGGGATTTCATGAAGAACATTCTTCTGACCGTTTCCTACGACGGAACAGACTTTTCAGGCTGGCAGAGGCAGGAAAGAGCCGAAGATAAGATTCGGGAACGGACGGTGCAGGGCGAGATTGAAGCGGCTCTTTCAAGGCTTTTGAAATCCGACATAATACTTTACGGTTCAGGAAGGACGGATAGCGGAGTCCACGCATTGGCTCAGAAAGCCAATTTTTTTTCTCCTGTCGATTCTTTTCCTGAAAAAAACTATGTCCGCGCCCTGAACGCAATCCTTCCCGGCGACATTAGGATTCTTGATTCTGTAGAGGTCAAAAACGATTTCAGCGCAAGAAAGAACGCCACAAGCAGAATCTACAGGTATTTTATTTTTACGGGAAACGCGCCGTCCGCCGCGCTAAGCCGGTTTTCGTGGCATTATCCATATAGCGCCTCGCTTTCGAACCTGAACGAGATGGCTAAATGTCTTAAAGGCGAGATGGATTTTGCCTCTTTTTCTGCAAGTGGGGACGAAAGTGTTTCCACAAAACGTTACATAGACGACGCACACTTTTTTTTTCAGGAAGGATTTCCGGGCGGAGAGGAACTTTTGGTTTTCCAGATAGAAGGAAACGCTTTTTTGTGGAAGATGGTACGCACTGTTACGGGAACTCTTTTGACTCTTGATAAAAACGGAAAAGATTCCGGGGATTTTATAAAAATAATAGAAAAAAAAGATAGAAAGGCGGCAGGTATTACGGCTCCTCCTACGGGGCTTTTCCTTTACGACATAAAATTTGACGGAATAAGACGGCACGCTTAGTTTTGAAACGAAGTTTTTCTTTTCTACATTATGCTTACAGGATCTACATCACATTCTATGTACACAGACTGAGTATGCGTGTAGTTATAAAGCAGATTTTCCGCATTCTTTTGAAGGACGGCTATATTGTCGCTCCTTAGCAAAAGTTGGTATCTGTAGTTGTTGTTTGTCATGAATATGGGACATTCGGCAGGTCCTATCACTTCTCCTTTTGTTCCTATGGAAGACGAAAGTATTTTTTTTGCCTCATTTGCGCTTTCCTCGGCTTTTTTTCTGTTCAAGGAGCGGAATACAAGCCGGACTAGCCTTGAATACGGCGGAAAACCCAGCATTTTTCTTTGATTCAGTTCGTATCTGTAGAACTCTTCTGTCTTTCCGCCGCAGGAAAACATTATCGGCTCTCTTAGCGGATTATACGTCTGGACAAGGACTTTTCCGTCCGGGAAAAAACGTCCCGCACGTCCCGACACCTGAGTGATAAGGGAAAATGTCCTTTCCGCAGCTCTGAAATCCGGAATATGCAGGGCGGTGTCGGCGAGTATCACTCCAACAAGCTGAAGGTTTGGAAAATTAAGCCCTTTTGCGACCATCTGCGTTCCAAGAAGAATGTCGTATTCTCCCAAACGGAATGCATCTAGTTTTTCCTGAAGTTCACCTTTCTTGGTGATTGAGTCCGTGTCAATCCGCAATATTCTCGCCTCAGGGAATTTGGCTTTTGTCTCCGCCTCTATGTATTCTGTTCCGAAACCTGAATATCCTATGTCAAGGGAACTGCATTTGGGGCATTGGCTTTGCGGGAATGTAGACCAGCCGCAATAATGGCATCTAAGTCTGTTTTCGGCTTTGTGATATGTCATGGAGACCGAACAGTTTTTGCACTTATGCTCAAAGCCGCAGGTGTTGCATCTGAAAAAATGGGTGAATCCGCGGCGGTTCAAAAAAAGGATCGCTTGTTTTTTGTTTTCGATTGTCTTTCTTATCTCGTCTTCCAGTTCTTTTGAGATTGGGGAAATGTTCTTTGATTTTGAAAGGTCGACGATTTTTATCTTAGGCATATTTCCGCCCGCAAGTCTTTTTGTAAGGAGATGGCGGATAAGTTTTTTCTCTTCCATAAGTTTCCACGCCTCTGCGGATGGGGTCGCACTTCCCATCACCAAAGGAATTCCAAGTCTTGAGGAGCGGAACATGGCTACCTGCCTTGCGTGGTATCTTGGTGTTTCGCCTGATTTGTACGAGCCGTCGTGTTCCTCGTCGATTATTATAAGCCCAAGGTCAGGCACGGGAGCGAAGACCGCACTTCTTGCACCGACCACAATCCTTGCCTCTTTTTTCATTATCTTGTGCCACTCGTTCATTTTCTGGCTTGAAGTAAGCTGGGAGTGAATTACAGCCGCGGTAGGTCCGAACCTTTTTACGACCGCCTTCACAACCTGAGGGGTAAGCCCGATTTCAGGGACAAGATAGATTACCCCTTTTCCTTTTGAAAGAAGGTGTTCCGCTGCCTGAAGGAAAACCTCGGTTTTTCCGCTGCCTGTCATTCCGTAGATATAATGGTAGTCGGCTTTTCCCTTAATGGAAGAATCGATTATGGATTTTGCCGCTTCTTTTTGCTCCTCGGAAAGTTCTTTCGAGGGATTTTCCGAAAAATCGTCGCTGAACGGAAAGCCTATGTTTCCTCTCAAACCTTTTCCGGTCGTCGGAATTATAGAAAAAATCGCTTCTCCTATTGTGCATAGATAATAGCGGCTGACCCATTTTGCGATTTCGAATATTTCTTTTGTGAAAAGCGGCTCTTTGTCGATGACTTTTTTTATCGGAATAATTTTTTCGGTTTTCACGGGGCAGTTCTCGCTGATTTTTTCGCTTTTGGAAACCACAAATCCCGTGAGGTTCTGGTTTCCGAATCGGACGCTGACTCTTTTTCCGATTTCCGGAAGTTGTTCCGCACCATCGCCTTCTTTTGGCTCATACGAGTAGGTGAAGACCGTGTTCAAAGGAATTTTCAATGCGACTTCTATGTATATCATTTTTGAAACTTGTTCTTATATTCCGGAAAGTTTTTTTCAAGTTCCGCCCTAAGAAATTTTAAGTCCTCCCATGCAGGCTTTTTGTATTCGGGATTACGAAGGAGTGCGCTGGGATGGTAGGTTACGACCATCGGAACGTTTTGGTATTCAAGAAGCCGGAGTCTGTACGGCGAAAGCGAAAAATTTCCGTCTATTCCGAAAAGATTCCGTAAGGCGACTTTTCCAAGCGACAGTATGTACCTAGGCTTTAAAAGATGAATCTGCGTGTCAAGGAAGGCTCTGCAGGCATCCCGTTCTTCCTTCAAAGGGTCTCTATTGTGGGGCGGACGGCATTTTACCACGTTCGCTATGTAACAGTTTGCGTTCCTGTCAAGGCATATCGCATTCAGCATTTTGTCAAGGAGCTTTCCGGCAGGTCCTACAAACGGAAGACCTTGTTTGTCCTCCTCTTCGCCGGGACCTTCGCCTATTACAAGAACGTACGGATTTTCAACGCCCATTCCAAAGACTGTGTTGTGCCTTGTTTGGCTAAGGGCGCAGTTTTGGCAGTCTTTTACTTTTTCTGAAAGTTTTTCAAGGCTCATGGAATTTTTTAAAGTCTGTTTGCCTGTGAAAGTTTTCTGCCCTTCATTCGCTAAAGGATTTTCTATATTTTTTTCAATATTGGAAGGCGACTTTTCTTTAGCGATTTCATTTTCGTTTTTTATCGGGAGTGCATAGCCGGATTTTTCATCGTTTTTTATCGGAGCTTGTTTTTGCTTGTCGTCGGAAAATACGGCTTTTTCCCTGAAATCCGGGGAGGAAAATCCGTATATTGAGCTTGATGCTGTTTTTAGAAGGTTGTATAAAAGCTCTTTTTCCTTGCAAGTCATTCTTTTAAGATACCATATATCTTGTAATTCGTTCAACAAACATTTATTATTTAAAAAAGTGCTTTGAGGTCGCAATGAGAATAAAAAAAGGTCTTTTTGTTTTTTTTATGTCCGTGCTGGTGTTGCGTTCGTTTGCCCAGGTTTCTGTAGATCCTGAGGAGGAGTTTTATGCGGATGCGGTGGGCTGGTATCTAAAGGGCTACATTGATTCTCTTCCGGTGTTGAAGCCTTATCCGCTGAACATAGTGAGAACTATGCTTTCTGCGGTGGCGGAGGTCGAAGACTCTTCCGAAGCGGAAAAGGCGCGCGGATATGCGGAAAAATACTTCGGGAAGGCGTGGAAAGTTTTTCTTGGCGCAAAATCGGACATAAAACTGAAGCAGATTGAATGGGGGGCGAACGGAAAGAAACCCACCTACCAGAACGACGGAATATTTTCAGGAATCGTGAATTTTTCCTCCGACGTTGAACTTGGAAAAAAAATCGGCTTTGGTTACAGCACGAATTTTCTCATAGAAAACAGCGGTCTTGAGTTTTCCGATGTTCTTCCAAGATATCTTACGAACAGTTCCCAGAACAAAATCAAGGATTTTTATTTTCCGACTGACAAAATCGAATTTATGGCGGATATGAACGGAAACATGACATTCGGGGACGAGCGCATGTTCGGTGTGATTGGATTCAACAAATTGGGTTACGGTCTTTATCAGAACGACAGCAATGTCCTTAATCCTACCGCCTACCAGTCGCTGAACACTTCGTTCAATTATATCGGAAAGACTGTAAACTACACCCATGCGCTCATGGCGTTGGGCGCAAGAAATTTGAAGGACAAAAATGTCTATTCACTTGGAAAATTCATGGCTTTTCATGCGCTAAGGTTTTCGTTTTTGAAAAATGCGCTTTCTTTTTCGATTTTTGAGTCCGCAGTCTTCGGAAACGGCTTTGTACCTTTCTATCTTATGCCGACTCCGTTCGTTGTGGTCGCAAACGTGTCAGGCTTCAATGACAATGTGTTTTTCGGCACTGGCGTTGAATGGAAACTTCTTCCGTGCGTGGCTTTTACGGCGGATGTGTACATCGACGACACAAAACTCGGAAAACTCATAAAACTGAAACCGGACGAGTCCGCCACAAGATGCGCTTTCAAGACCGGTCTTATATACACTCCGCTGAATTCTCCATGCTCAATGATTTCTTTGGATTATTCGCTTGTTACCCCATACACCTACACATTCTTCACAACCCAGGATTCATCATACAATTTCCACGACTATACGAATTATGGTATAAACTTGGGTTCAAACCTTCCGCCCAATTCGGACAGGGTTGCGCTAAGGATTTCTTTCAAACCGTTGAAGGGTTTGAAAATCTTTTCCGACACGGCTTTGATTCGGCACGGAAACGCATACGAAAGCCTTTCCGACGAGGAAGTGATTTCCTTGTTCACTGGAACGGATAACATTGTCTCGGACGGAGGCATAGGAATGTCCACCAAAGGCTTGGATTCTGCGCTTTCAAGGACAGGATTTTTGAAGCAGCCGAACATCAGCTATGTTGTGCAGGCGGGGCTTTCGTCTTCTTATGAATTTTCCTTCAAGAACAATATCCGCCTTTTTTTTGACGCAGGCTACACATTCGAATACATAAGGGGAGACGGAGTTGACTCGAACATATTTTCAGGTCCGTATTCTTCGGTAAACGATGTTCAGACGGCACGGAACGCATGGGTGGCATCTCTGCACGATTCATACAATCATTATTTTTCGCTCAGCGCAAAAATCTTATATTAGACTTAGACGCTTTGCGCCACTTCTTTTCCAGCAAAATAGTGTTTTACGTCCCTTTTTTCGAACGCCTCTTCTATCATGCCGTCCGCTTCCATTTCGGCAAAGATTTTTTCTGCGTCCTCGATTCTTCCCCTGAGGACAGGATGTTTTGGTGAAAAAAGCACGCAGCAGTCTTCGTAGGGGAGTATCGACGTTTCGTACGAACCTATGAATTTTGCGTCCTTTACGATTTCTTCCTTATCCATTCCGACAAGAGGTCTCAAAAGCGGATATTCTGCAAAATGCTCCGTTACAGCCATGTTCTCAAGCGTTTGGCTTGCGACCTGCCCAAGGCTTTCTCCGGTGATTATGCAGTCGGCGTGGACTCTGCGGCAAAGTAGATTCGCCGCCTTCATCATGCAGACCCTGAGGATAAGAGTCGTCCATTCTTCAGGGGATTTTTCCCTTATCCGCATCTGAACATCGGTGAAGGGAATTGTGTTCAGGTATGTCTCAAGTCCGTATGATGAAAGATTTCTTGCAAGCTCCTCGACTTTTTCCTGGGCTTCTTTTGATGTGTACGGGTACGAATGAAAATAAAGACATTCGATCCTCATTCCGCGTCTCATCATTCTGTAGCCCGCGACCGGAGAGTCAAGTCCGCCTGAAAGAAGAAGAAGCCCCTTTCCCGAAACTCCCACCGGAAGTCCTCGAGGAGATTTTTCGCTGTCCGAATAGACGAATACCCTGTCCCTCACTTCAACAAAGAAAGTTACGTTAGGCTTATGGACGTCAACTTCCATAAGCCCTGAGTCGAACACGTTTTTCGCTCCCTCTGCAGCTATTTGGTATGAATTAAGCGGAAATGTCTTGTCCTGCCTTTTTGCCTCAATCTTGAATGTCTTTTTTCCTTTTAGAACCGCATCTTTTGCAAGGATTTCTATGCACGAGCGGATTTCTTCTATGCTTTTTCCGCATGTCATCGTCTTTGCCCAACCTGTTATCCCCACAAGATGAGTAAGAGCGAACTCCACTTCGGCACATTCTTTTTCATCGCAGTCTATGAAAAGCCTTCCTGCCCTGATTTTTATTTTTGCTGAAGTTTCTTTAAGATATTTTTTTGTGTTGTTCAACAGTTGGTTTTCAAAAGATTTTATGTTCGAGCCTTTTAACGTAAGCTCTCCGATTTTTCCTAAATAAGTAGCCATAAAAAAACTATATCAGATTTATCGGCTTGTGTCTTTTGCTGGCACTTTTAGCTTTCAGTTTTTAGATTCTCTTAATTTTTCTATGATTTTGTTTCCTTTTTCAAGTCTTTCTATCAAGTCCCAATGAAAATCCAGGTCTTGATAGGAAAACAGGGACGGAGGGGATGGTTTTCGCCTTGAGTTTGCTTCTTTTACGATTTCAAGAAGTTTTTCTTTTGAATCTTCAGCCGCCCGTGAAAAATCGGCTTCGTCCAAAAAAAGAAGATGATTTTCGCTGTCCGTGTTCATAACGAACGGAGGGGCGGAAAATTTTTCTACGTTCCGGATTTTTTTCGATCTTCCCGATGTGCAGGAAAATGTTTTTCCTCCGGAAAAAATGTGCCTTTTTATAGTAAAAGTTTTTTCTCCGTCGGAAAAAGAAGCCTCCAGTTTTTCATCAAAATCCATGTTCGTTTCCCAGTACCTTAGCCTGTAGCACGAATCTTTAAGAATTATATAGGAATATATGTTGCCGTTCGTTTTTGTTTCACTCGTTCGAATCCCAAAAGAGGAATTTATTCCCTGCCAAAGCTCTCGGATTTCAGTGCTGCCATTGATCGAATCTTCTTTCCCGTCGATATGAATCAAAAAATTAAGATAAAGTTTGTCGTTCGACAACGCAACAGGAATTTTTTGGAAAGTTTTCCCGTTGCTTTTTAAAACCATCTCGTATGTGCCGAAGCCCTTTCCTTCAGGGATTTCTGCAAAATCTGCGCTTACAATTGTCGCTTCTTTTGAACTTGCGGCGTTTCGTTCCCTTGTGCTTTCTTTTTCGAATCCCGGACTTTCGCTGGCTCTGTCAAAATACCATCCGTCATAAAGTTTTAGGACTATCGAAAAATCTCCGTTTTCTTCGATGAAAATATATCTGTCTTTTCCCTGCCATATTCCCGAAAATCCTTCAGGGACGGTTCCCCAAACCAGAAAAGAAAATGAAAAGAAAATCGCAAAAAAAAGAATCTTCCGCATGGTTTTATTATCGAACTTTTTAAAGTTTTTTCTGAATAGATATTGACAGTTTCAATAGGTTAGCATAGACTAACCGCATAGTTAGTCTGTGCTAACGGATGAATTTTATGCATAAAAAATGCTGTTTGTTCTGCTTTTGGCTGAACAAAATGTATGTTTTTTTCCTGTGCAAAAACCTTGACTAGACTATGCGTAAAATGTATATATACAGAAACTGCGATGTTCGGCATCGGAAACTTTTTTAAGTTTCGAATTGTCTTATTGCAGAGAACTATAAAAAGATGCGTTTACCGCATGATTTTCACGAGGAGGTTTCGATGAAAAAGACAGTAGTCTATTCGACAACAACAGGAAACACAGAGGCAATGGCTAACGCTATTGTAGATGGCGCAAAGGCAAACGGAGACGATGTATCTATTTTCACTGCGGATTCAGCGGATAAGGATGCGGTTCTTGCCGCAGATATGATTTATTTGGGAAGTCCTGCAATGGGCAACGAGGTTCTTGAGGACACAATGGAAGATTTCTATGCAGGAATCGAATCTTCGCTTTCAGGAAAGAAAGTTGCGATATTCGGTTCATATGACTGGGGTGACGGTCAGTGGCTTCGTGACTGGGCTGAAAGGCTCAAGAATGCCGGCGCTCAGGTTGTAAACGGTGACGGTCTTATGGTAAATCTTACTCCTGAGGCTGACGGAATCGCTGAATGCGAGGCGCTCGGAAAACTATAATTTAGGCATCAATTTTGAAAGGCAGGAAAATGCAGTTTCAATCCTGCCTTCAAATCCATATCAATAAAAAGTTCCCGCTTTTATCACGGAATTCTAAGTACAAGCTCCTATGTACAGAATTCCGTGTTTTTTTGTCCGCATGAATTTCATTTTCAGTATTTTTTTTGATAATAGTTTTCCAACACATAGAATAATTGGAAATTTTACGCTATAATTCCGCAGTTTCAAACGCAATATTTTCAAAAGGAATTCATGCATGAGTTATAAGCCTGTAGATTCTAAAGCAGACTTCCCGAAGCAGGAAGAAGAAATCTTGAGATTCTGGAAAGAGAACGATACGTTCAAAAAGTCGGTTTCGCAGCGGGAGGGAGCGAAAGAGTACGTTTTCTATGACGGACCTCCGTTTGCGACGGGACTTCCGCATTTTGGACATTTCATTCCCTCTACTATAAAGGACATAATTCCCCGCTACAAGACAATGAAAGGCATGAAGGTAGAGCGTCGTTTTGGCTGGGATTGCCATGGGCTTCCGGTGGAGAATCTTATAGAAAAGGAGCTTGGAATAAACTCCAGGCATGAGATAGAGTCATACGGCATAGGAAACTTCAATGACAGGTGCAAGGCGTCGGTTCTAAAATATACGGCAGAGTGGCGTGAAACCATAACACGTATGGGACGCTGGGTTGATTTTGACAATGACTATAAGACCATGAGTCCCGACTATATGGAATCCATTTGGTGGGTGGCAAAAGAACTTTGGGACAAGGGGCTTATCTATGAAGGAAAATACATTCTTCCGTATTGCCCAAGATGCGCCACAGTGCTTTCTACGCATGAACTTGCACAAGGCTACAAGGAAAAACAGGATCCTGCGGTTACAATAAAGTTCAGGGTGAAAAAAGCACCGCAAGGTATGGATGATTCTTCGTTGGCGGACGGAAACACGTATTTTCTTGCATGGACAACGACTCCGTGGACTTTGCCGTCGAATCTTGGGCTTTGTATGGGTCCGGACATTGATTACGTAAAGATTTTTGACAAGGAAAGCAAAGAAAACTTCATCATGGCAGAATCCCGTCTGGATTCCTATTACCGCAATGCGGATGAATATGAAATCATCTATAGGAAAAAAGGAAAGGATTTTGAAGGCGCAAGATATGAGCCGATATTCAACTATTTTTCTTATCTTGAGGATGCTTCAAAATGTTCTGAACAGACGGGTAAGCCTTGTTCTGAAGGAGCTTTCCGTGTGTTCCTTGCGGACTTTGTTTCCACGGAAGACGGAACGGGCATAGTCCACACAGCACCTGCGTTCGGAGAAGATGACAATAAACTCTTCGTTGGAACTGGAATTCCTGATGTTGAGCCCATCGATGCCGAATGTAAATTTACCGCTGAAGTCTCTGACTATGAGGGGCGTTTTGTAAAGGACTGTGACAAGGACATAATGGATCGCCTCAAGAAGGAAGGAAAACTCGTAAAGCGAGATACCGTGCTTCACCAATATCCGCACTGCTGGAGATGCGCTTCTCCTTTGATATACAGGGGAATCGGTTCGTGGTTCGTTAAGGTCCAGGACTACCATGAAAATCTTTTGAAGGCTAACGGAAAAATAAAATGGCAGCCGTCCCACATAAAAGACGGTCGTTTTGGAAAATGGCTTTCAGGCGCAAGGGACTGGGCAGTGAGCCGAAACCGCTATTGGGGAAACCCGATTCCAATCTGGAGATGTGAAAATCCTGACTGCCATAACACTATCTGTGTAGGAAGCAGAAAAGAACTTGAGGAACTTTCCGGAACTTATCCCGAAGATTTGCACAAGCACTTTGTCGATAAGATAGAGATTCCGTGCAAAAAATGCGGAAAAACAATGCGAAGGATTTCCGAGGTATTTGACTGCTGGTTCGAATCCGGAAGCATGCCATATGCCCAGCACCATTATCCTTTTGAGAACAAGGAATATTTTGAAAGTCATTTTCCCGCAGATTTCATCTCGGAAGGATTGGATCAGACCAGAGGCTGGTTTTACACATTGACGGTTCTTTCATCCCATCTTTTCGATGAGCCTGCATTCCAGAACTGCATAGTCAATGGGCTGGTTCTTGCATCCGACGGACGAAAAATGTCAAAATCGCTCAGAAATTATACTGATCCGGTTGAAGCGATAAATAAATTCGGTGCGGATGCGCTAAGGCTTTTCCTTATACATTCTGCCGTTGTGAAAGCGGATGACCTTAGGTATAGCGACGAGGGCGTTCGAGATGTGATAAAGAACATAATCCTTCCTCTGTGGAATTCGTACAGTTTCTTTGTAACGTATGCGAACATAGACAAGGCTGAACCTTCCGGCCATCTTTTTGATGAAAAACTTCCTGCAAATCCGCTGGATGCATGGCTTATTTCCATCACGCAGAAACTCGTAAAGGATGTTACTTCAGGGCTTGACGACTATGACCTAAGCGGTGCCGTAGATCCGATCGTAAGGTTCATCGACGAGATGAACAACTGGTACATAAGAAGATCCAGAAGACGTTTTTGGAAAAGCGAGAACGATTCTGACAAGGCGGAGGCATACGAGGCTTTGTACATCGCGCTGAAAACTTTCAGTCAGGTTGCCTCTCCGTTCATTCCGTTCATAACAGAGACCATATGGCAGAATCTCAAGACAACCGACGACAAGGAATCCGTACACCTTTCAGACTATCCTTCGTGCAACGATAAATGGCGCAACGAGGAACTTGAGTTCAAGATGGCGACAGTACAGAAGGCGGTTTCCATGGGGCGTTCGCTAAGAAATACATTCAATCTGAAAAATCGACAGCCGCTTTCTTCCGTGGCGTTGGTGACTAAAAACGAAAGTGAAAAGCGTGTTCTTGCCGAGATGGAAGATTCTATCCGGGAGGAACTGAACGTCAAAAAAGTCGAATTCCATGATCGTGAGGACGAACTTGTAGAATACAGATGCAAGGCGAATTTCAAGGTTTTGGGAAAGGAACTTGGCTCCAGGATGAAGAGTGCCGCCGCCGCAATCCAGGCTTTGAGTTCGGACCAAATTCAGTCGATTTTGGAAGGAACGAAACTTTCCTTGGACATCGAAGGAATTTCTGTGGAACTCGATTCGGATAAGATTCTTGTAGACAGGCTTGAAAAGGATGGGCTTAAAGTGCTGAACGATGGCACACTGACGGTGGGACTTGATTCTAAGATAAGCGATGAGCTTAGAAAAGAAGGATATGTGCGGGATCTTGTGAGAGGAATTCAGAATCTCAGGAAGGAAACCAGCCTGAATGTAACGGACAGGATAAAACTCTATGTCTCAGGTGATGATGAACTTGAAGGCGCTTTCCAGATGTTCAGGGATTTTATAGCCTGCGAGACCCTTTCAGTTTCTTTGGAATTCAAGAATTCGCTGCCGGATGGAACTCAGATAGAAGCCGACGACAGAAAATGGAGTATTTTCATTGAGAAAGCATAGAAAATTTCATAAGGTGATTATTTTTTTAATCACCTTATTTTTTGCCTCCGCCGCACAGTTTTTCTTTTCGTGTAAATCAACTCCTTCTGTACTTTCTGAAGTGAACCCGCTTGAACTTATAGACGGTGAAAATCATTTTTTCATGAGCATCCCATATTCTGCAGATCCGTCTTTAATCTCTACACTGATTGAAAAAAATGTGGAGGGAATCGGGCAGGAGGAAGCCCGCATGGTTTCAAAGCGGGTGAGTGTACTGCATGTCGGAATGATTCGGTCAAAAAAATCCATCGATTTTCAGATTTCAGGAAAAGTTGATTTTCCGGCGATTCTGGTAAAAAAAGTGTTCACAAAGAAAAACGGTTTTGATGAAAGAAAGATGGACATGCCTGAGGTTTTTGGACTTCCTGCTTCATATTCTATTTACAGAAAAGATGGACTTGATATCTGTGTCCCCTCAGAAAAGATTGCGCTTTTGGGGCGTGGAGTTACAAAGATGCTGGAAAATTATCATGCGAAGGCTAACGGCATTTTTCTTGAGGCGAAAAATCCGATTCCTGCGGAGATTTTTTCTTTCCTTAGTTCAGCCGAAGAGGATTCCTGCATGAAATTCTATGCATCCAAGCCGCAGAATTTTCTTTCAATGCTCACCGGAGCGAATCTTTCTTTGAAACTTGCTTATGTGCGAGGAACTATGGTTCAGGATTCCAACAACAAGGAGCAGTACAGGATGGATTTGGAATTCGAGTTTAAAGATCCACGGTTCATTCCTTTGGCAAAGGGAACGCTTTCTTTGGCTTTTGGACTTACGGATTCGGAAGTTTTCCTTCAGAGTCCGACAAATCTAAGAATATCAAACATAAAAATAGGAAAAGAGCCTCTGTATAGGCTTCTAATCATAAAATAGGTAAAGGCAAGGTTTGCGTCGCAGACCTAAAAACGTAAGCTGCGGATTGCAGAAGACTAAAAGTATATGGGAGTATGTGATGACAGATGATAAGGTAATGCTTAAAGCAGAAGATTTGGACGGATACCTTACGGAAAACGATATGAGGGAACTTAATCGCCTCGATGAGATGTTCAATGAGACGATGAAATATTTCTCTCCGATGAACAAAGAAAAAATAATAGAAGGCTACGACAAGATGGGACATGAAATGCAGAAAATATGTTCGTCCCATCCGAACATAAAGGTATACTCTTTTGAGACCGAAGAAGGCGCTCATGCCGAGGCAAGCCGTGTTATTTCCAAACTCAGGAACATAGAAACCGGTCATCAGGAATTCATGTACTACAGCCAGCGGGCAAACGAAATGCTTTTCAGAATGGCATACACGGATAAGCCCTGCGGAAAAAAAGGACATATAATCGTTAAAACGCCCGTGGATTTTCCCGCACAGAACTATGCTGTCCACAAAATCCCGAACATTGACGACCACATAGAAAACACTGTAATGTGCGTGATGCTCAGAGGTGCGCTTCTTCCAAGCATGATCATATCAAAAGAGATTGAGGAATATTCGTCGCACGGATACATAACTCCGTTCGCCCTTTTTAAAATCAGCAGAAACGATTCGAAAATCGAATCCAACATGGAATACATCCTCGACCTCAAAAAATCGTTTTTCGACCTTGGACAACTGGACGGAAAAGATTTGATTTTCGCAGATCCGATGAACGCCACAGGAGGTTCTCTTGTAACCGTTGTAAAATACCTCCAGTCGCAGGGAGTCCGCCCAAAATCCATCGCATTTTTTAATACCATATCAACGCTTAAAGGCTCTATACGTGTAACAAGGGCTTTGGATAACTGTACCTGCTATACCCTGTGGCTTGATCCTGTGATGAACGAAAAGGCATACATAATGCCGGGGCTTGGAGATGCCGGCGACAGGCTGAACGGAGCGGACAAAAAAGACCATCCACGGAACATTATGCAGCTCATAGCGGATTACGGGCATAACATCTCATGTCTTTACCGTTCGCAGTTGTTCGAGATTGAAAAGACAGTATTGGGCTAGACGGAATTTTTGTAAAATGAAAAAGGTCTGCTTCATTGTACCTTTCATAATGTTGTCCGCCTCATTTTTGTTTTTCTCCTGCGCCACGTCCTTTCATCTTCCCGTTCCCGGAGAATCAAGGGTAATCCGTTCTTCAATCTATTCGGAATACATGACAATAGCGGACGCTTACAGCGAGCTTAAAAAATATGACAAGGCATCCCAATATTACGAGCTTGCAAAAAAAAACAAGAACCTTTACTGGACAGCGACTTACAGCCAAGCCCGATGCAATGTTCTGAACGGAAAATACGGCGAGGCTCTTTTAGCATACGAAAAACTTCTTGCACGGGACGGCGAAAACCTGAGCCTTATGATGTCCATGGCTTATCTTTATGCTGTTACGGGAGACGTAGAAAAGGCGGAAAAAACATATTCCGAACTCTGGGAAAAAAATCCTGACAATCCAGATGTGCTTGTAAACTATATAAGCGTTCTTTTTGCATCGAAAAATATTGAAGATGCAAAATCCAAGGTGGCGGAACTCAAGGAAAAATTTCCCGGAAACAAGAGCGTTTCCGATTTTGAGGCAAAACTCAAGGAACTTGAGAAAAAATCCGAGCAAAAAGAAAACGGTTCTGTTTCAGGCGAAAAACCTGCACCTGAAAAAAACGGCGGAAAAATCTAGGTCAGTCGTTTTTTTCTGTTTTTTATGAATTCCATGTACTTTCCGATGTCCACATGAAATGCGGTTACACGGCTTTTTCCGTCTTCCATGGATCTTCTAAGAGCTTCCTCCGCTTCCGTAAGAAGCCTTTCGTTTGAAAGAATCCTTCCGGAACGGCTTGAGATTCCCGAAAAACAGGGCGTGCTTTCGCCTTCGAATAATTCGTTTATGTTCTGAAGAAGTTTTTCAGCATAGATTTCGGCGTCTTTCACGGACATGTCTTTTCTTATAAGCGCAAAACCGTCTTCCTTGTAGTCGAAAATCAGGTTTCTGAACGGATTTTCGCCAAGGACAAAATCCGCGATTTTTCTGATGTCTTCCTCGGCGGAAATATTTAAAATCCTTACAAGGATAAGGGAAAGTTCCTGCTCTCCAGAGGCGGAGCGTACAAGTTCGTTTTCAAGGCGACCTTTTAGCTGGCTTTCATTCAAAAATCCCGTCCTTACGGAAAAAATATCTTTCGCTTCGTTTTGTTCTTCTTTTTCTTCAGAATCCTCTTCCTGTATTGGCGTTGAAGGAATTTCGTATTCTTTTTCTGTCTCCGAAACGCTGGAATTTTCATAAATCATTTTATTTTCGTTTGAAATTTCGTCTTTTTCAGTGATTTTTTCTTCGCCTTCAGAAAAAGCGTCTTTTTCAACTGAATTTTCATTAGATTCTAAAGAAAGTTCCTCGTTTTCGTTAAAAATCTCTTCGGCTTCGTTTTCGGAAGTCGTAAGATTTTCCGCGTCTTTTTTTGCGGTCAGCGTAAAATAAAAAATAAGTACCAGCGAAAAAATCGTTCCGATCAATATGACGATGAAAGAAAACCTTGCGTAGCGGAAAATCACTGAAGGCCGCAGTTTGTATATGGCAAGGACCGAAGTGTATGTTCCATCGTTCGATTTTATGGTCTTTCTGTAGACTTTCACAAGCGGCGTTGAATAAGAATCTTTTGCTCCTTCGTTCGGATACGAAAAAACGGGCTTTCCGTCCTTTTCGATGTAGATTGCTTCGTAGCCGTCAAGATCCTTGAAAACGTGCGAAAAATCCAGTCTGTCTCCGTTACGTTCAATCGAATCCGTTACAAATCCGTATGCTCTTTCGGCTCTTGCGTCTCCGTGAAAATATTCGTTTGCCATGTTGTAGAAGAAAAATCCGACGCAGAAGGCAAAGATTGCGGAAATAATTACAGTGTAAACAGTTATGCTTTTTCTTTTCATTTCCTAAGTATATCGTGTAACATCTTCAAAGGCAAGTTTCATGGCTTTGTCGAACGGAATGTTCATGGAAAATTCGATGTGCGATATGTATGGAAGAACGGCTTTTACCAAAGGAAAATCAAAGAGTTCCTCCGTTCCTATGCCTTTTTTTTCAAGGATTTCAATGTCTTTTTTTGTGAACGAAGAAAAACTGTTGTAGTCGAACGCAGCTTTTTCAGATTCCGGATTTCCTTTTCCGTGTATGTGATATACAAAATCTTCGAAGGAAAAATCAAGAGCGGATTTTTTCATATATGAGATAAAGGACGACTTGTATGAATCAAGGAGTTCCGTGGTAGCCGTGTTTTTGGAAAGTTTTATAAGAGCTGACCTGAACAGGAGTTTTACGAAATTTTCTTCGTATGTTTTTGTTCGGTTTGAAGGAAACAGAAAGTTTTTTTCAAGGTATGTTCCTTTTGCGTAAGATTTTCCGTTCGAGTACGAAAAATCCGCTCCGAAAATCAAAATATCTTTGAAACCCGATTTTATCGCGAAATCCAATGCGCAAATCGTAACAGTTCCGGCTCCGCTTTCGATATCGATGAAGCATTTTTTTCCTTGGGTGTTTTCGGCGTATGATGAAAGCGGATGCCCTGATTTTGCGAAAACCACATTGTTTCCGCTGTGCAATGCGCTTCTTACTGAAGACGGATTTGCCTGAAGGTCAAATACAAAAAGGGTTTTTTTTTGGAATCCTGAAAGAAAATGCGTGTGAGAGACAAACTGTCCGTCAAGCGAGAATACAGCGTCGCAGAAAACGCCGTTTTTTTTGAGCGAAGGGTAGGCGGTGTCCGTGGAGATTATGTATAGATTTTTTTTGTTCCGCCTTAGAAAATCAATTTTTTTTTCAAGTGAAGGTCCTGCGGCTATTACTGCCGCCGTTTTTGTGTTGTCGATGTCAAAAAAAACTTCTGATTCGGCGGCTTTTAAGTTCTTTAGAATATTGTGCTGCCATATTTTTCCGAACCTGCACTGGGTTGAAAAATCTATCGAAATTTCTTTAAGAGTGGATTTTACCGTGTCTCTGAGTTTTGCGCTTTTCTCTTTGTTTTCATCAAGCCAAGGTCTGTATTCGATGAGCGAAAATTTTCTATGCAGCGCAGGAATATAGTTTTGAAGAAGGCACTCTCTTGCTTTTTCGATGTTGCAGATTAAAACCATCTTGTCGCTAAAAAGCGCTTTGCAAAAATCAATATTTTCTTTAAGAAATTTTATGTCTTCCTCGGAATTTTCTACGACCATGATTTTTGCATTTGGATATTTTTTTCTTATCGCAGCGACGTGGTAGCCTCCGCATAGCCCCGGAATAACAAAGAATGACGCTTCTTCTATAGAGGAGGCGAACGATTCAGCCTCTTTTTCAGGGTCGTATTTTGAGGCGGACGGTTTTCCGCTTTTGAAAACCGGAATTATTTTTCCGCTTTTGCTTTGAATCGTTCCGCCGTATGTCATGTTCCGCTACCTATAATCCGGACTACGCTTGAAAAAAAAGTGTCTTTTTTTTCATCGATATTTTTTTTCATCTTTTTTATTGCATCCTCGTCCTTCAGTTTTTCCATGAAAATATGCTCCGCCTTGAATATGCTTTTTTCGAACTCGGCGGATTTTTCTGCGTCCGAGATGAAATCTCTTATGATTTTTTTCGTAACGGATTTTTTTTCATCGTCTATCATTGGATTTTCGATGATTTTTATGCGTTCTGTTTTTGTGCGTAGGCTTTCTAGGTAACGTTCAAAATACGAAAAATCAACGTCCTTTATTTTTCCAAGGTTGTGCCTGTATTTGTAGTTGTCGGAGAGCCTGAAAAATTTTTCGCAGAAATTTTTTGATGCTGAACTGAACCAGTTTCTGTAGATTTCAAGGCTGTTCGAACCGAATCTTTCTGCGGAAAGGCGAGATTCGCGGCTGTGTATGCGGTTTTCGTTTTTGGCTGAATTTTCTTCGTTTCTATTCGGCATTGCGTGCTGATTTCCGGGCGCGCTTTCCAAATCAAGTCCGCACGCAAAAATTTTTCCGCTTGTAAGCGAAAGCGAAAGAAATAGCATCGTGCCGCTTACCGTTCCGTTTCTTTTTGCGGATATGAACGGAAGATTCAGTTTTTCAAAAATCTTTTTTGTCAAAAAAGATGCAGAGCCGTCATTGTACAAAAGAGGAAGAATCTTTGAAGTTTCCGTAAGTTTTTTGGGAAATGCGGCTTCGTTCGTAATCGCTACGGGAAAATCGTAGCGTCTGTCATATTCAAGATGATTTTTTGCCCAGAATCCCCCGTCGGTCGAGAGCGCAAGGTCAGGAACGATTCCGTTTTTTAAAAGAACCGATATGGCCGAAGACGCCGCTATAAGGAAAAAGCGTTCCCTGTTTTTTGCAAGAAACGGAAGCGCGCCTTCAAGACTCGGACCGCTTGCGCACATTACTATCGGTTCGTTTCCGCTTTTGATCCGGCACGTTTTTTTTAGCCGGATATTGAATATAATCGAATTTTTAAACCACCTTTTTGAAAAGTAACTTTCGGTCAGAAAAGAAGTCTTTGATTTTTCGATTATTTTTTTTACGGAACAGGAAAACGCTTTCATTTCAGATGAAAATATTTTTGCAGACGGCTGCCATTCCAAAAAGAGGGCGGAGCATAGTTCGCTTTCGCCTAGTGCATCATATACTTTTTCCTCGAAGTCAATCGGATTTTCTTTTCTGAAATGAAATACGCCTGAAAAAAACTTGTCGTATGAAGAAAAATCATTTACAAATCTGACCGCAAATATTTCGATTCCTGGAAAACGTTTTTTCAAAGGTTCTGCGCAATAAGAAATGCCCGGCTCTATGATAAAAATTTTTGACGGCTTGAAGTCTATGTTTATGGCGCAAGCAAATCTTTCCGCTTCCAGTTCAGGATTGTAGGAAGAATGCATTGTGAGGCCGTTTATTTTGCAGGTTTTTGAGCCGTTTTTTGCTTCGCTAAAAATTATTTCGTACATGAAAAATGGGCTGTTTTTACACAGCCCACCGATTCTAGCAGATTAATTTACATCATGAAAGCCCAAGTTCGGAAAACAGTTTTTTGTATGTCACGAACTGCTCTGATTTTGCAAATTCCATTATCTTGTCTTCGGGAAGATTTTCAAGCAATTGATCCATGTAAAGAAGAACGGATTTTATGTCTGACTTTATGTCGTCGGGTAGAGTTCTGTCCTCTGCGTTTGATTCCGTTGTTTCTTCGGAAATCGATTCTGCCGGAGAAGAAACTTCCTCTTTCGCAGTCGGGAAAGATTCCTGCTTCGTCTCGATTTGCGGTTCTTCGAAAGCCACGCTAGGCTCTTCGGCGGCGACAGGCGGAACATCCGCATCGACGATAGCGTTTTCATCTTTCGCAAGATATTCTACGTTCTCGTAGGTTATTGCGTCCTCAACTGTCGGCGGCTCTTCCATAATATCGTCGATAAACGGATCTCGTATCTTTTCGGTTTCGTCGATTTTCACCGATTCCATGAAATCGGAAGGATTTGAATCCACCATTATGTCGTCGGCGTTCTCCGAAGTTTCTTCGGGAAGAATTTCGTCCACTTTTGGAATGTCAATTTCTTCGGGGAGGGAATCCTCCGTAATTATCTCAAGGTTCGGCTCTTCCGGTTCGGCTTCTTCCATTCCGAGACTCAAGCCGGAGTCTGTTTCCTCTTCGGAAGCAAATGCGTCGCTTGGCTCTGTTTCAAATGTGTCAGTTACCAAAGGCTCTTCGAGAGACGGAACTTCCTCTTCTATAATGCCGCTTTCTTCCGGCATCGGAGTCGGTGCGGAATATAAAGAATCATCGAAGGCAGGCTCGTCTATTATGTCGTCAGGGATTGTATCAGGAATGTCGGATGCCGCCGCTGTTTCTTCCTGAATATCCTCGTTCTCGTCAAATGACTCTGGTTCTGCAGGTTCGCTCTTGACTTCTTCCTGCATTCCAAAATCCTCTGTGGGAGACATTTCGACAAAATCGTTGGAAACGGAAACTTCCGGCTCTGAGTCTGAATTTGCGGAAAGCGAAGTGTCCGATGCGTCGGAAAAAGAGTCCGAAATCGGAGAGAACGCTTCGTTTTCTTGGCTCATATCGAATGTTGTCTCTTCAGCCGATGGTTCGACATCGTTTACGAAAGTTTCTTCGGTGAAACCCGCAGCCTCTTTTGTTTCTGCGTCGGGAGAAACATTTTCCACGACTTCTTCGGTGAAGTCAGCGGAATTCATTATGTTTGAAAGCTCGTCGCCTGAAAGGGCTATAGTTTCGTCTTCATCGCTGTTTCCGAAGAATCCTGAAGGCTCTTCCGTAGCGGGAGTTTCTATTTCCGCCTCATTTTCCTGCGTGGCGCAAGAAGGTAGGGCGGGCTCGATAGAACTCTTTTCTCGCAGTTCTGCAAGATCGTTTTTGAGATTTGAAATCTCGTCTTTCAATCCTGATAAATCCGAAATGATTCGTTCTAAAAGTTCATTGTTTATTGCTGTGTTTTCCGTAGTCGTCTCCTTTTCCTCTGCCTTTGCATCGGTTTTGATTTCTTTTATTACGGGGGCGGATGAAACCTCGTCATCTTCAGTTATAGCTAAATCATAATCTATCACAGTCTGCTTTGGGGCAGCATGGCTTTCTCCGCCCGTTCCGAATTCCGTAAGATCTACGTCTTCCGATTCGACGGACGAACTTATTGCTTTTGCGGCGGCATCCGCGGTCGCGGCGTCGCTTTCTGCCATGCTGAAATCGTCCAAGGAGATTTCTTCCATCGCACCTGTGTCTATCGATGAAAAATCAACTTTTTTTTCGGGAACTGTTTTTTCCGGCTCAGGCTCGCTTTCGTAGTCGGAATCATAGTCCGTCTCTTCAGAAATTTCTTCCGTCTGAACCTCGTCTTCTTTAGGCGTGTTAAAATTAAGGCTTATGTCAAGAGCCTCGTCGTTTGCAACATCGTCTTCTTTTTCGGAACTTGAAGAAGATCCGAAATCGTCTCCGTCAAGAAAGTCGTCAAGCGAAATCTCCTCGCTTGAGCCTGAAGAGTCTCCTACAAAACTGTCAAGGTCTATTTCCTCTGTGCTTTCGGAAGAACCCGGCATTCCGGAAGCAGAATCGTCAAGAAAATCGTCCAATGAAATGTCGCTTGAAAGTTCTATGTTTCCGTCGTCGTTTTTGCTTTCTTCTTCGGTAAAAGGATTGTCTTTAAGCTCGTCCGACTCAATTGGCTCAGGAATGTCTGAAAAGTCGGGAAGATCGAAATCTTCTTCGATTATATTTGAGGTTTTTTCTTCTGTTTCCGGGATAATCGTGTCTTCATTGGAATCCTGGGGAGGTCTTTTTACCCATACCCCATAACTGTCCAATTCGTTTGTGTTTCCTGTCGGGTTATCCATAAAAACTTCCTCTTTGGCTTTGGCGTTCCTTCTTTCAATTATCGGCAGAAATAACGTAAGCAATAGCACTTTCTTTAGAATTATAGTTGATTATATCATATATTTTCACTTTAAGAAAACAAAAAGATATGCCGATAATCAGTCCATAATGAAAGGTATCAAGTTCCTGATAGCGATTTTCATAGCTACATTCGCTTATGTGTCAATTTCGTTCTTTGCAGGAAGTAGCGGGCTATGGGCGTATAGTCAACTTGTTGAACAGAAAAAGGAAATCGCAAGAAGGACGGACTCTATCCAGGCAATCAACAATGAACTTAGGCTTGAATACAACGCTCTTTTGAAAGACGAGGACGTTATAGCCGCCTACGCTAGAAAACTCGACTATGTTTCCGACGGAGAAAAACTCGTTAAGATTTCAGGGCTAAAACCATACCAAGGAACGCTTTACGATACAGGAACCGCCACAAAGCACAAAGAGGGGACTTTCTTTTCCGAGGCTTTGTGCAAAATCCTTTCGCTTTCGATAGGACTTCTTTCGCTTTTCATAATGTTTCTTTTTGACCTTGGAAGAGGAAACTTCAATCGTCCCAAAAAACGCAGAACCATAAAGGAGATTCCGATATATGAAGTGCCTCAAATCTGACAAAGGCTCTGCAAAAATTGCCGGAAACCTGCTCAAAGAAGGGAAGGTGCTTATCCTTCCAACGGACACCGTATACGGTTTTTCAGGAATCATAGGAAAGACAGAAGACCTTATAAGAAAAATAAAGGGTAGAAAAGAGGATAAGCCGTTCATCGTTCTTTTGTCCGAACCTTCAAAACTAAAAGAACTTTCAGACGACACGATTCCCGAAAATCTTCTGAAATCCTGGCCCGGACCTCTTACGGTAATAGTCCGCTCAAAAATAGACCCTTTGTCCACAGTCGCCGTTAGATGCCCCGGAGATCCGTGGCTAAGGGATGTTATCGCATTTGCGGGAAAACCTATATATTCCACGAGCGTAAACCGAAGCGGAATGCCTTTGCTTGCAACTCAAAAAGAAATCCTTGACGAGTTTGAGGACGAAGTTTCGCTTGTGGTGCTTGACGGGGATTTAAAAAATCCTGTACCTTCCACAATTGTCTCTCTTTGCGAAGGCGGCTTCAATGTGGTAAGAAAGGGCGCACTGGAACTTTAGTTTGCCTTGTGCCACACGACACGAACCGTTCCCTGTGTCGGAAAACTTTCTTCATTCTTTTGGACGAGCGTGCTTTTTGTTCCTTCCATTACGTTTTCTTCGGTGAGCCTGAGCCTGTATTCAATCGGAAGGGCGGAGACGGCGGCTTCGACCGCCATGCTTCTTGGAAGCTCAGGATAGTACGAGGCGTTTGAATGACTTGTCTGCCTTACGGTTACGGTTTTTGAGCCGTCATTTTCGGAAAAGATTCCTATCGCCACGTTCATGGAAGCCCCGTTTTTTAATATTATGAAGCCGCGTCCGCCTTTGAGTATTATTATCTTGTCTATGGATTCCTCTCCGCTCCATGTTCCGGATATGTTTTCGGTTGATACCGAAGGGAGCGCAGATTTTTCGATTTTTTTCGAGGCGATGTCGTGCGGTTTTTCATAAGATGAAAGGTCAGTGAAGATTCCCTTTATGGACGATTTTGAGTCCATAAGGATTTTGTAATAGGAATCGTATTCTTTTTTGAAACTTGAGATTTTTTCGCTTGTGTTGTCCTTCAAAAATAGGGTGCAGTTCCATTTGCTTAGAGCGTCGCCTTTGCGTTTTATTTCAACGTAGAAACTCACCGCCTTGGGCGACTTCATCGAAAAATCTATGCCGTCGGGGGAAGCGTGCGAGTCCGAGCCTAAGAGCCTCCTGTCGTTCAGCATAAGATCCATTTCCGTAAGCTGAGTGTAGAAAAGATCTTCGGTCATCTTGAGTATATTCTTGTCTGCGTCCGGGGAGAACACTCCGTAGTAGTCTACTTCCGTTCCTTGGGAAAAACTGCCCTGAACGCACGCAAGGATTACCGTGAGGAAAAACGCCTTTTTAAATTCGGAAAACTTTCTCAAAAATTACTCCAGTTCTTTTCTGAACGCCCTTTGGATTTGACGGTCAACATCACGTTCCTTTATGGCTTCACGTTTGTCGAAAAGTTTTTTTCCCTTGCAAAGACCAAGTGTCGTCTTTACTCTTCCGTTTTTCAGGTAAAAATCGAGAGGAACCAGCGTGTAGCCCTTTTCTTCGGTTTTCCTTTCAAGCCTTTTTATCTCCGCCCTGTGCAGAAGAAGTTTCTTTGGTCGATCGGGATTATGGTTGAAGACTGAGGAGTACGAATACTCCGATATGTGAAGGTTTTTCACATAGACTTCGCCGTTTATAATTTCGGCAAAAGCGTCGGGAAATGAAATAGATCCGTTTTTTACGGACTTGACTTCCGTTCCCTCCAAAGCGATTCCACATTCGATTTTCTCTTCGATAAAATAATTGAATCTTGCCTGCCTGTTTTCGGCGATGATTTTTCTGTCTTCACCCATGCCGACTGATTATATTCCATAGTTCAATCGGTGGCAATATTTTGCGCTTTTTCTTAGGATTTTGAAAACCGTCTGACAGAAAAAAGATTTGTTTTGATTTTTCGTTTAATTTTCTTGCGCCCGCAGAAAAGTTGAAAGCAAAGTTCATTTGTGGTACTCTTTTTTGCATGAACAAAGAACTGTACGACCTTTCGTTCCAGGTCAGGATGGCGTTTAAAAAAAAGATTCTTTCGATTTTTTCGTTTCTGATATTTACAAGTGTAGCGATAAACCTGATTCTTCATTTTCTTGTTTTTTCTGTGCGGGAAAAGTCCGTCTCCATGCAGCCTGACATTCCTCCTTCAGCGATGGTTTTCTTTTCTCCGCTTGCAAAGACCTACAGAAGGGGAAGCGTGGTTCTTGTGCACCAAATGGAAGGTCTTGAGGTTTCCAAAACGATGAAGTTTCTTGACCGGGCGGTTGGATTTTTTACCGCAAGGCAGGTGTCGATTGTAAACTCTAGGCACTGGATGGGTTCTTCTTTCCAGATAAGAAGAATCCTTGCCCTTCCGGGAGACAGCATTTTTATGAAGGATCACGTTCTTTACATAAAACCCAAAGGAAGCGATTTTCCTCTTACTGAATTCGAACTTCTTGAAAGCCCTTACAATGTTTCCATAGCGGCATCTCCTGCGTTTTGGGACAGTTCCGTCGGCGTCAAAGGCTCTTTCGACGAAATTACGCTTTCGGACGACGAGTATTATGTTCTTGCCGACAACAGGAATTCCAGCGTGGACTCAAGGCTTTGGGGACCTGTAAAAAAAGAGAACATAAAAGCTGTCGCCTTGCTGGAATATTTCCCGTTTAGGAAATTAAGGCTTTTCCGCTGACGAGCGTTTGATGCAGAGCCTGTACATACACATTCCTTTCTGCAAGTCAAAGTGTTCATACTGCGATTTTTTCAGCATAAAATCTCTTTCTTCTTCGTTTGTTGATGCGTATGTAAACGCCCTTTGCAATGAGATTTCTTTCAGGCTCGCCGATTTTCGAATATCTCGTCTTTCATCGGTTTACATTGGAGGCGGAACTCCGAGCGTCCTTTCCGATGAAAACATAAGAAAAATAGCCTGTGTCCTTTATTCAAAAACCGATGGGGCGACCGAGTTTTCTATCGAAGTGAATCCCGACGACATTACTAATGATAAACTTTCTCTTTACGCCGATTCCGGAATAAACCGCATTTCCATTGGAATCCAGGCGTTGGAAGACGGAGCGCTTAAATGTGTGGGTAGGCGGAGCGACACAAAAAAGAACATCGACGCTTTGGCTCTTATTTCAAACGAATGGAAAGGAGATTTTTCCGCCGACATGATAGCGGCTCTTCCGCATCAGAAAAAAGATGATTTTCTTAAAGGCCTAAAAACATTGGTTTCTTTCAATCCCTCGCACATATCGATGTATTCGCTTACGTTCGAGGAAGGCACAAAACTGTACTCGGATTTGACGGAAAGACGTTTTTCATACGATTTTGATTTTGCGGACGAAATGTGGATTTCCGGAAGAGATTTCCTTTTGGAAAACGGATTTGAGCAGTACGAAATCTCCAATTTTTATCGAAAAAACGGAGGGAAAAAATGCGCCCACAATCTCTGTTACTGGAACATGGAAGATTATGCTGCGGCAGGAAGCGGAGGGACGGGTTCAATCTATAAAAATCCTTCGTTCAGGTACACGAACACAACCGACATCAAGAACTATATTGATTTTTGGGGAAAAAGTTCCGACTTTTCAGGACACGGACTTTATGAAACGACTGAAAATCTTTCCGAAGAGACGCTGATTTTTGAATATTTCATGATGGGTTTAAGAAAAGGCGAGGGCGTGTCTCTTTTCGATTTCAGGGAACGCTTCAAAAAAGATATTCCTAAAAAAGTCAAACTTTCGATGGAAAAATGGATTTTAGACGGAAAGGCGAAAAAGGAAATCTGCGGCGGGGAAGAAAGGTTTTTCTTGAACAGGGACGGTCTTCTGTTCCTGAACAGGTTCTTGGAGGAAATTCTTTAAGAACTCTTTCATTCAATCGGGATTGTGAGGATGAACGCCGTTCCTTCTCCGACATTGGATTCTACGTCTATCTTCCAGCCGTGTATGTCGATTACGTTTTTTACCACCGAAAGCCCGATTCCCATTCCTTCTTCCTGGCGACTTGTCGTTCCTCTGTAGAACAGGTCGAATATGTTTTTTAGTTCCTCTTTTTCAATGCCGCATCCAGTATCGATGATTTTAAGCGTCACGGATTTTTCATCGCTTTTTGCCGTTATTGTTATGGAGTCTCCGTCTTTTGTGTAGCGGAGGGCATTGCTGAAAAGATTGTCAAGAACCCGATGGATTTGCTGAGGATTCATCATCGTTCTTGCGTCTTCCGGAACGTCTATGCTGAAAAAGACCTCCCTTTTGAACACGGTGCCTGTCGTCGCGGAATTTTTCGCAAATCCCATAAGGAGAGGCTGCAGGGCGACGCTTTCCATGTTCCTTTTCCATTCGTCCGTAGAAAGTTTTTCGTAGTCTATGAGGGTATCCACCATGGATTCGAGCTGGTTCGTTTTTTCTATGATTATGTCCATCGCCTTTTTCTTTTCATCAGTGGTGTCAAGCATACCGTCAGCCATCGCTTCCGAGTAGCCTTTTATTACGGCGATAGGTGTCCTTAGGTCGTGGCTGATTCCCATCACGAACATCGATTTTCTCTGCTGGGCATCTTTTAGGGATATCCTCATCCGCTCAAGACTTTCGCTCATCGATGTGATTTCGTTTTTCTTTTTTTTGTGTATTTCTATTTTTGTCTCAAGTTCGCCGTCCGCTATCTTCTGCGTCTGATTTTCCAAAAGCGAAAGGGAATAGAAAAGAGAGCGTGAGATTGCAAGTATCATGGAAACTATGAAGACTATGAATATGGAGACAAGACAAAGGAGAATTCTTGAGATTTGCCTGATCCGTATGTGCCTGTCTTTATCCAGCCGGCTTATGAGGAACACTCTTTGCTCGGAAGTTCCCAGCGGCGGAGTCTCGAACTGGTAGAAATATTCTCCGCTGGTTTTCTTTATGAAAGTCCATATTTGTTTTTCCGTGACCCTTGTCCATTCGTGGATTTCAGGGAACGTGGAAGCGACAACTATGTTCTGCGCTATGAGGCAGGCCTGCTTTTCCTTTGGGACTGTGGCTATCGCCTCCCGGATTATTTTCCAGTCCGTATCGGAAAGAAGAAGTCCGTCCATGTCTCGAAGCCGTTTTGAGCCTTTGTCGAAGACCCGCTTTGCCGACGAAATGTTGGGGATCGCAATCGCAAATGATACGGACAGTAACGGCAGGATTATTATGGCCGCTATGAAAAGGTTCAACTGCTTTCTGATTGTCATAGTTGTTCCCGAACTTTAGCTTGAGATTGTTTCTTTGGAAAACCTGTAGCCTTGACCGAATTCTGTCTTTATGAAGATAGGGTTTCCGGAGTCGATTTCTATTTTTTTCCTGAGCCTTTGTATGTACACGGCGACCGCCGTTATGTCTCCGAAATGAGATTTCCACACGTTTGAATATATCTTTTCCGGCGGAATCGTCTCTCCTGCGTTCTTTATAAGGTATTCAAGCACCGCATACTCTTTTACAGAAAGCGGGATTTTCTGGCTTCCTCGTTTTAGCACGTTGCTGTTCATAAGAAGAGTGAAGTCCCCGAACCTTATGGATTCTTCCGCCTGTGCCGCGGTGTCGGAAAGTCTCCTTAAATACGCCTGAACCCTTGCCACAAGAACTCTGGGCGAGAACGGCTTTGTGACAAACTCGTCCGCCCCGTAGCCAAGCCCCTTTATTATGTCCTCGTCCGCATCCCGAGCGGAAACGATTATTACCGGAATCTTCTGTTTGTATTCGTTCCTCATTCTTTCAAGGAATTCAAAGCCGCTCATTCCTGGAAGATTCAGATCAAGAATGAACAGGTCGGGAAGATTTGAAATTTTTAGCTCCTCCACGGCCTCTTCTGCGGTAGCGAACGTCTTTGTTATCATGTTTGCTTTCATAAGGTACATCGAGATTAGGTTTGATATTTCGGTGACATCTTCAACTATAAAAATCCGGGGCTTGTTGTTCATAACCGACACCTTTCCTTGTAATGTGGATTTGCTATGTAAATATAATAGGGCAATTTAAAATGTTTTTCAATTATTTCTCGCAATAAGTGCGAGCGGTAACAAAAAGTTTACGGAACGCTTTTTTGTTTTCAAAAAATGCATTCGTTTTTATGCATGAAGATTCCAGATTGTCTTTAAAACTCTGTATTTTCCGTATTTATGATGAATTAAGTGTGATTTTTCTAAAAATACTTGACGATATTTTAATTACAAGCGAAAATCAGAAGATGATTGAAGTTATGCGGTTGGATGGGACGGTTTATTGGGTGAATCCCCACATGATAGAAAGTATGGAATCTAATCCGGACTTGACCCTGACAATGCTGTCGGGCAAAAAGGTCGTCCTCAAGAATTCTCCCACAGAGATTATAGAACGAATAGTGGCTTACCGCAAAAAAATCGGCAACAATGCACAAGAGGTCTTGTAAATGGATATAGCAACAATAATAGGTATTGTAGGTGGTGCGGCCTGTATCGTCATGTCCGTATTGACTTCAGGCGGTACGCTCGGCGGAATCATAGATATTCCGTCTGTCTTCATGACCGTTGGGGGGTCTTACGCCGCCATGATGATTGCGGCTCCCCTAAAAAAGGCTGTAGGTATGTTCAAGGTCATGGCAAAGTCGTTCAAGATTCCCGACTTCGGAGAAAAGACCATAATCACCAAGATGATGGATCTTTCAAACAAGGCGCGCCGGGAAGGAATCCTTGCTCTTGAGGACGGGCTTGACGACCTTGACGAGCCTTTCATGCGTAACGGGCTCAGGCTTGTCGTAGACGGCACGGACGGAAACGTCATAAGAGCTATTATGGAAAACGAGATGAACCAGATAGAAGGTCGTCACATGGAGTGGATCGGGCTTATGAACACGTGGTCCGGCTTCGCTCCGGGATTCGGTATGATGGGTACCGTTTTGGGACTTATCGGTATGTTGAACAACCTTGAGGACAAATCTTCCCTTGGACCTAACATGGCTGTCGCCCTTATCACGACACTCTACGGTTCTATGATGGCGAACTGGCTCATAGCGCCTTTTTCCACAAAACTTCTTGCGCACAATGCCCTTGAGATCAGGACAAAGGAGATGATTACGGAAGGCGTGCTTGCGATTCAGGCGGGCGAAAACCCAAGAATCATGGGGCAGAAACTTCTTACGTATCTTGATCCGGTAACAAGAAAAGCCATCGAGTCGGATGTATTAAAGGATTAGGGATTTATGGGAAAGAAGGCAAAGGAACCGGAAAAACCGTCAACAGCCTGGCAAGGCACTTATGGCGACATGATTACCCTCATGCTCTGCTTTTTCGTAATGCTTTACAATCCGTCTGATGTGGATCCTGCGCAGCTTGCGACAATCACGCAAGCCCTGCAGATGAACGAGACTGAGACCACCGACGGCGGAATGTCCCTTTCGACCGGAAAACTTTCCGACCTTGGGAATACGATTAATTCACTTCCGTCTATTGAAAAAGGACGTTCGCTCGGACTTGCAAAAAAGAAGGCGAACAGTCTTTTCGTTCCCGATGTAAAGTCCACCAAAATAACCGTTACTAGCGACGAAAGGGGACTTGTCATAACGCTTGCGTCCGACAGTTTTTTCCCGGAAGGAAGCGCCGACCTAAACATCGAGGAGACAAGGGAGACCTTGCTAAGGCTTTCGGAATTCTTCAAGCTGGACGACCTGAAAAAAAGAAATTTCAGAATAGAAGGACATACGGACAGAACTCCGGTTGCCGCAAACTCGAAATTCGAAAGCAACTGGGAACTTTCAGCCGCAAGGGCAATGAACGTGCTTCATTATCTTGCGGACTACGGGGTTGACGAGAACCGTTTTTCTATAGCGGGATACGCCGACACCAAACCTAGGACCACGGACGACACTCCGGAAGCGAGGGCGTACAACAGACGAGTGGATATAATAATTCTTGATGAAGGACATTTTTAGTAGTATAATCCCAGTGTTTAAATTTTTAAGATTTTAAAACGGTTTGATTAGACCTTTAAAATAGTCTTTCCGGGAGGGGAAAATGGCAGACGACAACCTTGATGGATTGGAGGACGGCGGTTCTTCAATGCCTTCTAAAAAAGGCGGATTCGGCGGCATCATCGCAAAGATTCTAAAATGGGTTGCTATAGGACTTGGAGCGATAATCCTTATTGTTGTGATTGTTATCGTTACGATGAAGGTGGCAGGCGGAAACACAACTGCGCAGGCGGGAATCCCGATAAGCGACGAGTACGTCGTTCAGCGGGAGATACTCGACTGGTATACTTCGCTTGGAGCAATCCGCACAAAAACGAGCGACGATACGCCTGCTTCTGTTGTGGTTGACATTGCTCTCGGCTACAAGAAAGACGATAAGGCGACTTCCACCGAAATAACTCAAAGAAGTATTGAACTCAAGGACTTTTTACGCCGATACTTTACGGAGAAGACTGTTGCTGAATTGAAGCCGCAGAACGAGCAGAAACTCAAGATAGAGTTAAGGAATGCGATAAACGACGAGATATTAAGTTCCTCGAAGATAAAGGACATCTCTTTCCTTCAGCTTGACGTTTTGGAACTGTAAAGGAAAGTCATTGAAAACAGGTGGAAGTTAGATGAACGAAGTTCTGTCACAGGATGAGATTGACCAGCTTTTGACCGCCATAAGTTCAGGCGATTCGGAAGTTGATGAGTTCAAGCCTGTCAACGATACCAGAAAGATAAAGCTCTACGACTTTAAGCGTCCCGATAAATTTTCAAAGGAACAGCTTAGGACCGTCTCGAATATGCACGAGACGTTTGCCCGTCTTACGACAACTTCTTTGTCCGCTCAGCTTCGGAGTCTTGTCCACGTGCATGTTGCGTCCGTAGACCAGCCGACATACGAGGAATTCATTCGTTCTATTCCTACCCCAACTACATTGGCTGTCGTGAACATGGATCCGCTGAAGGGAAATGCTGTCCTCGAGATAGATCCTGCGATAACGTTCTGCATGATAGACAGGCTTTTCGGCGGAAGGGGCGTTTCAACTGCAAACAAGAACAGGGATCTTACCGACATAGAGCAGTCCGTTATGGAAGGCATAATCGTTCGCATACTCGCGAACATGAGGGAGGCTTGGACACAGGTCATAGACCTTAGGCCACGTCTTGGGCAGATAGAAACAAACCCTCAGTTTGCCCAGATTGTCCCTCCGTCGGAAATGGTTGTGCTTATAACTCTTGAGATAAAGGTTGGCGATGAGGAAGGCATGATGAACTTCTGCATACCATACCTTACGATAGAGCCGATAATATCAAAGTTGTCATCCCAGTTTTGGTTCTCTTCGGTAAGAAGAAGTTCCACAACCCAATATTTGGGAACGTTGAAGGAAAAACTTGCGTCCGTTGACATGGAATTGGTCGCCGAAGTCGGTTCGATAAATCTACCGATAAAGGATGTGCTTTCTCTTAGGACGGGAGATATTGTCCGTCTTTCGAACACAAGGGTCGGAGACCCTCTGATTTTGAGCGTCGGAAACAAGAAAAAATTCTACTGTCAGCCGGGCGTTGTCGGCAAAAAGATGGCTGTCCAGGTTACTGGAAAACTAGAAGATGTTGCTGCGGATGATTTTGAAGAGCTTTCCGTAGAAGGAGAAGAATCGTTATGAGTGATGGCGCAATTTCACAGGATGAGATCGACGCATTGTTGGCGGGCGTTCAGCCTGACGGCTTGGATTCCACAGGTCAGGTGTCGAGCAGCTCTTCGGCTGCGATCGACAAGGATGCGCTCAAGACGTTCGCAGGAAACTTAAAAGCTCCGCTCGTTGAAAAACTCAACACCATGACGGGAGCGAATTTTACGGGCGGCGAGCCGATTGTCGAGGTTCTTGAAAGGGACTCTCTTTTGGTGAAACTTCCCGAGGTCGTGGTAGCGGTGTCGTCCGATTTTTCTACGGGACTTTCGGGAGATCATCTTTATCTTCTTGCCCCTGAGTTCGCCCAAAAACTCGTGAATCTTGTTACCAAGGAAGAAAACGCCGACTTTGACGAGATGGCGCTTTCGTGCATATGCGATGTGGTCGCCATGCACACGGGTTCCGAGGTGCAGGAACTTGACAAGACGGGAAAACTTTCAGGTGTCTCATGCAATCCGGGCGAAGCGGTGAACAATCCAAAGGCGATGATTCGTATTCCACAGAACAAGTTTGCGCTCTTCAGTTATCCTGTGTCTTTGGATGGCAAGAACTACACTCTTTGGGAAGCGATCGGGGGGCAGGCGGCGGAGCAGATAAGCAAGGCTTACGGCGGAAACGCTTCTCAGGCGGATTCGCCTTCTCAGAACGCACCGAACATGGCTTCCCTCGGAGGAATGGGTGGCGCGGCAGGCGGCGGAATGCCTCAAATGAACATGGGCATGCCTAACATGGGAATGCAGATGGGCGGAATGCCGCAGATGCAAATGCAGATGCCCATGGGGAACATGGGAATGCCTCCTTCGGGACAGAACATGGGCTTCAACGTTCCGAACGTGCAGAATCTTCAATATCCTAATCTGATGGGTGCAAACCTCTCCGGCGAAGCGCAGAACATAAGTCTCATCATGGACGTATACATGGAGATGACTGTAGAACTGGGACGCACCAAAAAGCAGATAAAGGATATTTTGGGAATGGGAGAAGGAACAATCATCGAGCTTGACAAACTTGCCGGTGAACCTGTGGACATTCTTGTAAACCATAAGCCTATCGCCAAGGGAGAGGTTGTGGTCATAGACGAAAACTTCGGTGTCCGTGTTACAGAAATTCTTTCTCCTCTTGAAAGAGTGTCGAACTTGAAATAGTTGTGTGAAACTTTCCTGCGTTGGGGAATGTGGGAAAGTAAAATAAATATGGGTGGGGAAAAATTTGAGAATCTCAAAAAAAACAGCCGCGATAATTGCGTTCATTTTTGCGTTCAGCATAGGAATCCATTCACAGGCAAAACCTTCGACTGTTCCTGAATCTAAAGGAGAGAGTCCGAATGAGGGAACACGGATTGAAATTCCTTCCGACGACGTTCCTTTTTCATTTTCGAATCCGGCGGTGGATGAACATTCGAAAAGAGGAAGCACTTTCTTTCTGTTTGTGAGAATGCTTTTTGTCCTTGCGTTTGTGGTGGCATGCATATACGGCGTGATGTGGCTGATGAAAAGGAGCATGAAGACGAATCCGAGGAACAGCGACCCTTTTTTGCGGAACGTGTCTTCGATAGATTTGGCGGTGGGAAAATCCGTCCATGTGGTAACGCTTTTGGACCACGCCTATGTTGTAGGGGTGTCTGACGATTCGGTGAGCCTTATAGGGACGCTGGATTCGGATAACGACAAGGACAGGGAACTTATAAACGCCATGAACCTTTATGCGGACGAACATCAGAATGTGCGGAAACCCAAGAGTTTTTCGGATGTGCTTGAAATTTTTATGCCGTCGGGAACAAAGGAAAAAGGCGGCATCTTTGGCGATGCGCAGAAAAAGATGAACAAAAACATGGAAAGCCAAAGAAGCAAGTTGAACGGCGGTGAATAAGTGAAGTTTTTTTCCGGATTTTTTTCTAAGATTCTCGTTTTAATTCTGTTTTTCGCCTGCGTTTTTCCGGTGTTCTCGCAGCAGTCAAGGTCTTTTCCCGAAGGTTCGTCCCAAGGGAACACAGAAATTGGAAGGGGCATACGTCCGATTGACGTTCCGAACATCAGCGTGCAGATAACAGAACCTAGGAGCGGCGAGGAGGTTGCGTTCTCGGTAAGGCTTCTTCTGATTCTTACCGTATTGACAATCGCGCCGAGCCTTCTTCTTTTGGTTACCTGCTTTCTCCGTTTTTCAATAGTGCTTGATTTCATAAAGCGCGCGCTTTCGTTGCAGCAGGTTCCACCGACGGCAGTTCTGAACGGCATCGCGTTTTTCATGACCGTTTTTGTGATGTGGCCTACTTTCACGGAGATATACACAAAATCGTACAAACCGATGGCGGATGGAAACATATCGATAGAGGCTGCCATAAAAGGCGCGGAAGTTCCCGTAAAATCGTTCATGTACAGCCAGATGAAAGGGGACGAAAGTTACATAATGATGTTCATGAACATGGCAAAACTCGAAAAGCCTTCGGAAAGCGTTACAGAAATTCCGTTTTACGTGATGGTTCCGGCATTCATTCTGCATGAACTTACGGTCGCATTCAAAATAGGGGTGATTCTTTACATTCCGTTCATAATAATCGACATGGTAGTGGCGAGCATTCTTATGTCCATGGGAATGATGATGCTTCCGCCGGTTCAGATATCCATGCCATTCAAACTGATGCTTTTTGTGCTGGTGGACGGCTGGGGGCTTTTGACCACGCAGCTTTTCGCTTCCGTCTTACATTAGCCTTTTTTATGAAGGAGAAGAAGTATGAGTATCGGCACGTTGGTTAATTTGATGAGGGGCGGAATCGAAGAGGTGTTCATATTGATTCTTCCTGTTCTTAGCGCAGCTTTGGTCATAGGACTTGTGGTTGCGATTTTTCAGGCGACGACTTCAATACAGGAGCAGACGCTTACGTTCCTTCCGAAACTTGTGATAATTCTTGTTGTGCTTGCCCTTTTGGGAAGCTGGATGTTCAGCGACATAAGGGACTACACGATAACCCTTTTCAGGATGATTCCTGCCATGGCTCGTTAGCGGTTTTTGAATATGCTGGAAGAGATTTTTTCGAAGGGGAGCGTTTTCATGCTTGTTGCCGCAAGGAGCATGGGGCTTCTTTTTACTCTGCCGCTTTTCTCGATGAGGACTGTGCCAAGGGGAACAAAAATCGCCCTTGCAGGCTACATGGCGTACATAATGATGGGCTTTGCGGATTATTCTCCATATTCGGCTGCCATATCTTTGGACGGCGCTTTCAGCCTGCATTATCTTCTCCTTCTGCTTGGTGAGGGCATGATAGGAATCATAATGGGCTTTTACGTCTCGATAATATTCGCGGCGTTCAGCACGGCAGGACAGTTCTTCGCTTTCCAGATGGGATTCAGCGCGGCATCTGCCTACGATTCTCTTTCTCAGGTTGAAAATCCGCTTATGGGGCAGTTTTTGAACCTTGTTTCGATGCTGATTTTCATGCAGAACCAGTGGTTCCAGAAACTTTTTGTGCGAGGTCTTGCCGAGAGCATAGCCTCCCTGAACGCTTTTGAACTTGTGGCGGCAAAGGATATGATGGTGCGTTTCCTTCTTAGGGGACTTTCAAATCTTTTTGCTGACGCCATGCTGATTGCGCTTCCTATAATGGGGACTTTGCTTCTTGTTTCTGTGTGCATGGGGCTTCTTTCAAAGGCCGCCCCCCAGATGAACCTTCTTTCCGAGGGATTTCCGATAATGATTCTGCTTTCGTTTCTTGTGTTCGTGGCTCTTTTCCCGTCTTTGTGCGATTTTTTTATCCGTTCGTTCAACACCGGCATAAACGACCTGTACAGGTTCTTCCTTGATGTGGGAAAAGGAGGGCTTTCGTGAAGTCTGACTTGCTTGACCTTCAGTGGTTTGCTGCCGAGGACGAAGGAAGAACGGAAGAGCCGTCGGAGTACAAACTCCGTAAGGCAAGGGAGGAAGGGCGCGTTCCCAAAAGCCAGGACTTGAACTCGTCTTTGGTGTTCCTTTTTACGGTTATAGTCCTTGTATTTCTTTCAAAGTCCATACTTTCGGGCTGCGCCGAGATAATGAGATTTTTCTTCACTCGCTGCAACGAAAGCGAGGTCGCAAATCCAAGGTTCGCCTATGTGTTCGCAAGGTATTTTGCCCGCCTTGTTCTTCCCGTTTCTCTTTCGGGGATTGCGGCTGGAATCACAGGGAACATAATCCAAAACCGCGGGCTTATCTTCACGCTGAAGCCTATAGAGCCGAAATTCTCTAAAATCATTCCGAAATTCGGCGAATACTTCAAGAACACGCTTTTCAGTTTCAAGGGGATTTTCAATATCGTGAAGTCCATCGGAAAAGTGGCTGTCATAGTCGCAATCGCCTACCTGATAATAAGGCGGAACATTCCTCTTCTTGTCCATACGATAAAAACAGGAAACGTGCTTTCTTCTTTTTCAATGGTTTCCCGAATCGCAGCCCAGCTCGCTTTGATTGTATCTGTAATTTTCATAATCGTCGCCATACCCGACTATTTTGTTCAGAGGCGTGAGTTCATGGAATCCATGAAGATGACAAAATACGAGCAGAAGCAGGAATACAAGGAGATGGAGGGCGACCCGGAGATAAAAAGCAGGCTGATGGCAGAGCAGAGGCGTATTCTAAGTCAGAATGTAAGGAAGGCGGTAAGCGAGGCGGACGTGGTCATCACGAACCCTACGCATTTTGCTGTTTCCATGAAGTACGACCCTTCGGTGACGGACGCTCCTTCAGTTACGGCAAAGGGGCAGGACGAAATCGCGCTTCTTATGCGGAGGATAGCGGACGACAACGGCGTTCCAATCGTCGAAAACCGTCCGCTTGCCCGTGCGCTCTATGCAGATACCGAAGTTGGTGATATAATACCTGACAAATATTGGCATGTACTTGCTGAAATATATGCCGAGGTTGGAAAATACAACTCAAAAAGTATTGAGTAATTTGTCAAGGGTGGGGACTAATGGCAAACGAATCAAGGGGAAGCAGTTTTTTTGGCTTTGTTTCAAAGAATATGATAGCGGTGGCGGCTGTTGTGGTCGTCCTCATGCTAATCCTGCCTATCCCTAAATTCTTGATAGACATATTGATGACTCTGAATCTTGCGATATCCATAGTGATATTGCTGGTGGTGGTATACACGCCCAGGGCGTCAAGTTTTTCCTCGTTTCCGCAGATGATTCTTTTTGTCACCATATTCGGACTTGGAATAAACATATCGTCGACAAAACTAATTCTTTCCGCAGACGGCAAGGCAGGAATCGATGCCCTTAGGGGAAACCAAAGCGCTATGGTTCAGGCTTTTGCCAATATAGTCGCCGGAAACAACCTTGTCATAGGCTTTGTGATATTCGTAATCCTTATAGTTGTTCAGGTTGTTGTAATCACAAAGGGAGCTGGAAGGGTTTCCGAGGTGGCGGCAAGGTTCACCTTGGACTCGATGTCCACAAAGCAGTTCGACATAGACAACCAGCTGAACAGCGGCTACATCACGGAGGACGAGGCCCGCAGCATGAAAGAAGAGCTTCGCCGTGACATAGATTTTTACTCCAACATGGACGGTTCTTCCAAATTCGTTTCGGGAAACGTCAAGGCGGGAATATTCATAACCGTAGTAAATCTCATAGGCGGTCTTGTGGTAGGAAAGGTGCAGAACCACTTGGATTTCCTTTCTTCGCTTGAGATTTACTCAAAACTTACAATAGGAGACGGGCTTTTAAGCCAGCTTCCTTCGCTTATGCTTTCGTTCGCTACCGGTGTCCTTGTTACTGCCGACAAGTCGGAAAAGACGCTGGGCGAGCAGGTCATACATAATTTTACCATCGATGGAACGATATACGAGATAGTCGGCGCTGTTTTGGTGGTTATCGGAATCGTTTTCCATAACGACACTATACTGTTCCTGCTTCCAATCGGTTCTATTCTGATTTGGTACGGCTTCCGTCTTTCAAAGAAAAAAGATGTCGAGGCTGCCACGAAGGCAAAAAAGGAGGCGGAATCCAAGGCTTCGTCCGAGAAGCAGGGAAAGGGAAGCGCAGAAAGCGATTCCGTCGCGCCGTTGGACGACCTTTCGCTGGAACTAGGCTATGCGCTTCTTCCGCTTGTAAGCGAAGAGGCAGGCGCTGAACTCCTTGACAGAATCTCAAGGATAAGGAAAGAGTCTGCGCTTGACATAGGGCTTCCCGTCCCCAAGATAAGAATAATCGACAACATGAACCTGAATCCAAACGAGTACAGTTTTAAGTTGCGGGGAATAGAAGTGGGGCGGAGCGCAATACGGCTTGGCTACTATATGTGCATGAACACAGGCTCCGTTCTTGAAGAGATAAAAGGCGAGGCGACCAAAGATCCTACGTTCGGAATGCCTGCGATATGGGTTCCCGAAGCCCAGCGCGTCGAGGCGGAGCAGGCAGGCTACGTTGTAGTCGATCCGCCGACCATAATAGCCACCCATCTTACGGAACTCATAAGAAACCATGCCCACGAGATTCTTGGGCGCAAGGAAGTCTCGCTTCTTGTCGGAAAGGTCAAGGAGACAAATCCAATTGTGGTTCAGGAGGTCATGGAAGGCGATCACCGCATGACGTACGGCGACATAGAGAAAGTCTTGAAGGAACTTCTTAGGGAGCAGGTTTCCATCCGGAACATGGTAACGGTTCTTGAGACGCTTGCGAACTACAAAAACATAACCGGAAGTACATGGGATCTTGTCGGAAAGGTAAGGGAGGCTTTGGGGCTTCAGATATGTCTTCAATATGCCGATGAAGACAGGCAGCTTAGGGTCATAAACCTTTCTCAGGAATGGCAGGAAAAAGTCCTTGAGTTTTCACAGGTTCCTTCCGACGGCTCAAGACCTTACGTGGCGTTCGATCCTGTTACCGGAAGGCAATGGATAAAAAATGTCAGCGATGAGGTCGCGGCTGTAAGCGCATCCGGCTATCAGCCTGTCATTCTTTGCTCAAGCGTGATAAGGCTTCAGGTAAAGACCGCCGTAGAGAGAGAACTTCCGGGCATCGTGGTGATTTCCGACAAGGAAATCGTGTCGGCAGGCTCTTCAATTTCTATTACAGTGTTGGGCACAGTGAACTATCGAGAAGGTGCGTATTAGTATGACTATGGACATGAACGTGGAAGCGGTGCATACGTTGCGGGTAAAAAACTACGACGAGGCAAGGCAAAAACTTTTTGAGCGATACAAGACGGACTATACAATCGTTGACCAAAGGCGGATTCCAAAGCCGGGATTTTTGGGTATTTTCCAAAGGGAAGAACTTGAGGTCCTTTACAAAATAAAGACAAGGACAAATCCTCAGGATTTCCAAAATCCGTATGTGAATTCCGTGGATGCGCTTCATTCTTTAGGCGAAAAGCCGCTCGATTTTGAGAAAAACAAGTCCGAGATTTTAAAGAAGGCGTCTAAAGTTGTCCCGAACATAGTCTCGTCAGCAAAGGTCGAAAGCCAGGTTCTTGACATGGGAAAAAAGATAGACGAGGTGCTTTCGATGGTGAAGGAACTTCCGTCCCATTCGTCCGCTTTGCATCCTACCATAACCCAAATTCAGTCGCTTTTATCGCAGAACGAATTCTCTTTCTCTTTTGTTCAGTCCATCACAGAAAGGATAAAAAAGACTTTTCCGCTTGAGCAGCTTGACGATTTTGACATGGTGCAAAGAGCCGTCGTCGACTGGATAGGCGAATCAATCGATGTTTCCGTTCCGGTGAACTACAAGCACCCAAGGGTTGTGATTATAGTAGGCCCTACAGGAACGGGAAAGACCACCACCCTCGTGAAACTTGCCGCCCAGTTCATAAAGACATCCAAGGCAAAAGGAAGGTCGTGCGAGTTTTGTTTCATAACCACGGACACTATGAGGGTGGGTGCGTTGGAGCAGCTTACCAAGTTCGGAGACATCGTAGGAAAAACCGTCATAAAGGCGCACACCAAAGAAGATGTGACAGCCCTTTACGAGCAGTATAAGGACAATGTTGACGCGATTTTCATAGACACGGGCGGTTACGGCCCTAACGACGCAAAGCACATAGCGGCAATGAAGGAGACGCTTTCCATTCAGGGCTTGAATCCCGAAGTATACCTTGCGTTTTCCGCCTCAACAAAGGCAAGGGATCTGCACAACATAATGCAGAACTACGAGCCGTTAGGTTATCATGGAATCATCGTAACAAAGTGCGACGAGTCCGAGCAGTACGGAAATGTCATAAGCGCATTGAGCGAGCGGCACAAGGCGGTGTCGTATGTTACCACCGGTCAGAAAATCACAGAGACCTTGCTGAAAGGGGATGTGATATGGTTTTTGACGCGGCTTGAAGGCTTTAAGATAGACAGGATACATATTGAAGACAAATTCTATAAAGAAGATAAGAGCGAGGAAGACTAATGGAAGAACAGGCAGATGATTTGAGGGAATTCATTGGAAGCTACGAGGAAACGATTGCGACAAAGAAGAGCCATTCCACAAGGATTATCGCTATAACAAGCGGAAAAGGCGGTGTGGGAAAGACGAATATTTCCGTTAACATGGCTATCGCATACGCCCAACTCGGGAAAAAAGTGATTCTCATAGATGGCGACCTTGGCATGGCGAACGTCAACGTACTTTTGAATACCGTTCCTCAGTTCAACCTGATGCACGTGATAAACAAGAAAAAAACAATGAAGGAAATAATTCTTGACACGGAATTCGGGATAAAGTTCATAGCGGGGGCAAACGGTTTTTCGAAAATCGCAAACCTTACCGTCGAGGAACTTGAGTATTTTGCAAAGCAGTTCAGCGCACTTGAAAACGCCGACATAATAATAATAGACACGGGAGCCGGAATCGCGAACAACGTCCTTCAGTTTGTGGCGGCAGCCGACGAAGTTTATGTCGTTACAACGCCGGAACCGACAGCCATAACCGATGCCTACGGAATAATAAAAATCATCACCACCGAGATAATGGACAGGGCGGTGAACCTGAAACTTTTGGTGAACAGGGTTCATTCTGCGGACGAAGGAAAACGCATAGCCGAGCGCATCATAAACATAGTCGGGCAGTTTTTGGGCTATAAAATCGATTACATAGGTTTTGTCTACGACGACCCTGTGGTGCAGGCGTCCGTCATAAGACAGAAGCCGTTCATCGTGGTGAATTCCACGTCAAAGCCGTCGGTTTGCCTGAAGCATATAGTAGGAAGGATTGAGAAGACCGAGACCGACGGAAACGAGGGAGTGGCTAATTTCCTCAAGAAATTCTTGGGCAAAAAGAGCAGAAATTGATAAATCGCTGTTTTTTTATGCTCATTTGTTATATAATTATCGCATTGAAAATTGGAATGGGAGGTAAAGATTGAAAAATGTAAAAGTCATCGCAGGTTTTTCTGTTTTTGGCTTTCTCCTTTCGTTCCTGTTCGGGCTTTTTTCGAGGAGCGGATTTTTCCGTGTGCTGCTTTCAGCCTTTCTTTTTGCGGTTGTCTTTGCCGCCATGGGCTTTATCGTTCAGTATGTGTTCAAAAATGTGCTGGACATGGGAATGGATTCCGAGGACGCGGGCTTTTCCGAGACTCCCTCTTCGGTGGGGCAGCACGTTGACATCACTGTGGAAGAGGAGGATATTCCCGAATCCGGCGACGACTCTCACTTCATGGTGGGAACGAATCTTCAAATGCTGAACGAGAGTGATTACGGTTCAGGCGGAAAGGAAGTCAAGGAAGAGCCTTCGATAAATTCTTCTTCGGCGGAAGGGGCAAAAGTCGAGATGAAGGCTGAGGAGAAGCCTTCTGTTCCTGATGAAAAAAAAAATACTGAGGGTGATGAAAAGAATTCTGCAAGGTCAAAGATTGCTTTTGAAAATGAGGCAGGTTCTTCGTCGTCAAGTTTTGTTCCTGTGGCTCTTGCCCAGGCGGAGCAAAAAACTGATGTGTCTGTAGAACCGGAAATGCCGCCTTCGGTTGAATCCGGGCCTGAAACTAAGGCAGAACCGTCTCCTTCGGAGGAACTTGACACACTTCCAGAACTTGAGGAGATAACGGCGTTTACCCCGAAGATTTCCCAAGAATCCTTCGAAGAAAAAGAGAGCGAAGATTCAGGGGGAACTTCGGCTCCAAAACTTGAGGCTTCCGAAATTGCGGAAGGAAAGGATGTCTCTCTTATGGCAAAGGCGATAAGCACCTTGCTTTCAAAAGACAGTTGATTGTTTTTCAGAATAGAACCACTTTAAGGATAAGGATAGGACATGGACGAAAACACACCGGAAACGGCTTCAGTCAATGACGAAAAAGAAGAAGATTTGCTCTGGGAAGAATTCCGAAAAACCAAGTCTTCAAAACTTCGCGATAAATTTATAAGGCAGTATATGCCTCTTGTAAAATATGTGGCGGGTAAGGTTGCCGTCGGAATGCCGAACAGTGTTGAATTCGATGACCTTGTGGGCTTCGGTCAGTTTGGGCTGCTCGACGCCATAAGTAAATACGATCCGTCCAAGGGCGTGAAATTCAAGACGTATGCCGTAACACGTATCCGGGGAGCGATTTTCGACGAGCTTCGGCAGATAGACTGGGTACCTCGTTCGGTAAGGCAGAAATCTCGCGAGATAGAGGACACGATTGTTTCCCTTGAGGCAAGACTTGGAAGAACTGCAAGCGACGCTGAGATTGCCGATGCTATGAAGATAAGCGAGGATGAATATCACAGGACGATAATGAAAGTATCCGGCACAAGCGTTCTTTCTTTGAATGAAGTTTGGTATTCAGGCGACGACAACGACAGTATGTCCATAGGAGATAGCATAGAATCCCCTTCCAGCTTGAATCCCGATGTAATCGCTGAACGGGAGGAGATAAGAAAGGTCATAATACAGGCGATAAACGAACTTCCGGAAAAAGAGAAGATGGTTATAGTTCTTTACTACCACGAAGACCTTACGTTCAAGGAAATAGGCGAGGTGCTTGAAGTGAGCGAATCCAGAATATCGCAGCTTCACACAAAAGCAAACCATCGTCTTAGGGCAAAGCTTACCAATATGAGAAAAGGAATTATGTAGCATATGATTTCCTTGGAACAGATTCGTATGGAAATGCAGAACCGTCTCTCCATCGACAAGGACCTACATCATGTAGAGGTGAACGCCCCTACAATCGATGAGGCTTTGGCGGATGCCGCAGTCCAGCTTGCGATAAAGGCGGAGATGCTTGAGTACGAGGTGATTGAAAAAGGAAGCGACGGTTTTCTCGGAATCGGAAAGAAACCGTGGAAAATAAAAATATACCAAAATCCTGACACTGTGGTCAAAAAAACTCATAATGCCGACGGAACTGCTTCAGGCGGAGACGGCTCTCTAGAGGAAAACAAGGTTGTAGACAAGGACGGACTTTTCTATGTACGGCATTTCTCTTCGTCAATAAAACTAAAGGTGATTCCTCCCAGCGGAAACGGAAGACCCGTAGACGAGAGAGATGTGCTTGATATGATAAGACGACCCGACACGGAGCAGTTTGATGCGGAACTCATTCATCAGCTCATAAAAAACGGCACTGACGGAAAGTATGAGACTGTCGGCAAATACACCCATATAGCTGCTGCGGATGCAATTGTTGCGGTTGAAATCTCTAAAGACGAACTTCACGGATTTATAACGGTAGATCCGCCTGCACAGAGCGGAGCGGACCTTACCGCAGAGCAGATAGAAAGGTCTCTAAAAGCTCAAGGCATACTTGCCGGCATAAACATGGATAAAATCAACGAGTTTGTAGATAATCCCGTTTACAACACGCAGGTTGAGGTCGCCTCCGCCATAATGCCGGAAGACGGAAAAGATTCCCACCTTGACTACAAGTTCATCACGGACGAAACGAAACTAGGTGCTGTTCAGGACGAGTCCGGAATCATAGACTACAAGAAGAACAACAAAATTCAGAACGTTGTCGAGGGGCAGACTCTTGCGGTGAAGGTGCTTGCCACTCGAGGAAAGGGCGGAAAGACACTCTTCGGGCGATACATCGAAGCGAAAAACGGAAAAGATCTTCCCGTCGTGCTTGGACAGAATACCCAGTTCGACAAGGACGGAGTTACTGTCGTCGCCACAAAGAACGGTCAGGTTCATCTTGTGAACGGAAAGATAACGGTAGAGCCTGTACTTAATCTTGACGCCGTGAACATAAAGTCCGGAAACATCGATTTCCTTGGCACGGTTTACATAAAGGGAAACGTGGAGGATGGATTCGACGTAAAGGCATCGGGCGACATAGATATCGGCGGAACGGTCGGAAAATCAAAAATACAGGCTGACGGAAACATAATTATACATCAGGGTGTATTCGGAAAAAACGAAGGATTCATAAAGAGCGGAAAATCCCTGTGGGTGAAATTCGTTCAGGAAATGTCGATAGACGTGGAAGAAAACCTTATCGCCTCTGATTCGCTCATGAACTGCAACATCACCGCGATGAAAAACATAGTGGTGCATGGAAAAAAAGCTCAGATAACCGGCGGAAAACTTTTTGCCACGGAGGAAATTTGCGCAAGGACATTGGGCTCTCCGGGCGGAGGCGCCACAACTACGCTCACCGTAGGGGTAGACCCCAGGGCAAAACTCCGGCTTGACGAACTTTTGGAGCAGCAGTCAAAGATTTCTCAGGAGATGGAAGGACTTCAGCTTGAGATAGACAATCTTGAGGGCATAAAAAAGACAAGGCGAAAACTTCCGACAGAAAAAGAAGAGCGGCTCAATCAGGATAACCAGCGGAAAGGTGAACTCATCGATGAAAACAAGACCGTTTCCGACGAGATAAACGAGATTCAGATGCGGCTAAGGGAACTTAAAGCCATAGGAAAGGTCAAGGTCGAGGGAATCACATATCCGGGGACAAAAATCTATGTTCGGGATGCCTTGGACGAGGTGCAGACGGAAGTTTCTTCATGCACGTTCTATTACGAAGGAAGCATGGCGCGTCGAGGAAAATACGAGCCTCCGCAGATTGATGCCATGAAAGGTCCTGAGGGATATAACTGATGGGACTGAATCCGCTTGATTTGCAGACTATGTATTCTCAGATTGACAATGTGGCAAAGCAGGCGGCACATCTTACGCAGGGTCTTCAGCTTTCGCAGGCTATGCAGCAAGAGGAGAGCGTCCGTAAAAATCTTGAGGAGGCTAGCAAGGTCAGCCGCACAAAAGAGGGCGCAGGCGCTAAAGGAATAGGTGTGGATTCCGACGGAAAAAACGGCGGCGACGAACATTCTTCTAACGGCAAAAAAAAGCCTGCCAATCCTTATGCCGAAAAGGCGGATGAATCTGCAAGGCTAAAGGAAGACTACCTTGGTCGGCACATAGATGTCGTCCGCTGAACGCAAATTTTTATTCTTTCTTGAAAACCGGTGGGAAACATGAGATACGTGGTCGTTTTTTTATGCATATTCAATGTCGTTATGTGGATGGTGTTCCTGTGGAAGTTCAAAAAACTTTTTACCACCGACAACGTAATCGAAGAAACAAGAGTTCAATACAACAATCTTATTGCGGACATGAACAAGAACACCCATAACAACATAGTCGTTATCGAGGACAGAATCCGTTCCTTGAAAGCTCTTGTTTCTGACGCTGAAAAAAAGATAAAAATCCTGAACGACATCGAAAAAAACGGCTATGCGCTGAACGAATTTCACGAGGCAATCTCAGGGAAAAAAAGCGGCGTAACCGAAAAGAAAGTCGTGGATGCGTACAAAAAATCCAAGGGTGCATCGAACATCGAACTCGATTCATCGGTAGTGCTTTCGGGGAAAGCGCGGATAAAATCGGATGAATCCGAAGGGCAGGGGTCTTTGTTCGATGACGGAAATAAAACGATAGACACCACGGCTAAAGTCAACGTGAACTCAAAAGGGGACTCGTGGGCAGCCGTTCCTGTGGTTGTTCCGAAAGTATTCGTTCCCGAAAATCCCATTCCGAGAAAAAAGGACAGGATGGCGCAGATTGTACGTATGTACGATTCTGGAATGACGGCGGAAGACATCGCGGAGGAACTTAGCCTTACGGATATGGAAGTTCAGTTTGCCCTTTCCTTGGAGGACAGGATATGAAGACAAAAAAATCTTATTTTGGAAGCCTATACGACGGGAAAAAAGCGTGGCTTTACACTGTCTCAAACGGATCTATGTCCTTTACGGCATCTGATTACGGCTGCACGATTACAAGCATAGTGGTTCAAGATAGGAACAAAAACGATGTCGATGTAGTTATCGGACCTTCGACACTTTCCGGTTATGCGACGACATGGGGAAGTTTCGGAGCGATTGTAGGACGTTTTGCAAACAGAATCGCAGGGGCAAAGTTCAGCCTTGACGGAAAGGAATATCGTCTGAACGACAACAACAACGGCTCTTCTTTGCACGGAGGTTTTCCACGCTGGGAAAGTGAGATATGGAAAGCCGGATTTATAAAAAAAAGCGGAGAAACTGGAGTCAGGTTCTCAAAAATATTCCCGGACGGATACCAAGGTTTTCCGGGAAACTTGAATGTTTCGATAGAATATGTTCTTGACGAAAATGACAATCTTTCGTTCACTTACACCGCAACCACTGACAAGGCCACGCCTTTGAGTATAACAAACCACACTTACTTTAATCTTTCAGGCTGCGGCGACATTCTCTCGGAGAAACTCGGCATAAACTCGTCAAAAATCCTTGAACTTTCAAAAAATTCCATTCCGACAGGAAAATACATTGACGTTGAAAAAACTGTTTTTGATTTCAGAAAGGCAAAGCCAATCGGAGATGATATTTGTTCCCATCTTCTAAAAGAAAGCCGAGGCTATGACCATTGCTACGTTACAGGCGCGTTTGATTCTTCGTCCGCCATTCCCACAAAATCCACTCCTCTTTCGAAAGCCGCGGTTCTTTTTGACGAAAGGACAGGCATAAAGATGGAGCTTTCAACCAATTGCGAGGGGCTTCAGCTTTATACGGCAAACTACGTGGATTATGTTTTGGGAAAAAACGGAGCGGTTTATCGTCCGCATTCAGCTGTCTGTCTTGAGACGCAGGCTTTCCCAGATTCGCCGAACCAAAAAAAATTCCCCGACGCGATTCTTAGGCCCGGAGTGGAATACAATGCGGTTACGGTGTACTCTTTTTCGGTTCATGACGGAAAAGATTTTTGATGCTTTTTAGAAAATTCGTTTGATTTTTTGATGACTTTTTTGCCGGAACGGTAAAAAAACATTTATTGGGTGATTTTATTTGCTCTATTTTGAAAAAATATGGAAAGATAGCCTTCGTCTTACTTGAAAAATAGCCTTTTTGGTTTTATCATTTGGTATTATATTTTGATCGACTTTAGTGGGGTGCAAATGGATATCCAATTACAAGAGTTAATTGATAGAATCAAAAAAGACGGTGTCGCATCTGCAGAATCGCAGGCGGCGGACATAGTTAAGGCTGCCGAGGAGAAGGCAAGGTCAATCGTTGGAGAAGCGGAGAAGAAGGCTGACGATATGATCAAAGTCGCTAAGGGCGAAATCTCACGGCTTGAGAAGGCAAGCGATGATGCCATAGCTCAGGCGGGAAGAAACATGCTTCTTAGTTTCAGGGAATCCCTTGTCGCAGAACTTGACAGGTTCATAAAAGACGAGACGGAAAAAGCCTACTCAAAGGACATGCTGAAAACCTTGGTTCCTGAGACAGTAAAGGCTTGGGTGAAGGACAAGGAGGCTGGAAAACTTTCCGTGATTCTTTCCGAAAAGGATCTGAAGGCTTTGGAGGACGGTTTCAAGTCCGCATTGAAGGCAGAGATTTCCGGCGGGCTTGAGCTGAAAAGCGACAGTTCCGTAACGGCTGGCTTCAGGATAGGAGTGAACGACGGCGCTGCTTTCTACGATTATTCGGCGGAATCGGTGGCGGAACTTTTTTCCGCATACCTGAACCCACGGGTCGCTTCTATAATGAAGGGTGCGGCAAAGGAATAGGCCGGTGAAAGAGCAATATTACTTGGTTTCGCAGCTTCCATTCATTTCTCCGGAAAAATCGACGTTGCCGATAACCGAAAAATATTATAGAGATCTGTGTTCCAGATTCCTTGAAGGAAAGTCAAAAGGGATTCTTGAATCTCTTTCCCTTGAGCCTTCAAAAGAGCCGGAAAGCACCGGTTCGTCTTTTCTTGACGCATGGTATGAGCATGAAAGGGCGCTTAGGTTCGCCCTTGCGCAGGTACGTGCCCAAAAACTCAAGAAAGATTTGGGGGCTCTTCCTGTGAGCATAACCGCTGATATTGTGCAGGCGGCAAGGACCGCAGTCGGAATGGACAGCCCCCTTCTTGCGGAGCAGTTCCTTTACGAATACAGGCTTTCCGCCCTTGAGAAATTCCAGCCCTTGGACATCTTCTGCGAGGACTATGTTTTTGCGTATGGAATAAGGCTCATGCTCGTGCAAAGGATAAAGGCTTTTGATAAGGAAAAGGGAACCGCTTCCTATCACAGAATCTATGACACTATACTTGGAGAAAAATCATGACGGATACAAAAGGAAAGGTAGTCGGCATCAACGGTAACATGGTTTCCGTGGAATTCGACGGAAACGTTTCCATGAACGAAGTTGCCTACGTTAATGTCGAAGGCAAGAAACTCAGAGGCGAAATAATCCGTGTCCGCGGAAACATAGCCCAAATGCAGATTTTTGAGATGACACAGGGAATCAAGACCGGTGACATTGTAGAATTCACCGGAAACATGCTCTGTGCGTTGCTTGGTCCAGGACTTTTGGGACAGGTTTATGACGGTCTTCAGAATCCGCTTCCTCTTGTAGCGGAAAAGGCAGGATTCTTCCTTGAAAAGGGAGTCTATCTTGACCCGTTGGACAAAGATGCGAAATGGGACTGGACCCCATCCGTAAAAGTCGGCGACAAGGTTTTTAGGGGAGATTCTATAGGAACTGTTCCCGAAGGACCTTTTAAGCACAAGATTTTGGTTCCGTTCGGTCTTATGGGAACTTACACGGTGAAGGAAGTTACACCGGAAGGCTCATACAAAATAACCGACAGGATGGCTTTGGTCGCTGATGAAAAAGGAATCGAGCATGAACTTACGATGTGCTTTGAATGGCCTGTGAAGCGTGCTGTTGACTGCTATGCGGAACGGCTTGCTCCTACTGAAACGATGGTTACAAAGACACGTCTTATAGACACCTTCTTTCCGGTTTCAAAAGGCGGAACATACTGCATCCCGGGACCTTTTGGCGCTGGAAAGACTGTTATACAGCATACGACCAGCCGCTATGCGGATGTTGACATAGTTATAATAGCGGCCTGCGGAGAGCGTGCGGGCGAGGTTGTAGAGACCATAAAAGAGTTCCCGGAACTAAAAGATCCTAGAACCGGCGAATCTTTGATGAAACGAACTGTGATAATTTGCAACACGTCGTCAATGCCGGTTGCAAGCCGTGAGGCTTCCGTATATACGTCCGTGACACTCGCAGAATATTACAGACAGATGGGACTTCACGTCCTTTTGCTTGCAGACTCCACGAGCCGCTGGGCGCAGGCGTTGAGGGAAATGTCGGGTAGGCTTGAAGAGATTCCGGGCGAGGAAGCGTTCCCTGCATACCTTGAGTCCTATATTGCGGCGTTCTACGAACGTGCAGGATATGTCAGGCTGAGAAACGGCGAAAAAGGCTCTGTAACCATCGGAGGAACAGTTTCTCCTGCGGGCGGAAACTTCGAGGAACCCGTTACACAGGCGACGCTCAAGGTTGTGGGCGGTTTCCACGGACTTACAAGGGAGCGTTCCGACGCAAGAAAATTCCCTGCGATAGATCCCTTGAATTCTTGGTCAAAGTACAATTCGGTCATCAGGGAAGATTGGGTCTCCTATGCACGCAAAGTGTTCAAGGCAGGCGTTGAGGTAAACCAGATGATGAAGGTCGTCGGTGAGGAAGGAACTACAACCGAAGATTTCGTGCTTTATATGAAAAGCGAATTCCTTGATGCGGTCTACTTTCAGCAGAACTCGTTCGACGAGGTTGATGCTGCGGTCAGCGTTGAAAGACAGACGTACACATTCGCAAGGGTTCTTAAAGTCTTGGCTTCTGATTTTGAACTTTCCGACAAAGACGAGGTTCGTTCGTTCTTCAACAAGCTTCGACAATCATTTATTGACTGGAACTACATCGCCGAGAACACTGACGCTTACAAGGCTAAGGAAAAGGAAATAAACGAACTTTATGCTTCTAAAAACGGAAAAATCAAGGACGAGGCGACAGAGCTTCTGAAGGATGGTGAATAATGAACAAAGTTTACAGCAAAATAGAATCCATCGTTGGCAGCGTAATCACTGTAAAGGCTCTTGGGGTCTCGTACGGCGAACTTGCCGAAATCGAAACCTCCTACGGAAAATCCCTTGCCGAAGTGAACAAGATTGACGGAGATGTGGTCTCGCTTCAGGTGTTCGCAGGCGGACGGGGTGTTTCTACCGGCGACCACATACGTTTTCTTGGACATCGAATGGAAGTCTCGTTCAGCGAAGACCTTTTGGGACGCATATTCAACGGTTCAGCGGAACCCAGGGACAACGGACCTTCATTGGCGGACAATCTTATAGCCATCGGCGGACCTTCCGTAAATCCGTCAAAGCGAATAATGGCGCGCCGCATGATAAGGACCGGAATCCCGATGATCGATATGTTCAACACATTGGTCGTGTCGCAGAAACTTCCGATTTTCTCGATTTCGGGAGAGCCGTACAACCAGCTTCTTGCCCGCATTGCCATGCAGGCGGAAGTCGATGTGATTGTGCTTGGAGGAATGGGACTTAAATACGACGACTACCTTTATTTCAAGGAAACGCTCGAAAACGGTGGCGCGCTTTCAAGGACGGTTATGTTCGTTCATACTGCGGCTGACCCTACGGTAGAATGTCAGAAAATTCCGGATCTTTCGCTTGCGGTTGCCGAACAGTTTGCCCTTCAGGGAAAAGACGTTCTTGTCCTTCTTACCGACATGACAAACTTCGCCGACTCCATGAAGGAAATCGCAATCACGCAGGAGCAGGTTCCGTCAAACCGAGGATACCCCGGAGACCTTTATTCGCAGCTTGCAGCCCGATACGAAAAGGCTGTCGATTTTGACAGCGCAGGTTCAGTAACCGTTCTTGCCGTTACCACAATGCCGGGCGACGATGTAACCCATCCTGTACCTGACAACACGGGTTACATAACCGAAGGTCAGTATTATCTGAAAGGCGGACGAATCGAGCCTTTCGGTTCTCTTTCCCGTTTGAAGCAGAATGTTAATAATTCCACGCGCGACGACCACCGGGCTTTGATGGACGGAATGATCCGTCTTTACGCAAACTACAAGGACACTCTTGAGAAAAAGTCGATGGGATTCAATATGTCGAGCTGGGACGAAAAACTTCTTGCGTTCGGCGGCGAGTTTGAGGACGAGATGATGGATCTTTCAAAGAACATAAAACTGGAGGATGCGCTTGACTTGGGCTGGAAGATTCTTTCAGACTGTTTTGAGCCGTCAGAGACGGGAATAAAGTCGGCTTTGGTCGAAAAATACTGGCCGAAAAAGAGCTGATTTTAAGGAAACCGTATGGCAAAGATTAAGCTGACAAAAAACGAGCAGAAAGTCCAAAAAGATGCGCTGAAAATGTATCAGCGTTATCTTCCGACTTTGACGCTTAAAAAACAGCAGCTCCAAACGGAAATCCGCACTATCGAAGCCAAGGCAAAGGAAGTGCGTTCAAGGCGCATTAAACTTGAGAAGGAATTCGATGAATGGATTTCTGTTTTCGGCGAGGCGGATGCGTTCAAGAGCGGAATGGTGTCTGTGAGGAACATCAAAAAAGGTTTCGGAAACATAGCGGGAGTCGCTATCCCCATATATGAGGGCGCTGATTTCAGCCGCGGCGACTACGATTTGTACGAGACTCCGCTTTGGATTGACATGGCTGCCGACAGAATGGAAAAAGCCCTGTCGCTGGATCTTGAGGCGGAAGTGCTTGACGAGCAGGTGCGGCTTCTTTCAAAGGAACTTCGCACCACCACTCAAAGGGTAAACCTTTTTGAAAAGGTGAAGATTCCTGAGACAAAGGCGAACATCAAAAAGATTTCCGTATATCTTGGAGACGAGCAGGTGGCGGCTGTGGTTCGAAGCAAAATCTCAAAGAAAAAACTGCAAGCCGCATCGGATGCAAAGAAGGAGGCTGAGGCATGATTGTTTCCATGAAAAAAGTCTCCATTGTAGTCCTGAGCAGGGAACGAAAGGAAGCGTTGAGACATCTAAAGAAAGTCGGAGTTATGCACCTTGAAAGCCTTGAAGGTTCGGGGGAAACCCTTTCGGGATATAAAGAAGAAGCCTCGCGCGCTTTTTCGGCGGCGGCGATTCTTGAGGAGATAAAAAATCCTAAAAAAGCTACGAAGGTGTCAAATCTTTCCGACTCGGAACTTTCAAAGAAATGCGCCATGGTAATTGAACTTTCCGAAAGAAAGAAAAAACTTCTTGAGGAAATCGCAAGCGATTCTGCAGAACTTGAGCGTCTTTCAGCTTGGGGCGAAGTTGATCCTGATGATTTTTCATATCTTGACGGAAAAAACGTATCGCTTAGGATGTTCGAGATTCCAGAAGCAAAGTACGACGAACTTTCGGGCGAACTGAAAACCGTTCTTGTGAACCGATTCAGGAAAATCGCAAGGTTTTTGCTTATTGACGCACCTTCCGAGAGGCCTTCTTCCCTTCCTCCGGAGGCGTTCGCAGTTCCACTTCCTGGCGTTTCCACAAAAAAAATCAAGGAAAAGATAGAAAGTTCAAGGCGTGAGATTTCGTCCATCGAAAAAACGCTTTCAGGTGAAACCGTATATCGTCCTCAGATTGAAAGCCTCATAAAGAAACTTGAAAAGGACATTCAGTTCGAGAACGTGTATTCGGGAATGGGAAAAGAGAACGGCGACAAGGACACCGACCTTGCATGGCTTACGGGCTTTGTTCCGGTGGATTCCATCGCCGCTTTCAAGGCTTCCTGCGCAGAAAATTCGTGGGCATATGCCGTTTCAGATCCGAGCGAGGATGACGAAGTTCCTACAAAACTCAAGAACAATCCTTTGGTGAGTCTTATATATCCGCTCACGGATTTTTTGGGAACTGTTCCGGGCTATCGAGAATACGATATATCAGGCTGGTTTCTTTTGTTCTTTACTGTGTTCTTTGGAATGATTTTCGGAGACGGAGGCTACGGGCTTTTGGTGTTCGTGCTGGGACTTTTCATGGCTTTGAAAGGCGCAAAAAAAGGCGGCTCTCCGCTTGCGGGCTTGGTAACCTTGCTTGGGCTTTCAACGGTCGTGTGGGGGACTGTAACCTGCACATGGTTCGGGCTGACGCCGGAGCAGCTTCCTTCATGGTTGAAAGGGCTTTCCGTTCCGCCGATTTCAAACGCATATTCGGATGTGAACTGGCTTCCTTTCTGGACAAGCGATCCTTCAAAGGGAACTCTTACGACGGCGCAGAATCTTCAGATTTTCTGCTTCACGCTTGCGTTCCTTCAGCTTTCGGTCGCCCATTTCAAGGGAATCGCAAGGAACATCGCAGGAAAATCCCTGAAGTGGATAGGAGAATTCGGTTCTCTTCTTCAGCTGTGGGGAATGTTCTACGTTGTTCTTAGCATGGTCGTAAGTTCCACGATTTTCGGATTTTCTGAAATCATCTACGGCGTTCCGGTCGGAAAGGTTTCCGTCGCGCTTGTCGGCGTTGGATTTTCCATGAGTTTTGTCTTCAGCAATTACGAAGGAAACATCGGGGAATCCATAATGGCGAGCGTAAAGGGAATAATTTCAGTGCTTCTTGGAGTGGTGAATGTTTTTTCCGACATAGTTTCTTATATCCGTCTTTGGGCGGTAGGTCTTGCGGGTGCTGCTATCTCGAACACAGTGAACTCTATGGCAGGTCCTCTTCTTGGACACGCTATAACCTTCCTTGCGTTCGTGGTCCTGATTCTGTTCGGTCATGGACTTAATATGATACTGAACCTTCTTTCTGTTATTGTTCATGGCGTTCGTCTGAATACGTTGGAATTTTCGACGCATCTGGGAATGTCATGGTCCGGCTTTAAATACAGTCCTTTCTGTGAGAAGGACTAAAAACATTCTTCTGTTTGAAGAATTATAATGAAATTTAGTCAATATTAGGAGATTTTGATTATGTTTGATTTCGGTATGTTGGGTGCTGCTGTTTGTATGGGTATTGCCGCCATCGGTTCGGCGATTGGGATAGGAATCGCAGGACAGGGCGCGATAGGTGCGTGGAAGCGTTGCTACGTGAACAATAAGCCTGCTCCGTTTATCCTTACTGTGTTCGCCGGAGCTCCGTTGACCCAGACAATCTACGGTTTTCTTCTTATGCAGAGCATGTCTGCTTCCCAGAAGACACCGGGATTCCTTTTGGGACTTGGAATCGCTTCCGGTCTTGCGATGTGTTTTTCTGCGATTGCGCAGGGAAAGGCAGGGGCTGCAGGAAGCGATGCCCTTGGTGAGACGGGAAAAGGTTTCGCCCAGTACATAATGGTTGTAGGTCTTTGCGAGACGGTTGCTCTTTTTGCGATGGTCTTCTCGATGATTGTCTGCTAGGCTTTTTGAAACACTGAAAAATACTTATTCGGTAAAGGCGTGCGTATATCGCACGTCTTTTTTTTTGTGAGGAATATTTGTATAATCTTTTTTATGAAAGAATTCAAAAAGCCCCGGCTTGTTTTTATCGGAGGGACGGGGAACGTTCGGAAAGTCGGATTTGGCGGAGACGAGCCTATAACCATACAGACAATGTGGAAGGAAGGCATAGAAAACATCGATTCCGACGACGGCGCACTCCATGAAGCGTTGAAGAAAATCAACGAACTTAAATCGCTTGGCTGCGACATTATCCGTTTTGCGGTTCCGAACATGAAAAGTGCGAAAAGCCTTATTAAGATTCAGAAAAACACCGACGTTCCGCTTGTCGCGGACATACATTTTGACCACAGGCTTGCGCTTGAATGTCTGAACGGCGGCATTTCTAAAATCCGCATAAATCCGGGAAATATCGGAAACAGCGAAAAAGTAAAGGAGGTGGTCTTTCTTGCCTTCAAGAAAAATGCCGCCATAAGGATTGGGGTGAACTCGGGAAGTCTTCCGAGAGATTTGGATTTGAAAGTGGCGGACGGAAAAATGACCAGGGCGGAGGCGCTTTCAGAAACTGCGGCAAGGGAATGCGCCACATTCGATTCATTGGGGTTTGACCGATATGTTGTAAGCATGAAGGCATCTTCCGTTCAGGAGACTGTGGAAGCAAACGAATGTTTTGCAAAAAACTACGATGCTCCGCTCCATATCGGAGTTACGGAGGCAGGTCCTCTTATCACGGGAATAGTGAAGTCCACGATGGCGTTCTCGCATCTTCTTTGCGAGGGTATAGGCTCTACCATAAGAGTAAGCCTTTCCTCATCGCCTGAAAACGAGATAATAACGGGCCGTGAAATCCTTCATGAATGCGGACTTAGAAAAGGCGGAATCACGCTCATAAGCTGCCCGAGGTGCGGAAGGGAAGGTTTTGATGTTCATTCGTTTGTCGAGCGCTGGCAAAATGAGCTTCTTTCTATGAAAAAAGATATCAGCGTGGCTGTGATGGGCTGCGCCGTGAACGGTCCGGGAGAAGGAAGGCACGCTGACATAGGAATCGCAGGGAGCGGAAACAAGGCGATAATTTTCAGGAAAGGCGAAATAATCCGAACGATAGACGCAAAGGATGCCGATAAAATATTCAGAGAAGAGTTGGAATCTCTTGTCAATAAAGGCTAAAAGGTATGGAAATGAGAAGACTTCTGTTCGGCATCTTAGTTTTTTTTGTAAGTTTTGGATTTTGTTTTTCAGTTCAGCCGGAAAAACCGGACTACATCATGAACGACAGGCGCATATTCGAGGAGGCCAGGATTTCCTTTGAAGTGCAGGAATACGGAAATTGCCTGAACCTGTGCGAGAGAGCCGAATCCGCGCGAAGAGCCAAGACGGAATGGGAGGTCTACACCTTAAAGAATTCGTTCAAGCCTGCGGAGGTAAAGATTCGGGGCGATGTGATAGATGACGTTGTTCCCGTCCTTGAGGAGCGGCAGGATTTTGACGCTCTTGAGATAATCGACCGCTACAGAAAATATTACGGGCTTGAGCGTTTCGATTTTTCGTGCAAGAACCTGATAGATTTCATAAAATCAAGGAAAAGTTTTCCGGAGGCTTCGTTTCTGAAGGGGCGTGTATATCAGCTTGAAGGCGAATACGATGTGGCGGAAAAACTTTTTCTTCAAGCTTTGGAAAATTCCGGCATACTGGATGTTCCAGACGAACGGCATGACATCCTTTATGCGCTTTCGGAAATAAATTTCACGCAGAATGATTTCAGAAAATACGAGGAATATCTTCTTTTGATATTAAGCGAGGATTCCGCCTACAGGGATTCTTCGCTAATTTCGGCGATGCGAAACACAATCGAAAGCAAAAAGTCCGACTGCATGGAAAAATTTTTCAAAATGTACAGGGCTGGAAACTACAGGCTTTTGCGGGCGTATTTCAGTCTTGCAGGCTATTATCTTTCAAAAAACGAGAGGAAGAAGGCATTGACCTGTGTCTCACTTGGAAGTCTTACGGCGTTCACAAAAATTTACGACATAGTTTCAAAGCGAAATCCTGAGTTTGAATATTCAGGCTTTTCCGAGCTTTTGAAGGAAGCTTCCACGTATTCAGACATTGTGGAGTGGGGGAAGAACAACGACGTGTGGAAGGGCTTCAATGATTTTGCCGACGAGGCGTACAGGTCTTCGTGTCCGATATTTTCCGTGAACCTGTACAGCGCGCTAAAAAACTCAAGCCCTGAAGAATACTGGCGGCTTGATGCGGAAAAAAAACTTGAGAAAATTAATGGAGATTCTCAATAGTGAAGCCCGATTCCTATCGATATTTCGTATGGCTTTGAGTTTCTCCAGTCCTGGTTTAGTTTTCCTTTCAGTCCGGGCATTGTCTGGCTGAGGTCCAGCCCGAAACTTCCACGCACCACCATTCCTTTCCACTTTAGCGGATAGACAATCGCTTCGATTCCCGCGGCGTAAAAACCGTCCCTGTAGTCAAAATTAAGTCCGGTGGCTTTGTTTCTGTAAAGTGCGATGTCCAAAAACGGCGACAGGTGGAATTCCATGTTGAAGTATTTGGCAATCTTTTTTATGCGTGGAACTTTCTGCATGAATGACATCTCGTCCCATTTTGCAAGGAAAATCCGTACAGGAAAATCTAAGTTCAGCACCACGGTGGCAGGACTTTCGCAGGCTTTTTTGTCGGCGGCTGTGCTTGCGGTCGAATAGTACTGCTCGTCCCTGATTCCCCTCAGCCTTTCTCCGAAAGACGAGTTCCCGTTCAGATATGCAAAAACGTATGCATCGGCGGAAATACCCAGATATTTGAACGCCTTGAAAAATTTAAGTTCCCCTGAAATTCCCGGAATGAAATCCAGTTTTTGGACATTGTACGAAAAACTTTGCGTGAGTGAAACCGAAACTCCGTTTCTGAAATTGCCCATCCAGTCTATCCGTGAAGTTGAGAATGTCTGTCCGAGCGAAAGCACCGGACTCATCAGATCTTCGTTCAGGTTTGAAATTCCGTCTGTGTCCCAGTTGAATTTTCCGTTGAAATACGGGGTGTAGTATATGTTTCCCCAGTTTTTTATTTTTTGTATCACGATAGGAACAGAAATTTTCGCCTCTTCGACAAAATATGTTCCGTCTCCGTAATGGACCTTCGTACCGTTAACGTCGGCATCTTCGTAATCCAGATTCCGGATGAATGACTGGTAGAAATCCAGCTTTACGGAAAACCTTTCGAACGGAAGAGAAAGTTCAAGCCCTGTCTTGAAGTTCCATTCCGGGGTGTTTTTTCCGATTGTGTATGAGATGTTGTAGTCGTTCATCCATACGGAGTCGAATATGCCCAACTTGAACGGAACTTCAAAGTTCATGTCAAGGCCGAATTTGTAATCGTATTTTGTTTCGTCCTTGGAGACGATGGCGAAGTTCAGGTCTCCCGACATTGTTTCAAGTGTTCCGAAGAAATTCGAGTCCTTTGTTTTCAGTTTAAGGGTGAAGCCGCTGTTCGAGTCGTATTTAGGATATGGCATAAGAAGAAAATGAAGCGAATCGCTTGTAGAGACATTAAGGTTCACAAAATAAAACTTCTCTTCTTCTCTTGGAACTTCGTTTTCGTCCTCTTCGACGGAAATGTTTTCGCCTTCGCCTGTTATGCCGTCTTCGATTTTTATTTCGTTTTCTTTTTTATCTATATCCGACTCTTCCAGCGAAAAGTCAACCTGAATCTTTTCGAACGCCCTTGTGTTTTCTAGCCTTTTTTTGTAGTCGTTTATGTACGTCATAAGTTCGTCTTCGTTTGAGAATATTTTCTTTTTGTCGACGGGAACTTTTGTCCTTAGGGCGTATTCTTTTGTCGAGCCTGAGATTTCGTAGGTGATTTTTTTGATTTGGTATAAGTCCGCATAGGCGGAAAAACATATAAGAGAAGCGACAGAAAGCAAAAACGATTTTTTTACATTTGGAGAAAACATTTTAATATGCGCCTTTTCCGTTAAGGACGACCCAAACGGTTTTTATTATTATCCATATGTCCAGCCACACAGACCAGTTCTGAATGTAGTATGTGTCAAGGTTTATGCGCTCCTCGTAGCCTGTATCCGACCTTCCTGAAATCTGCCACATTCCAGAAAGCCCCGGAGTGACGCTTAGGATATATTCCACACTTCCGTAATATTGTTCTATTTCATCCCGTGTTACAGGGCGAGGACCGATGAAACTCATTTCGCCCAAAAGGATATTGAAAAACTGCGGAAGTTCGTCAAGGCTTGTCTTTCTAAGGAATTTACCGAATTTTGTAATCCTTGGGTCGTCGGTAAATTTTCTGTCCTTTTTCCATTCCATAGCTCGTTCGGGATCTGTCTTCAGGATTTCTTCAAGACGTTCCGCACTGTCTTTGTACATCGAGCGGAATTTCCAGCATTTTATTGTCTTTCCGTTTTTCCCTACCCGTGCATGTCCGTAGAACGCAGGCCCGGGGGAGGTAATTTTTACAAGAAGCGCGATTAAAACAGTTATCGGAATCACAAGCGGAGCGGAAACAATAAGCAAAAAGAGGTCAATCAGCCTTTTGAAAAAAAGATTGTATCGTCTTGTAAGTTCATGGGTCGCAGAGAATGCAAGAATTCCTCCCATGTCCCTGAGCTGCAAGGATGCGGAAAGGGAATCTTGGTTTTTTGAGCAGGTTATGACGTAGCGGTAATACGCCGCTATCGGTCTTTTTTCTCCTTCATAATCGCACATTATGGCGACCTTTATTTTCATTTTTTTTATTGTCTCAAGGATTTCCTTGGAATCCGGGAAAACAGGTGTTTCTCCGTGCATGGAACATTCAGTCGCGTCGCTATCGATTATGACCGAAGGCTTGTAGCCTAGCGCTTTTCTTGTAAGAAGGCGTTCTATCACCGTGTTTGCGCTGTCGGAAGTACAGTAGATTACAGCCGGAACCCCCCACCATTTGCATTTTCCGAACAGATGTCTTGCCACTTCCCTGAATCCTGGTACCAAAATGGTTGTAAAAGGGATTGCCAGCATGAACGAAATTATTATCGCTATGTCGGAACTGTCCTTTATGATTTTTTTCGAGATTGTGGATGTTATTATGTTGCTTGAGTCCTGGAAAAGAACATTGATGCAGATTCCGCAAAAACACAGCCCCGAGCATAAAGATATTCTTTTTACCTCGTCGGCGGGATTTACCATTATTCCCGGATAAAGACCTGCCATGTAATAGACCACAAGTATCAGTGGGAAATAATAGCTGTAAAGCACGAAAGACTTGAAATTTATCGCATTTGGGGCGAACAGGTTCACTATGAAAAACGAAAGCCCTATGCACGAAAGCAGCATGAAAAAATCGGCGAACATTATCATAAGACCGGACAAAAACGAACTTGTTCCGTTTCTGTAGGTTTTCTTGAAATACATTCTGAATTCTTCGTTCGTCATGGCAGTTATTATAGTTAAATTTTTGATGATAGTCTATTGAAATAAAAACCGGAGCAGGAAAACCGTTTTTTCCGAGCCGTTCATGCTCCAAATATTTTATCTGATTTTTATTTTTTCTATTGTCTGTTCTACAAGTGAAAAAAACTCTTTTTTGAAACGTTCTTCGGTGAAACTTCTTGCGTTAGAGACAATCGCCTCTTTTTTGAAAATGCCTTTGCCGTCAAGTTCCTCGAACCTTTCTATGGCTTTGGAAAGGCATTCGGTTTCCTGTTTTTCAAAAAAGATTCCCGTTTTCCCGTCGAGTACAGTTTCCAAAGCACCGCCCCGTCCGAAGGCGATTACAGGAGAGCCGCATGCCTGGGCTTCAAGCGGAGTCAAGCCGAAGTCTTCTTCGGCGCAGAATATCAAGGCTTTGCATCGTCTAAGGTAAAAAAGCACTTCCTCGTCGGGAATGCGCCCTTTAAATTCGATATTGCCTGAGTTTTTTGCAAGTTTCTTGAGTTTTTCGGCTTCAGAACCGCTTCCTATCACCACTAGTTTTTTTCCAAGTGCCATGCATGCGCGTATCGCGAGGTCGGCTCTCTTGTATGGCACAAGACGGCTGAAAAATACGTAGAAATCTTCTCTTTTGGAAACAGAATCGTCCGCACTGAACCTTGAAACGTTCACCGGAGAATAGATTACGGATGCGTCCCTGTTCCAGAATCTTTTTATCCTTCGTGCGATGTATTTTGAGTTTGCTACGATTGCATCAATCCTTTGTGAACTTATGTAGTCCCATTGCCTGATTTCGCCTATCCATCTGTCCATGAAAAACCGTGTAAGGTTTCCGCTTCTTTTTCTGTAGTCGAAAAAAAGATCCCAGGCGTAGCGCATGGGAGAGTGTATGTATGCTATATGCGGAATATGAGGCGGAACAATCACTCCCTTGGCGCACGAGGACGAGGAACTTATCACAAGGTCATAGCCTGAAAGGTCAAATGATTCGAACGCCTTCGGCATGAACTTTAGGAGTTTGGTATAGATTTTTGTGGAAAATGGAAGCCTTTGGATTTTTGACGTAAAGATTTTTGTCTCTTCAAAATGTCCCTTCATCTTTTTTTTATCGTGAACCAGGGTAAACATGTCTGCTTCCGGATACATCCTTAGCAAAAGTTCGACAAAGGTTTCCGCTCCGCCGTAATTTGTGAGCCAGTCATGCACGATAGCTACTTTCATTTTTGTTCCGCCGTCTCAAGTTTTTTTGCAAAGTCAAGGAGCGAGTGTTCTTCCGTGATAAATACGCTTTCCATGCATCCTGCGTTTTTCCCTGCCTGTATGTCGTTTTCGCCGTCACCTACCATGTATGATTTTGATAAGTCTATGTTGAAATCCTTTGCCGCTTTCAATATCAGACCGGGTTTTGGCTTCCGGCAGTCGCAGTCCGTCTTGTATTCAGGTCTTTCTCCCGGAAAACCTTTGTCCGTGTGGTGCGGACAGAAGTATATTGCATCAACGAAAGCTCCTTCTTTTCCAAGTTCGCTTTCCATCTTGTCGTGGATTTTTTGGAGTTCCTCGAATGTGCAGTCTCCGCGTGCGATTACCGGCTGGTTTGTTACGACAATTGTAAGATATCCGGATTTGTTGATTTTTTTTATCGCCTCTGCCGCTCCGGGAAGAAGTTCAAGCTCGGATGCGTTTTTTACAAATCCTGTGTGTCGGTTTATCGTTCCGTCTCTGTCGAGGAACACAGCCTTCTGTCTGTTTGAAAGGTTTCTTGCGTGAACTTTACCTGTCTTTATGTCCGATTCGGTTTCAGAATAACGCTCCGGAGTTCCCATGTCCTTTATGTATTCCGGAGTTCTGTACGCAAAGATTTTTCCGAGGGCGATGTTCGGCTTTAGCACGTCTCGGTCAAGGTCTATCTTATCGGGCGTTTCGGGATGCCGAGGAACAAAGTTTTCCGCCGTTTTTCTTAGAAGTTCCGGGGAAATTATCTGGATTCCTGCGTTTACAAGATTTCTGCAGTATGTCCTTTTGTCTTCTTTTGAAAGCCATTTTATAATGCGTGATGTGTCTTCCGGAAGTCCGCCGATTTTTTTTGGCGGAAGGATTTCTGTTACTATGAGGGAAGAATCGTACGGATGTCCGTTCGGATGAGCCATAAGGCTTCCCCAGGCATTTTTTTCTTTATGGAATGAGATGAACCTTTCAAAATCGATGTCGAAAATGACGTCTCCGCATAGAAGAAGAAAATCTTCGTCCAACACAGTATTTGTTTTTATCGAGGAAAGATCTTTTCCGTCGAGCATTTTGAACAGCGCACCTGCCGTTCCCAAAGGTCTTTCTTCCGTAAAATAGTCTATGTGTACGCCAAAATCTTTTCCGTCTTTGAAAAAATCTTTTATTGCATCGCCAAGGTAGCCGACCCCGATTGTTATGTCGGTAAGATTGTACTCCCTTAGATTTTCAATCTGATATTGAAGAATTGGTTTTCCGCATATTTCAATCATCGGTTTTGGAACATCGCTTCTTACAGAGCGGATTCTAGTTCCTTTTCCGCCAGCCATTATCACAGTCTTCATGCGCTTTGTCCGATAAACTTATTCTTTCCAGAAATGCTCTTCCACCTCAAGGCAGAGGGCATGGTAAACGGGGAGGTGTAGTTCCTGAATCATGAACGTCTCAACCGCCGGCACGATTATGCTTATGTCCGCAAGATTTTTAAGTTTTCCGCCGTCGCGGCCTGTCAGCGCGATTGTCGTAAGTCCTTTTGCCCTTGCGACGACAGTCGGGTAGATGATGTCTTTGGAGTTCCCGGATGTGGATATTCCAAGAAAAACGTCTCCTTTTTTTCCGTAGCCGTTCACCTGCTGGGCGAACATCACGTTTCCGTCAACATCGTTCAAGCTTGCGGTCATCAAGGCGGTGTTGTTTGTAAGGGCGATGGCAGGAAGAGATCCTTGGAGTTTGTCTGAAAGATAGTTTCCCGTCTCTTCGTCTATGTTCTTTATGGAATCTAAAAATTCTTTTGAAGGAAGTCGCTTTTTGCAGAAAGATTTTAGAAGCTCTCCGGTTATGTGGTCGCTATCGGCGCAGCTTCCGCCGTTCCCTGCGATAAGAAGTTTTCCGCCTTTTTCAAACGATTCTATAAGGGCGGCGCATGATTTTTCGATGTCTTTTCTGCACTGTTCAAGTGAAGGGTAGCGGTTGCAAAGCTGGTCTATGTATTTCATATTTTCTCCTCGTTGTCATCTGCGGCGTAGTATATAATCCTTGTTCCTTCGTTTTCAAAACTGAAGGGAACTTGCATTTGGTCTTTTAGGGCATTTTTTACCGATTTCTGTTTTTCCTTAGGAACATAAAAAAGAAGGAAGCCCCCTCCGCCTGCTCCAAGAAGTTTTCCGCCGAGCGCGCCCGCATCCATCGCCTTTTTGTACTGTTCGTCTATGGAATCGGTCGATATTCCTTCGGAAATTCCTCTTTTTAGATTCCATGAGTAGTCCAAAAGTTTTCCGAATTCGTCTATGTCGGCGTTGTTGTCGCTTAGGATTTTTTGCGCCTCATCCACAAGGGAATAGATTTCAAGGAGTTCTTTTGTCTTTTCCTTCATGGATTTTTCAGTGCCTTTTTGTATGTCGCTTGAAAAACGGCTGAATCCCGTGAAAAAAAGCATAAGGTTATCGTTCAGTTCTTTTTTTCTTTCGCGGCTCATCACGACGGGATTTACGGTGTAGCCGTCCTTCGAAAAATCTATCCTGTTGAATCCGCCGAATGCCGCCGCTATCTGATCCTGTATTCCGCCTGCCTCGGCGCATAGGGTTCTCTCAAGATAGATGGCGTCGTCGGAAAGTTTTTTCTTGTCGGCGTATTTTCCTTTCAGGGCGTAGAACGCTTCAAGCATTCCGACTGCGAACGACGAGGATGTTCCAAGTCCGCTTCTTGCAGGAAGGTCTGCCTCGTATGTCATGCGGATTTTTTCCATTCCAAGCCATTTCATCGCATTTCTTATTGCAGGATGCTGGATTTCGTCTACGGAGTTTACTTTTTCTTCTTTTGAATATGTAAGATGGGTCTTGTATTCGAAAAACGGCGGAAGATTTCGGACTGTGACATAGGCATACTTGTCGAACGTAGTGCTTAGGACGGCTCCTCCATGCTCATTGAAAAAGCCGCTGAAATCCGTGCCGCCACCGAAGAACGACATTCGGAATGGTGTCTTGGTTATAATCATAGTGCCGATTATAATCTAATTAATCTTTGATTTCAACGAATTTATGATTATGGAATATGTCCTTTGGAAGGAGTAGATGTCCGGAATGCCTTTCGGGGGTTCTTTGTCGAAGGATTCGATAAGCTTTTTGCAAAGGTCTTCTTCGTCCTCAGGCCTGAAATATGAAACGGGAAAATCTTTGTATATTTCTTTGAACACAATGATGTCTGAAAGGACGACGTTCGTTCCCGATTGGAGCGCTTCCAGAGGCGGAAGACCGAATCCTTCGTAAAGGGACGGCTGAACCAAAAGCTTTGATTTTCTGTAAAGTCCGTTCAGTTCTTCGTCACTTATTCTTCCCGTAAACTCGACAGAATCTTCTGGCATGGAACGGATTTTTTCTGAAAGCCCTCCGTCTCCGGTTCTGAAGTTTTCCGCGTTTCCGACTATTACAAGTTTTGCGTCAAGTCCTCTTTTCCTTGCCTCAAGAAATGCGGGAATCAGTGTTTGAAGTCCTTTGTGTTTTTTTATGTTTCCCACAAAAAGGATTCTGTTGTCTTTTTCGATTTTTTCATCTGAGTTTTTTGAGCCTAGCCATTTGGGAACGGCGCTGTACGTAACCGCCACAGGCTTTTTTGTCTTCAGGTGATGAATTATCCTTTCTTTTGAGAATTCCGAGACAGTGAACACCAAGGCGGATTTTTTTACCGCATATTTGTAGAACCACTTCCTTACGGCTGTTCCTGCATTTCCGGCGAGGCTTGGAATGTCAAGGAAAATCACGTCATGTATTGTGGAAAAAATCGGGATTTTTATTCCGCTTGGGATATTGCAGTACGGGCTGTAGTATGCGTCATAGGAGTTTATGATTTTTGATATTTTTTTAGGGAAAAAAAAGAGTTCCTTTGCGCTGAACGTTTTTATGTCGCATTCGATTGTCTTTACGTTTTTTTCACCTTCGTAACAGGAAATGTCGTTCTTCCGTCCTATCAAAAGGCATTCGTGTTCCTTTATGAAAAACGGAAGCAGGGATGATATGTAAGACCCTATTCCTCCCGAACCTATCATTCTGCAGTCTATCGCTATCTTCATTGTCCTATTGTATCAGAAAACCATGCCTTGTAGTAGAAGTTATCTTTTTGCTCTATAATCCTTTTTATGAAATCCACAAAAAAGATTATTTTTGCTTTCTTTTTTTTCAAGGCGGCTTTTGTTTTTGCATACGGAATATATGGGACGCAGCAACTAATCCAAGGCGACCATTGGCTTTTGGAGGCGTTGGAACTTATCGGAACGGAACAAAAGAATGCACTTTTAATAAACACATCCCCCATCAGTGTGGAAGAAATAAGGATTCAGATGAAAAAGATAGACTATGAAAGTCTTTCTAAAAACGCCAAGGCTCTCTATGACAGGATGGAAGAATATATCGAAAGGCGGCGCGGATTTAAAAAAATAGGAGCGTTCACGTTCGCCCTTAATATTAAGGCTAAGCCTGAGATTTTGTATAAGTCCAACAACGAGATTGACTGGTCGTTCGCCACTGACTATACGGGTTCAAAAGGTTACGGCGCTTCTTCCAATTATTCGGGAAACCGTGACGTGAAGACCCTTCTTGCGCTTCCTCTATATTTTGATTTTGGTGACACGTTTTTCATGGAGGCTGAACCTTTTTTCAAGAAAAACTATTGGGGATTTTCCAAGACGAATAATTTTTTAAACATTCCTTTTTCTTCATCCGAGTTGGAATTCCTTATTCCTACCAACGCATACATAAACATAGGAAAGGCATTCGATGGCTGGGGATTCAATTTTTTTGTGGCAAAGGAAGGGCTTTGCATAGGTCGGACGCAGACCGGAAGCGTGCTGTACAATTCCACATTCCAGACGGACGCTGTTTTTCAGATGAATCTTTACAGTCCTCGGTTCAAGTACAACCTGAACATAGCGGAGGTTGACCGGAAAAAGTATTTCTACCTTCACTATGTAGATTTGCTTCCGTTCAACTGGTTACGTTTGGGAGTCCTTGAGGGAACTCTGGTGAATGCGGCTTTTGATCTTCGCTATCTTAATCCGCTTATGACGATGCATTCTTTCGGCTCTTGGAATGACTATTGCAGTCCGAAAGAGAAGGCAAAGTACAACGAGGCGAATGTCTGTGCGTACTTCGGCTTTGATTTTGACATAAGTCCGATCCGTTATCTTAGGTTCTACGGACTTTACGCTCAGAATGAACTTCAGTCTTTTCTTGAGTTGGACAAAAATCCTGACAATGTTGGAAACTACTATCCCGACAGTTTTGCGTTCCAGTTTGGCTCGGAGGTGAATATTCCCGCATGGAAAAACGGATACTGGAAAGGAAGCATTGAGGCTGTCTATGCAAGTCCCTACTGTTACATAAAGCAGTCTCCGTCATGGTCATTGCATAAAGAACGGCTTGACATGAACTCAAGCACTAAACTTCCTGTGGCAAGTTGGGTAGGTACTCCTTTTGGACCTGACTCCATAAGCGTGCAGGGAAAATTGCAGTATATTTCCGGCGATAAATGGAACGCTTCCGTTGATTATATTTTTGTCGCTCACGGAGAAAAATCGTTCGGAATCTTTCAGGAAAAAGATTCTGACGGCTGGTACAAATATTATCCTGCCGCAAAATGGCTTCAGAAAGATTCGGGACTTACTGCAGAAGAAAAGAAAGCCCTTTCGGAAAAACTTAGGGCGGAGGCAAGAAACCTTCTTCCTTCAGGGATTGTCTCTTTTACGAACACCGTTACAGCCCGAGGTCTATACAAGGTGAACCGGAATTTCAGTTCCGAAGGGAAAGTTTCATATACATTCATATTCAATCACAAGAACGTGAAAAATGCCTTTGCACATGGAGTTGAATTAGCTCTTAGCGGTTCATGGTCGCTTTTTTAGCCTGTTCAGCGCATACAGAGCCGCCGCCATAAGATACGGAAAAGCCGAAAGTAAAAGGACTGTTTTTTCTTTTTTTGAAAGGAATTTTTCTTTTGCAAGATGTTTTTTCGCATATGAAAGTTCCTTTGATGAAAGAACCTCTTTAAGTTCCTTTTTGAAAAGTCTGAACGGGAGTGTGTTGTTCCTGTCTGCAAAATGCTTTTTTAGAAGCGAAAGAAAATGCCTGAAAATCGCATATCGAAGAGAATCCTTCGTTATTTTTTCCATGTCGGGCTTTTCGGCTTTGTAAAAAACGTTCGAAACGGTGTAAAAATCCTTCAGTTCAAGATATCTTTTTGAAAGGGATGAGGAATATATCACATAGTTGTAGAGGGCTTTGTTTTCGTAGACAAATTTATTTACGAAATTGAAGTATTCCCAGCAAAAATATGTGTCCTCTCCAGTCCTTAGACTGGTGTTGAAAAGAATTTTGTTTTCCCTGATTATGGACATCCTGAAAAGTTTGTCCCACGGAGTTCCCATTCCGATAAAATCGGTTTCAAAATCCGTCAGGCGGTTACAGAAGCAGCCTGCCTGAAGCATCTTTATTTCTTCTTCCGAGGAACATATTTTTTTTGTGTTATACAGGAATATTTCGGTGGATTCTTCGTTTTCCACCTTGTTTATTCCTATCATTGATATGTCGCAGCCGGTCTCTTCCTGATTTTTTACAAGAATTTCAAGGTATTCCGGTTCAAGCCAGTCGTCGCTGTCCACAAAGCATATAAAATCTCCGGCGGCATTTTTTATTCCTGTGTTCCTTGCCTCGGCTGCGCCCATGTTCTTTTGACGCAGAACTTTTAGAAAAGTCGTTTTTTCAGAAAATTTTTCAAGGATTTTAAGGGATGAGTCTGATGAGCCGTCGTCTACAGCTATTACTTCAAAATCTTTGAATGTCTGATTTTCTATGCTTTCCATGCACCGCAGGATATATTTTTCCGCATTGTATACAGGAATCACAATCGAAACTTTCGGCACGGCTAGACTCTCCCGATTTTTTTTATGTGTTCTTTAGTTTTTGAAAGAAGAAAAGGATTAAGCCAGCAGCATACAATCTGGAATTTTATGAAGTTTGCTTCAATGCTTTTTTTTCCATAAGTTTTCTGAATCCACATAAGGCGGCTGTACTCAAACTGTATGCGGGAAAAGGAAGCCTTGCGCTTTATCGAAAAATCTTCGCCGACAGAGCCTCCACAAAGATGGATTATTTCAGGTCCGTTTATGATAAGCCGCTTTAAGTTTTTTTTCTCAAGCCTGAACTGCATTTCCATGTCTTCAAAATAAAGGAAAAAATCCTCGTCGTAGAATGAGTTTTCGTCGTTTTTCATGAAAAGGTCAGCTCCGGTTATAAAATCCACCGAAATGGTGGCGTCTTCCCTTGGCTCAAAGAAATTCTTTTCTTTGAGCTTCCTTAGTTTTGCGGTAGGAATGTGAAGCGCATAAAGAATCGATAAAACGGCGTTCACAAACCATGCTTTAAAAAGTTCGGTCGCATTTTTTTTGAAAAACGAAAAATGCCCGTAGGAATGGATTACGTTTCCCTGGTCATTTAAAAGCCATGTTCCAATCGCCCCGATTTTTTCTTTTTCCTCGCTGTTTTCCCAAAAATCAAAAAAGATTTTTGCGGCGTTGTTCATAAGAATTGTGTCGCTGTTCAGAAAAAAAACGTATTTACCTTTGGAGATTTTCTTTGCGATGTTATTTGCTTTTCCGAATCCAAGATTTTTGTTGTTCTCGATAAGAATCGTTTTCGGAAAATCTTTTTTTACCATCTGGCAAGAGCCGTCCGACGAGCCGTTGTCGCTTACAATCACCTCGAACTCTACGTCTTTTGTATTTTCGTAAATCGAAGAAAGGCATTTTTTAAGGAGTTCTTTTGTGTTGTATTCGACGATTATTATCGATACATCGACCTTTCGTTCATCCATGAGCTTTTTCCTACCAGTAAAAAAGTCTTATCCCAAGCGTGAGGACAGCTCCGCACTGAACCGGATATTCGCCCGTGTCTACAAATGAATAAGTCGTGGTTTTTCCGGCGGCTTTCTGATACGAGGAATCGTACGGGTCGTAGTGCTTTTTGTAGACGGCAGAATCTATCATCGTGTAGTAGGAGTACATGAATCCCACGGTTCCGAATGCTTGAAGCGGAACTTTAAGCTCTTTCATGGTGAATGTTCCTGAAAGGCTTACGATGTGCATCCAGTTATATGCCCCGTCGTGCAAAAAATACTTGTGGAGATTTTCCCTGTTCCATGGCGAAAGTTCCGAATAGAGCGAGGAACCTGGAACTTGCTGGCTTCCGTAGTCCGCTCCGTGGCGGATGAACTGGTACTGCAATGCAGCAGAAAGAAATGTCACCGGTTTTGCCTCAAACCTGAAATGAAATTCGTCTGAATTCGGCGGAATGTAGTATCCTATGCATTCTCCGCTGTTCGTGTAGTTTTCCCATATGTACTGTTTGTACCACGGAGTGTAATTTATCGCCTGATGGGTGTAGCAGTATGGCTCTACTTTTGTGTATCTCATGCTGACAGAGGCGAAGGGCAAAAATGGAATTACGGCTTTTACTCCCAACTGACCTGCATACATTATCCTTGTGTCCGTAAAGAAATTGCTTCCGATGTTAAGTTCGTCAAGATATGCAGACGCCCAGATAGAGCCAAGCCCGGGTTTTGAGGCTTTTATGTCTCCGAACAAAGCAAGGTTGTCTCCGTCTCCGATGTGGTTTTGGTATTCCACGTAGCTTGTAAGGGGGTAAAGGTAGCCCAGTTCCGACCTTTTAGGCCAGACTACAGAACTTCCGAAGTCAAAATGAAAGTAGGGAAAGTTCAGTTCCACCATGTTCAGCGTGAAAGCGTTCTGGAAAAAATATGCGTCGTCAAGCACAGGCGCATTTTCCGTGTATGCGTTCTTGTTCATGTAGTCCTGATTCGGATATTCCAAACCTCCGACCACGAACGAATACTGAATCCAGTCGAACGGATTGAACGCCAAGTCAAGCCCTAAAAACGGACGGGCTTTCTCGTTCAGGGCAAGACTTGCTCCGTCTTCCATCGAGGCGTACGCCCTTCTGTAGCGTCCGACTCCTATCTCAAGATGTCCTGCAAATGCGGAGTAGTGGAGTTCCCCTTGGATTCCGCCGCTTATTCCTATCTGTTGAGGCCAGCCTTCAAGCCCGCTTGCCGTGAGGTTTGAAAGATAATACATCTGCCCGTCCCAAAGTCGGTTGTATGAAAACGGAAGGTAGGATGTATTCAAAAAAGTCTTTACGGTTCTTCTTTTAGGCTCGCCGTATTTTGAGCTGTCGCTTTTCTTCTTTCCCCTAAGATAACTGTCGACTATATATTCGTCTTTTCCATGTTCGTCTTTTTCGATCTTGTACCATGAGTAGCCTATAAAATAGTCCTCTCCGGGCGCGCGGAAAAGCGGCATCTGGGTAAGGTCAAGGTAGCCCAGGATTTTGTATGAAAATTTTTCCGTCATGTCTCCGTAGAAGCCGAACTTCACTATAAGGTCGAATCCCCATTGATTAAAAAAATCCTTTGTATAAAGCCCTCCTGATGCCGAAGTCTCAAACCCTGTATTGAAGTTGAACGAAGCGTAGAATTTTTCGCCTATGTGTTCCTTTCGGATGAAAAGTTTTTTTAGATCCATAACAGGAGGCGTCTCTTTTTCCGCTTTCCATTTTTCAAGAAAGGTTTTTTCGCTTTTCATTAATTTGTCCGTATTCAATGCCTCATCGATTTTTTCGATTATCAGCCTTTGGGTGTAAGGCTTCTGCCCAATCATAGGCTTTACAAGCCCTCTAATCTGAAGGTTTTCAAGAATCGGATATATTTCGTCCGATATATCGATTGTGTTGTTTTTCTGAGCAAAACAAAACGAAGAAAAAAGCAAAAGTGAAAAGGCGATGATGATTTTTATGTGCATAATATTTTTTTTCATGTAAATACCTTGATTTGAATGATAGCAAAAAAACAAAAAAAAAACTCCTTATTTTTTTACA
>CAJPOF010000003.1 GCA_905372235.1 uncultured Treponema sp.
CAACATGGATAATGCATAACAAAACGTTCGTACCTTGATTCAAAGCAAAATCCCAAAAATCAAACCGGCAATAGTTTTTTCATAGTTCTAATAGGAGAAGAAGCATATGAAATTCAGGAATTCTGTTGCATTCAGAATCATGGTTACGGTTGTCATCACCCAATTACTTTACACAATAACTTTTTTTGCGACAACCTACGCAGGAATTTCTTCGGGAATCACGCAAGACAAACTCGAAGAATTGACAAAAGAAGAAAGCAGCGTCGCTCTCAAAATCGATGAATACAGAAGCGATGTAAATGCCGCCTTGGAGTTCATGAACGTCTCCATAAAAAAATTGGAACTGGAAGAAGCGAAAGATTCTGGGTTGCTGGACACTTTTTGTTCCGAATCCATAAATTTGTTCAAGCTTGACCAAATTGCCGTATACGATAGGAGAGGAAAACTATTTTCCGAAAAAAAATACGGAGAATCAGACGACCAAAGCATAATCTCAAGCGCACTTTCCGGAAATCAGAAAAAAGACATAATTTTCAAAAACGGCACGATACAAATAGTCGAATCCATTCCGCTCGACATTGGCGGAAAAACGCTGGGCGCAATCTTCGGCGCAAAAAAAATCTCTTTGGATGCGTTCGTAAGAGAAGTCGCAGATTTTACGGGAATGGAATTCACGATTTTTGACGGAAACGAACGTGTTGCGACAAGCCTTAGCGGAATGCAGGGAACAAAAATCGAAGACATGACGATAATCCGGGAGGTCATGGACGGAAAAAGCCATGTGGGAAAAACAAAAATATTCGGCACTAAATATATAGTCGATTATTTTCCGCTCAAAAACACAGAAGGAAAAACGATAACCGTTCTTTTCCTTGGAAATCCGCTGACAAAAATAAAAGAATCCTCAAACAGAATTCTAGGTCCGCTTGCAATCGTCACGATAACAATGTGCGTAGCTTCAGTTCTTATAATCATGACGCTCGTAAGACTTTTCGTGACAAGAAAAATCACTAAAGTCGGTTCCGCACTCAAAAATCTGACGGATTTAACATATCGCCTTGAATCAACAGGAAAAGACGAAATCGCCGAAATGGCAAACGACATAAACCAGTTCCTTGGAATGCTCGACAAAAGCATGAAACGCCTGAGCGACACGAACACGGAACTCGGCGAAATCGGAGAAAGCCTCAGCACAAGCAGCCAGCAGACCGCAAGCGCGACAAACGAAATTCTTTCAAACATCGAAAATGTGCGAAAGCAATCGCAAAAACAATCTTCGTCCGTGCAGAACACATCGTTTGTCATCGACCAGTCAGGAATCAGAGCAACGGAACTTAGCGACATAACGGGCGAGCAAGCCGCAGGAATCACGGAATCGTCCGCCGCAATCGAAGAAATGCTAGGAAACATCGGCTCTGTAACAGAATCCATAAAGAAAATGACGCAAAGCATAAGAGAACTTTCGGGAACGGTAAAAGAAAGCGACGAAAAAATCTCGAATGTAAGCCAAAAAACAAAACTTATGGCAGAAGAATCGCAAAATCTTGTGCAGGCGAACAACCTGATTTCTTCCGTGGCGGCGCAGACAAATCTTCTTGCGATGAACGCCGCAATCGAAGCGGCGCACGCAGGTGAGGCCGGAAAAGGATTTGCCGTGGTCGCAGACGAAATCCGAAAACTTGCCGAAACATCTTCCACGCAGTCAAAAAACATAGGCGGCGAACTCAAGGCGATTCTTGAAGTGATTCAGGCGGTGGTAACGCTTTCGGAAAACAGCAAAGAAGCGTTCTCACAAATAGTAAGCCAACTTCAGGAATCCGAATCGTTGATGAACCAAATAGATTCTGCGATGAGCGAGCAGGAAGCCGCCTCGAACCAGATTCTGCTTTCATTAAACGACATGAAAAACCAGTCCGTTCACGTGGAAGAAAAATCCAAGGAACTGAAAATCGGTGTAGAAAACGTAAAAACCGATATGAACGATGTTTCGCAAATCTCGAACGCAATATTGGGCAGCATGGACGAAATGGCATCCGGCTCGCAGCAGATAAATTCATCCTCACAGAACGTTTCCGACCTTGCGCAAAAAACACGGGAAAACATAAAAGTTCTGGACAAAATATTAAGTCAATTCAAATTTTAAACGGATAAGGTTCGGCAATAAATAGATTGCCGAACCTTATCGCCGAATTTTACTTTTGGAAAACATCGCTTATAAAATCTGTGCGCCGAAGCAACCGCCCTGAACAGTGGAACAGAAGGGCTTTTTCAAGGAGGAGAAATTACCCAAAATAGGAAAATCGGCTGACACTGCCTGCCCATTTTTCAATTTGGAAGACGGATAAAGTTCGGCAACCTATTTGTTGCCGAACTTTTTATAATCACAATTTCAAAATCTCTGAAAATTATAAAAATCCCGTGCTAAAAAAATCACAGTACAATGTCAAAAATGTTCTTATTTCCGTGAATTCTTGCGTCAAAAAAACGATTTTTCTTCATGAAGTTTATTTTTATACTATAAATCTTATAAATATACAGAATAAAAACATTGCATTTCAAAAGATGCAATATAGAATAGGCTTCAACTAATCCCGCAGAATCTAGGCAGTCCGTCGCCAATGGAGGCAAAATGAAACTTACCAACTCAATTGCATTCAGAATCATTTCTACCAGCGTCGCCCTGACATTCATATACACGGTGTCGCTTTTTACAATCACATACCTAAAACTTAGCCGAGGTATAATGAACGAAAAAATCACGGCACTCGAAGAGGAAGGAGAAAGCGTCATCCGTGACATAACGAATCATGAATACAATTTGAAGAAAAGTCTTGAATGGCTAAGGCAATCCATAGAAAGAATCGACGGAGACTCGGCGAATTTTCAAAGCGACTTGAACGCTCTGTGCAATGATGGAATGCATTTTTTCGACCTTGACGAAGCAGCCGTGTTCGATATAAAAGGAAGCTTAATCGCAGGAACATACGACAAAAACGATTCGGACAAATCCGTCCTTCAAAAAGGACTTGGCGGCTCTGACACGGAAGACATTTTTTTCAAGAACGGCGACATATTCGCAAAAGGCGCATACCCAATCTTCCGGCAAAGAAAAGTCGTGGGCGCTATCTACGCCTCGAACAAAATAACATCGGATGAGTTCGTGCAAAGCCTTGCCGACTTTACCGGCATGGAATTTACTATTTTCGACAATTACAGAAGAGCCTACACAAGCATTCCCCAAATGAAGGGAACGGAAATCGAAAAAAAATCGATAATAGACGAAGCGATGAAAGGAAATGCGTTCAACGGAAGAGCGACAATCGCAAATAAAAACTTCATCACCACATATTTCCCGCTCACCAACAAAAAAGGCGAAGCTATTACCGTCCTTTTTCTTGGAAGTTCCCTTCATGACACCCAAACTCTCGCTTTGGAAATCTTTTCTTCCGTGCTGCTGCTTTCTTCGATTCTTGGAATTGTCTCCATGGCAATCCTTGTTGGAATCATGTACTTTTTCTTGATAAGGAAACTCAATTTCATAAGGTCGTCGATAAAAAATCTGAACTCAGGCGAAGCCGACCTTACGTATAGGCTGAAAATAAAAGGTAAGGACGAATTCAAAGAAATTTCCGAAGACATAAACAAATTCATGGAAATGCTTCAGAAAATAGTAACCACAATTTCAATGGAAAACCAAACGCTCCGAGGAATAGGCGAAAATTTGAGTTCGCATAGCCTTGAAACCGCCACAGCCACAAATCAGATAATGGGCAACATCCAGAACGTAAAAAAGCAGGCGAAAAACCAGACGGATTTTGTTTCGGACACATCGGCGGTTTTGGACAAAGCGAACTCGAACATCAACACGCTGAACGAACTTATAGAAAATCAGGCGACGGAAATTACGGAGTCGTCCGCCGCAATCGAAGAAATGCTCGGAAACATCGGTTCTGTTACCGAATCCGTAAAAAAGATGTCGCAAAGTTTTGATGTCCTTTCAAAAACGGTGAACGACAGCAACGCAAAAATTGCAAACGTTACACAAAAAGCAAATCTTATGGCGGAAGAATCGCAAAATCTCGTGCAGGCGAACAACCTGATTTCTTCCGTGGCGGCACAGACAAATCTTCTTGCGATGAACGCCGCAATCGAAGCTGCTCACGCAGGCGAGGCAGGAAAGGGATTTGCCGTAGTCGCAGACGAAATCCGAAAACTTGCCGAAACTTCGTCCACGCAGTCAAAAAACATAGGCGGCGAGCTCAAAGAGATTTTGGACATAATCCATGAAGTCGTAACGATGTCGGCAAACACCCGAGACACTTTTGAGCAAATCGTAAGCCAACTGCAGGACAGCGACACAATCATGAATCAGATAGATTCCGCCATGAATGAGCAGGGGGCGGCTTCCAAGCAGATTCTTGTGGCACTTGGCGACATGAAAAATCAAGCGATAAAGGTCAGTGAAAGCTCGAAGGAACTTTTGGACGGCGTTGGGCTTGTGGAAAACGGCATGCAAAATGTTTCGGAAGTATCACGCTCGATACTCAACAACATGGACGAAATGGCAGCAGGCTCAAAGCAGATAAGCAGTTCTGCGGAAAATGTCTCTCAAATTGCCCAAAAGAACAAAAGCAGCATCGAGGTCGTTGAAAGAATGATTGCCAAATTCAAGATTTAAGGTATTGCGATTGTCTTAACTCCGCTAAAAATGACGAAAATTGAAAACGCCGGCGAATTTTTCAAAGGCGTAAAAATAAATTCGACAATCCGAAAGCGTTTTTAGAGCGAAATTTATCTGTCGCTTTTCCTAAAACGTTTTTCAAGAAGCGAAAAAAGTTTTGTAAGTCCAAGCGTAAGGCAAAGATATATCGCCGCACACAAAAGAAGAGGAATCCAAGCGTTGTACGTGGCGTTACGAATGTCGTTGCAGGATTTTTGAAGGTCTGTCACGGCGATGAAACTTGCCACGGAAGTTTCCTTTATAAGGGCGATAAATTCGCTTGTGTAAGTCGGAAGTGCAGTTCTAACAGCCTGCGGAAGAATTATCTTTACAAGAGACTGCCCCCACGAAAGTCCAAGCGAACGTCCGGCTTCCATCTGCCCGGCATCGACGCCTTGAATTCCGGCTCTAAATATTTCCGTGCAGTACGCTCCGGAATTTATGCCGAACGCAATTATCGCGACCGTAACCGCATTCGTCAGTCCTATGGACGAAAACACCACAAAATAAAAAATCATGAGTTGCGTCGCCATTGGAATTCCACGGATTACTGTCGTGTATACATGAGAAATTGCGTTCAGCACGGGATTTTTCGAGATTTTGAAAAGCGCGAATATGCAGCCTAACACAGAACCTATGACAACAGCGCAAAGAGCTATAAGAAGGGTCGTTCCCAAGCCCCTGGGAATCATAATCCAGCGTCCGTTTGCTATGATTGTATCGTAAAAACTGTTCCACATATCCGTGCTTATCCCGTTCCGTCTATTTTCTTACGATTATTACCTGATTCGTTCGGTAATAAGGTTCGGAAAAATCCACATTCTGCCTTCGTTCGTCCGTGGCTGTCATTCCGGCGGCGACAAAATCCACAGAACCTGCCTGAAGAGAGGCTATGAGCGCATCAAAGTCCATATCGACAACCTGAAGTTTTTTTCCAAGATCTTTGGCTATGTAGCGGCTCATCGAAACGTCGAATCCCACCGGCTCAGTTCCCTCATAATATTCAAACGGAGGGAAAGCGGCGTTTGTTCCCATTTTTACGATATCATGCGTATCAACAAGTTCCACGTCCGGAATCATTATCTTTCCATCGACCGGCATGAACGCTTCGACAAGTTTTTCGTAAGTTCCGTCCATCTTCAATGCCTGAATGGTTTTATTGATAGAAGAAAGAAGTTCGGAATTGCCTTTCTTGACGGCAATCGCATACTCTTCGGAAGCAAAACTGTCATTCACCAGCATAAGATCCGCATTTCTCTTGATGATTTCCTTGGAAGGAAGTTCATCCAACACGATTGCGTCAATCGCACCGTTTTTCAGAGCCAAAGCGGCATCTATTCCTGTTTTGAACGATTTTACCGCCTTTGCATTGACCTCATTCTTTGCATAGATTTCACCTGTCGTTCCAACCTGGCAACCGATGATTTTTCCTTCGAGGTCGCTTGCAGAATTGATTACAACCTGAGCCTTTTTTGTACAGCCTGTAACCGCGAGCGCAAGTGACAATGCCATAAGCACAACTCTTCTCATTTTTAAGCCTCCATAGTGATAAAAAATGATTGGCTGATTTTATCATAAATGAGAATGTTTGAGAATTGTAGAAATCTTATTCTTCTTGCAAAATCAAATCGCAAGTTTCGGCGGCGGAAGCCTTTATCAAATCCGCTGGCTTCAGAATAAGCTGAAGTCCTCTCACCCCTGCGGAAACACAGATTTTCTCAAGATTCAAAGCGCTTCTGTCTATAAAAGTCCGAAATTGCCTTTTCATTCCCAGCGGAGAGCAGCCGCCCCGTACATATCCTGTCAACGAAAGAAGTTCGTCTGGTTTTACAGGATTTATTTCTTTTGCGCCGGAAACGTTTCGGGCTTTCTTCAAGTTTATTTTGCTCAAAGCGTTTTGGCAGAACACGCAGATTTCTTTTGAATCCGTGCGCATCACAATAGTCTTAAAGACGCTTTCAGGCGGAATCCCAAGTTTTTCTGCCGTACGCCCAGCCGCTCCCAGTTCAAGAGCGTGTTCTTCATCATCGTCGTATTCTTTTGCTTCGTAAGGTATTTTCATCGAATCCAAAATTCGCATGGCGTTTGTCTTTTTCATAAAATTCTTTGTCCTTTTAATAAAATTCGATTCAAAAAAATCGCTTCTCTACGGATTGCAAAACAAATCTCATACATAAAAGATTAAATGCTCTTGCAATCTTTGTCAAAAGACACGACAAAATAACAAAGCACTCTTAGCATCCGGTTCGGTTCAGTATGAAATTTAGAACAAAAAGACTTACAAGCATCAAAAAAATTTAACTTTGTTTATATTTCACCTAAAACTTGCCTATAGATTAAAACACAAAGCGGAAAACCGCAATTTTTATTTTTGGACGAGGATTTTTGTTACCCGATAAAATATAATGTCTCCACCTTTCTTTTCGCCAAGCGGGCAGTGTCAGTTGATTTTCCTATTTTTGGTAATTTCTCTTCCTTAAACAAAGCTTTTCTGTTCCACGAATCCGGGGCGGTTGCTTCGGAGTTCAGATTTTTTATTTCCGCATTAAAAAACGCATTTTTCCCATATACGAAAACTCTCTCATTCTCACGCATAGACTCATACGTCAGTTTTCATTCGCTTTCCCGTTGGCACGGCTCTTACCGACAGCATTAAAAACAATTTTATCAGGGACGCTTTTTACAAAATGTAAGATTTTTTCTACAAGTCCAAAAGCCGCACAAATCCGCCTCGTCCCTTCCGGCTTGGAAAAATGAGGAAAATCCATTAAACTTCGCTCATTATGGTAATCAGTTCTATGGACCTTAAAGACGGTCATGTTGTTCAACTAAAAAACGGAAAAGAGCTCGTCCTAAAACGGGACGATGCCGCATCTCTTATAAAAGAATTCGACAAATACGGCGAAGTCGCTTTGATTGACCTTGATGCAGCGATGGGAAACGTCAACCAAAAAGGCGACAGTGTTAATACGCCTCTTTTAAAAAGCCTTTTGCGAAAAGGGAACGTTCGGGTTGGCGGCGGAATCCGTTCGGTAAAACGTGCAAAAGAACTTGTATCGCTCGGTGCGGAAAAAGTCATAATCGGCTCAGCCGCATGGAAAAAATCAGAAGAAACCGGAAAAAGTTCGCTGAACACCGCCTTCCTTGACGAACTTTCAGACGCAATCGGAAAACAGCGGATAATAATCGGAGTGGATGCCCTTGACGGAAAAATCGCCATAAAAGGCTGGAGCGAAACCATAAATCTTTCCTTTATAGAAGGGGCGGCGCTCGCAGAAAAATATTGCTCCGAATTGCTTTTCACCTGCATCGAAAAAGAAGGCTGCATGCTCGGCACAAACCTTGATATGGCAAAAAAACTCCGCGATGCTGTAAACTGCCGTGTGGTGGTCGCCGGAGGCGTTTCAACCGAGGAAGAAATAGAAACGCTTGAAAAAATGGGCTGCGATGTTCAACTTGGAATGGCACTTTACACAGGGAAAGTTTCGCTTAAAACCAGTTTTGAAAAATGCCTTGACTGGAAAAAAAACGGCGGACTTATTCCGGTAATCGCACAGGACGAGCGAAGCCGAGAAGTGCTGATGATGGGCTATGCGAACAAAGAGGCGTTGCGAAAAACATTTGAAAGCGGAAAACTCACATTTTTCAGCAGAACAAGAAATACACTTTGGACAAAAGGCGAAACCAGCGGACATTTTCTTGAATTGGTAAAGATTCGCGCCGACTGCGACAGAGACACCCTTCTTGCGACCGTTATTCCGAACGGCGGAGCGTGCCACACCGGAAGCAGAACGTGCTTTTCTTCCGCACCCGACGAAAAATCCACGCTGGAACGCCTTTATGCCACTATTGCGGAACGTTTTTCAAATCCGAAGCCCGGAAGCTACACGGCTACATTGAACGAAAAGCGTGTCCGAGAAAAAATCGAAGAAGAGGCGGAAGAAATCTGCGAGGCGGAGACAAAAGATGAAGTTGTCTGGGAAGCCTGCGATTTGCTGTATTTTGTAAGTGTTCTTATGTACAAAGAAGGCGTAAACTGGAATGATGTTTACAACGAACTCGACAGAAGGCACAAAGAAAAATAATTTTCCACCCTACGATTTTTACCTTGCAGGAAGCCCGTTCAAAAATTCCGAATAAGGCGTGTCCTTCAAGTTAAAAATCATGTCGCCGTGTTCGTTTTGCCCAATCACAAGACAAGTTTCCACCCACTTCTCGTCCACCTTGACTTCAAATTTGTCGCCAAAATCAAGATGCCGCAAAATTGAGTTTTCCTCTTCATTTGCGATACAGAATTTTCCCTCAATTTCGTCAAATTCAAGTGTTCCTTCTTTCATTTTTTTCTCCACAATTAAGATTTGCAGACATATCGCCTGCCCAAAAGCGAACCGCTCATTCTTTTAATATACAGACAATTTTAACAAATTGTCTTCAGTTTTTAAAACTAATTCGCTAAATAATTACATGAGACAAAAAATTATTTTTTCGACTGTTGCGATTTTTGCCATCCTTGCGTTCGGAAGTCAAAAACTTGCAGCGGAACAAAGCCTTGAAAAAATCAGCACAAACTTATCTTCATCGTTCTATTTGGATTCGAAAAAAACTGATAATTCCGCCTACGCAATTTCGCAGACGACCTCTTTGGAATTTCCGGGTCTAAAAGGAAGATTTTCATGGAAACTTCCAAGGACAAATTTTTCTTCCGTTCCGTCATTCTACAATCCGACGTGGAATTTTTCGCTGGACTTAAAAAAACAATCCGAATTTTACAAAAAATATCCGGTTCGGATGGATTTTGGCACGCTGAACGCAAGCGGAAGCCTTTCAAAAATGAAAAATCCCGCCTTGGCAAAAAGCGCAAGTACATTCACAAAAGTCTCGCCAAAAGCGCAAAAACTTTCTGCAATATGCGCAAGTCCTTCAAAATCGAATGCGCCGATTTCCGCATTTTTCGGCTACGATTTTTCTCCGTTCATGGGAAAAAAATATGCGCTTGAGTTTTCGCTTTTCACAAACGAAAAAAACGAATTCGCATCCGGCGTGTACGCACAAATTCCAATCGGAAAAAAACGCATGAATATTTTGGGATTTTCAGAAACGCTCGGAATTTTTAAGTTCGCAAACGAAAATTCAGGGTGGTTTTCCACAAGCGATTATTTTCCGGAGCGTTTTTATTTTTCCTCATCGTCGCAAGCCTCGTTTTCAAACAAATTCGTAAACGCAAAAGCCGTCTTCAATCTTTACGAAAACCGGCACGCACAGCTCGACTGGACATTTTCGGCAGAAAACACGCTTTCCTTGGGATTTCTGAGCGTTTCGTCAGGGTATTTCTGCGCATCAAACCCGTGGATTTTCACAAGTTCAGGGAAAAATCTAAAGACTTTGCAAAATTTTTTCGTGAATCCATACGTTTCGGTCTACACGTTCAAAAACAGATTAAAAATTCGGCTCGGTTTTTCAGGATTTTATGAAGACAAAGTAAACTCGAACGGGGAAAAACTTTCTTCACTGAATTTTCTTAGCTGCTTCGAAGGAACGACTAGGCTTTTTCTTGTGAAATTAAGTTCCCAAAGCAAAAATCTGCTCATCGACAACGGAAACTTGCCGTGGAAAAGCGCAACATATTCCGAAAATCTGAGCGTCGCTTTATTGAAAAAAACATCTTTGAAAACGTCTGTAAATTACAGTTTTACCCTTCCGCATGAAAGCGCAAATTTTTCCTCAAACCTGAAAGTGGAACTTTCATTTGCAAGTCCCGCCCCGATAAACATGACCGCAAAAACTTCCTGCACAATAAAAACGGAAGGCGAAAAAACGGAATTTTCATCGTTGCAGTTTTCCGTCGCATGGAAATGCAAAACCCCAAAAATGAACATAGGAATTTACACGGCATTTAACTGCAAGTTTTAGTTTTTGCGATATTCGGTTTTTCTACCGGCGAGAAGCTGTCAAAAAATAACCGACTTTCAAGACAGTTCCGGCGATTTTTCAAAAACAAGCCGGAAAATGCGTTTTTTGATTTTCAGAGACCTTTGGATTTTGCCTCATTCCAAAAAGATTCCATCATATCGATGTAGCCAAAATCTTTAGGAAAATTATTTTCTTCCATTCGTTTTTGCACGAATGAAAAACGCCTGTAAAATTTTTCATTTGCCTTTGAAATTGCAGTTTCAGGATTGACTCCAAGTTTTCTTGCATAATCCACAACCGCAAAAATCAAGTCTCCTATTTCTTCCTCAACATGCATATAGGCGGAAGTTTTTTTGTTTTCCGCGGCTAGAGAATCGGATTTATTTTGAGTTTCCGCAAGAAATTCATCGTACGCATCCCGTACTTCGTTCAATTCTTCAAGCACTTTTTCCCTAATATCCGAAAGATTTTTCCATTCAAAGCCAAGATTTGCCGCCGCCTTTTGATACTCCAAAGCTCTAGATATGGAAGAAATATCCGAATGTGCGTCATCAAACATAAAACTTGCTCCATTACCTGTATTTTTGCAAAAACTTGAATCTACAATTTTGTTTTTTGAAATCTCTTTTGCATCCTGTCCTGCGGCGAACATTTTCGAATCTTTACGTTGCATAGATTTTCCAACTCACTCGGAAAGGAGTTTTTTCTTTGACCATTCAGGAAGGAAAACCGTCATGTCTTTTGAAAAAATCGCTTTACAAAAAAGCACGGCGACAATCGGAAAAATCTGCGAGAGGGAAATCCGTTCGTCCTCGGAAAAAGGACTCAACACATAATCGGCGATGTCTTTTCCGGCGGGTTTTGTAAGCCCAAATCGAAGCCGCCAAAAATCCTGCGTTCCAAAAACAGATTTTACAGACCTAAGCCCGTTATGACCGCCAAGACCGCCGCTCCATTTCAAACTCACAGTTCCGAACGGAAGCTCAAGTTCATCGTGAACGACAAGGATTTCCTCCGGCTTTATTTTATAGAAATTCGAAAGTTCAATAATGCTTTCGCCGGAAAGATTCATATAAGTTTCTGGCTTTAGAAAATAAATCTGCCGAGGCGCATCCTCCGGAATGTGGACGGGAGAGCCGTCTTTTTTCGAAAGAACGCCTTCGTCGCTGCACCACTTTGCAAGTTCCTCCAAAGAAACGGCACAAAAGTTCCCCTTGAATTTTTTCTGCCAAGAAAGTTTGTCCTTAAAAAAAAGACTTTCTTCAAATTGCCACGCAACGTTATGGCGAGTTTTTTCATATTCTCGACCGTAATTTCCTAAAAACGAAACCAACTTTATCATACGGAACGGATTATATCATTCCGCAGAAATAATTGAAACAAACCCAATGTGGATATTGTGGATAAGTCGCCCATTTTGTGGATAACTTGTGGAAAAAACGATAATTTTTGTGGATTTTCAGTGAACTGAATGAGGAAAGCAAAACAAACAGAAATGCGATTAATTTTTCTTCCGTCAGACTCAGCGGGTTCAGCCCAAGGAAACAGCACCTTTTTCGTCGATTGCAATTATGGACTTACACTCGGAACATCTGAATCTTCCTGCCCTTGTGGCTCTAAGATGTTTTCCGCAAAGCGGGCAACCGAACACTTTCGGGAAAATCGCATCCGACAACGTTCCTCCGCTTCTGAAATGGTTTATGACATCTTCAGTTGAGTCCTTGATGTTGAAAAACTGCGAAAATCCCAAAAGCTGGAAAACTTCGTAAACTTTCGGCTGGATTTCAAGAAGAACGACATCGCCGCCTTTAGGCTTCAGCATTTTAAGGAACGCCGTAAAAGAACCTATGCCAGTGGAAGAAACGTAATTCAAGGAGGAGCAATTAAAGACAAGGTTTATGAATCCCGATTCGACAATCTTTGTGATTTTTTTCTGAAAAAAGTTAGAGTTATATGTGTCTATGTAGCCATTCAGATAGACGAAAATGCCGTTCGGAATTGAATCCGCCTTTTCAAGCATTATTTTTAGACTGTCGTCTTTTTCATCATCAAAACCGGTTATTATGCTGTTATTGTTTGCTACCATATTTTGTCGTTCTCCAGATCACAAGACTTTCGTTATGTTAGCGTCTATGTTACTACAATTCCAACAATCGGTCAAATATTTTGTCCGCAAGAGCAGAATCCCATAGACACATTAAATAAGGCCGTGAAAGAAAAGTCAAATTTGATTTAAAAAAGTTAGAATATCGGGTAGTTTTCAAAACCTGCGCTTTTGAGTTTCAAGCCCATTGTTCCTTCGGAATTTTCGTCAATCACGACAATGTAATAGGTCGTTCCGCTCGCACGCTTTTCTTCCTGCACATAGGCGGAAAATCCCTTTTGGGAAAGGCGTTCCACAAAAGAAAGCGCATTGCCTTTTTCTCTGAAAAGACCGAGTTGAAGTTTGAGGGCTTTTTGCGTTGCCGCTTCGGAAGAAGTTTCGGTTGCGGACTGAACGGATTTTTCCGCATCGGATTTTTTTACGGATTCGGATTCGACTGCCGCATCTTTTTTTAGCACGGAATCGCATTTTCCCTTTTCGATTACGACCTGAGCATCCTTATGTCTTGGAAGAAAAAACCAAAATGGGGTGGGAAGAACCTGAACGTTTCCTGTTACAATTCCAGCTTCGGGGGTAAGCGGATATTCTTTTAAAAGCCGCTCGGAATAGGATTTTTCGCCCGTTACATACCATAAAGTCAAAAGAATTGAATGTCTTACAGAACTCATTGAAGGAAGATTCAGGTACGTTTTTAGAATTTCCGTGGGTTCCTGAACCTGACTTGAATCCTCGGCAACAGAAAGTTTTGCCCATTGCTCGTAGAGTTTTATTTCCGCTTGAATTTCCTGGGATTTTGAATTTCGCACATTGGAATTCAAGTAATTCAGTGCGGTCTCAGATTCTCCGGCGCAAAGCGCGCACCGGACGGCATCAAGCACAAGTCTTTCATTTGATTTTTTAGGCATTCCGGTCGCACTTCCGGCTGCAATTCCTGCGGCGGCGGCATAACTTTTCTGTGCTTCTTTGTACTGGCTCAAAAGTTCCTGAAGGCTTCCAAGATATGCGTAAAGGGCACGTTTTTCCGAAGGCTCAGTTACTTTTTCAAGGCGGCTTTGAATATATTTTACGGACTCGTCGGGATTTTCCTTTTTTACAGCCTCGTCGAAAACCGCCTTTGAAGTCAAAGATTGAGAAAACAGCAAGAATGTCGAAAAAAAGAACGCAAATAAAAAGATATTTTTTTTCATCGGCTTACCTGATTTTTAGGCGATTTCTAATTTTTTTGTACAACGGCTGCATTTTCTTCCATCGGCGGATTTTTTTGCTCGGAAGAAATTTTTCCTTTCATTTTTTTACCGAAAAGACTGATTTTTTTCACCTTCTTTTCCGCTTTTTTCGATGCGATTTCCGTTTCGCCGTCTTTTTTTTCAGTCCCCTTTTTTTTGTTGAAAAGCACGAACGGAAGCGTAAAAATTATTCCTGCCACGAACGAAAAAATTATTGTAAAAAACACAGGCACACTTTCGAATGTATGGAACAAAAGATTCACATTGCATTTGTTTTCAAGATTGAATCCGGCAAATAAAGCAAGAAGAACAAGAAAAACGATTGTACTTATAAGACGACCCAACATAAAAATCTCCTAAAATTAAATCATCCGACCCTTGAACGTATGGCCGTTTAAAGATTGTATCTCAACTTGAACAAATTTTCCAATCATCGACTTGGGTGCTTTGAACGAAACTTTTTCATTTCTGACGGTTTTGCCTAAAACCTCTTCCGGATTGTCGCGGCTGACGCTTCCAACAAGAACTTTTTCGGTTTTGCCGATGTGTTTTTTCATTTCTTGGTCGGTGTGGATAAGCTGAAGGTCAATTACTCGCTGAAGCCGTTCCTTCCGGATGTCAACGGGAATCTGTTCCCATTCGGCTGCAGGAGTTCCTTCCCTCGGATTGTAAAAATACATCATCGCACTCTCGTAGTGAACGATGTTCATAAGCTCAAGCGTAAGACGCACATCCTCTTCGGTTTCGCCGGGGAATCCCATCATGATATCCGTAGTGAGAGAAACGTTAGGAATCCGCTCCTTGATTTTCTTTATCACCCCAAGATAATGTTCCCGTGTGTACTGGCGATTCATTTTCTTCAAGACCTTTGTAGAACCGTGCTGAACAGGAAGATGAATATGCCGAGAAATAACCTCTTCCGCCGCAATCACGTCTATCAAATCGTCGGTAAAATCCTTGGGATTGCTCGACATAAAACGAACCCAGCCGATTCCCGACGAAGTTTTTTTTAGATGTGCCGAAATGATTTTCAGAAGAGAAGAAAAATTCACGATTTCGCCGGCGGCATCGACTCCCTTATAGGAGTTTACGTTTTGCCCAAGAAGAGTTATGTCCTTTACTCCGTAGCGATTCAAAATGTCAAGTTCATCAAGTATTTCTTCGACCGGACGGCTTATTTCCCGTCCCCGAACGTAAGGGACTATGCAATAGGTGCAAAAATTGTTGCAGCCGTGCATTATCGGAACGAATGTCTCGAAATTTCCCTGTTCGTAGGAAACCGGAGCGAACCTGTACTGCTCCGTATCGTCAGGGACGAACGCTTCTTTCCCTTCATCAATGGCAGTCGCAATTTCTGCAAAATGGTGCTTCGCAAAAGTACCGACCACGTAATCGATGAATGGCCATTCCGTCTGCACCGAAGACAAAAGCCGTTCCGCCATACACCCCATGAAAATGAGAGTCAAAGGTTTTGGACCGTCCTTCACGAATTCCGCCGCCTCTTCCATATGCCTTAGTTTTGCGTCCGGACGACATTCCCTGACTTTTTTGAGACCCGCATACCAGCCAAGCCGCCCGACAATGCGATCCTCGGCGGTTTTTCTTATGGAGCAAGTATTTATGACCACAACGTCGGCAATCTGCGGGCTTGCAGATTTTTTCCAGCCGCGGGAAATGAAAAGTTGCTCAACAGCGGCGCTTTCGGCAACGTTCATCTCGCATCCGTAGGTCTCAAAAAAGTAAGTCTTCATCAAAAAAAATATAGCAGATTTTCATTTCTATTGGAATTGGCACAAAAAATGAAAAAGTGTGGATTTTTTTTCTGCGGATTTTTTTTTGTTCCTAAAATGCAAAAAATCACCGGATTTTACAAAGGCTGAAGAACAAAAAAGCGGTCGCAGTTATTCGAAAAGATTTTCAAAGTCCGTGCGAACTCCGCCAAATTTTTCTAAACAAAGATTTTCCTATTCCGATAAATGAGTATAAGAAAGCCTTTAAAACTCAAGTTTTAAGAGGTTTGGCTTAGATTATTTGCGATTTTTATAAGCGTTGCGAAAAAACTTATAAAATCGTTGGGCATTTTCAAAAACAGACTGATTTTGGAATGCCGTAAGACTATCAGGTCAAGATAAGGGAAAATTATGGAACAGAAAAGAACTTTATGGATAATCGCGGCAGTTGGTGTTTTTCTGCTTGTTGTTTTGGGGGCGGCGATGATTCTGTATTCCTCCGCCGCAAGTTCAAGGCAACCTGTCGCCAGCTATAAAATCGAAAAACCGGCTTCGGAAAGCGGCTGGATTTCTCTTGCTCCGCCCGAATCCAAGCCCCAGGGCGAAAAAGGACCGACGGGATTGCTCCCGGCACAGCATGAATCTGCCATTTCCGGCGATGAAAATCCTTTACAGGCGCAGGAGAACGCCCCCTCTTCCGAAGACATAAAACCGTCGATAGGCGAAAACGGAATTGCACGAGTCGGGGAACTTACGGTTTATGCGGACAAAGTTACGCTGAACAGCAAAGACGACGCTGAAACAAACCGCCTGTCTTCGGAAAGTCCGGTTACTGTCATCAACAACACGACCATCGACTTGACCGACATTCCCGTCCGAGAAAAAACGCAAGAATCCAAGAGCGTAAAACCTGTTGTAAAAGCGGGAAAAAAGGCTGAACCAAAATCGCCTTCAAAAACAAAGCCTGCCGCAACAACAAAAAACGCAAGCGCACCCGAAAAAACCGAATATTGGATTCAGGTTACTTCGCTTACAAGCAGAAAAAATGCGGATACGGCACGGGAGGTCCTTGACGAAAACAAAATCCCTGCAGACGTGTTCACCTATACCGACAGCAAAAACCGCCTTTTCTACAGAGTAAGGGTAGGTCCGTACACGACAAAAAGCGAAGCTGAATACTGGAAGACAAGAATTGCAAAAATCGAAAACTTCAAGAACAGCCAAAGCTACGTGGCGGCAACAACGGTCACGCAGTAAGGTTGCTCGCTAAGTTCTGCGACAAAGCCGGATTCAGAATCAATAGACTGAAAGAATCTTAGAGAGTTTTTCTTTTCCGATTATTTTCATGAACGACGCAAGCCGAGGGCCCTGGTCTTTACCGATCAGGGCGTTGTACATGGCAGTAAACAATTCTTTTGCGTCGATGCCAAGTTCGGTCGCTATGTCGTACATCGCCTGCTGGCAATCCCTGTCGGTCGGGTAAGTTCCGATTTTTGGAACAACTTCGTCCCGAACCCGAACTACAGCTTTCAGCATATCTCCATTCAGTTCAGCCTTTGAGCCGTCTTCCCGAAGACTGAAACAAAAATCCGGTGCGCAGTCAGGTGCGCTGTGCAGAATCCAGAACCATGCGCACTCGCAACGGCGGCGCAATCTTTCTTCCTGTTCGGGCTTTACATCGCCCAAAGATTTTATAACGCCGTCGATATCGCCTGAATATGTCTGAAGCAAAGTCGTAAGCATCCGCAAAGTAACCTGATACGGCATCACTTCCGGAATTTTCCCGTCAATTTGGCTTAGCATGTAAATCCGTTTTTCTTTATTGAAAAAATCCTCGCTTTTTGCCTTGTCGACGCCATAAACGATTCGCTCCGTCTTGTCGTAATCTTCGTAAACCTTCAGGACATCCAAATCAAATGAAATCGCAAATTCGGTATTGGGTTTTGTGCCTGCAAAAAGGTAGCGAAGAACTTCAGCCTGATACACGTCAAGCGCATCGGGAAGCGCTATTACCTTTCCTTTGGACGAAGACATTTTTCCGGGAACGCCTTTTAGATTCACAAAATCGTAACGCATTGTAACCGGCGCATCCCAGCCGTATATTTTTTTTGAGACAAGTTTTGCGGTGTCGTAACTTCCGCCGGGACTTATGTGATCTTTTCCACCGGGTTCAAAGACAACCTGTTCCTCGTTCCAGCGCATGGGCCAATCGACCCGCCAGCCGAGTTTTGCTCCCTTGAAAGAACGGACATCGACTTTTTCGGCGTTTCCGCATTCGCATTTGTACGAGATTTCGTATTCGCCGTCATAATCGGTTATTTCTGTAGTATCCTTGGAACATTTTCCGCAAAAAATAGAAGCAGGCCAATAAACATCTTCCGCCTTCATTTTGTGCTGTTCGTCACGATATTCGTTCAGGCACTCTTTTATGGTCTCCCTCGCCTGCATCGCCTTTCTTATGCCTTCTGCATAACGGTTTGAACGATATCGGCTCGCCTGATAAAGAAATTCCGGTTTGATTCCGACCCTGGGAAGCTGATTTTCAATGTCGGCTTCGTGATGACGAGCATAATTTTCATTCCGCCCCGTAGTGTCCGGCACTTCGGTAATCGGAAACCTTATATATTTTTCAAGGATTTCGGGATTCGGCATATTCGCCGGAACTTTTCTGAAAACATCGTAATCGTCCCAAGAATAGATAAATCGAACGTTTTTCCCTCTGTCCCGCAAAGCTCGAACTACAAGATCAACTGTGATTATCTCACGGAAATTTCCAAGATGAACCGTTCCGGACGGCGTTATTCCCGACGCACATGTGTATGAATCCAAGTCGCCTTTTTCTCTTATAATCTTTTCAGCCATCTGGTCAGCCCAGTGGCAAAGCAAAGGATTTTTTTCTTCGTTGCTCATTGTTTCCTCAAAAATTATGTCAAAATAAAAACAAGAGGATTATAATAGAATGGAAAGTGTTAGGCAATCGAAGGTTTATTTTAAGCGGCACAGATAGCACCGCTTAAAAACACTGCGAGTTTTCCTTTCGGCAAACATCGCTTATTGAACGCATTTTTTCATTTCATTGCAAAAATGCGGAAATTCGCCAATCCTCGCCTTTTGAAAAAGGATCGCGGTTGTCAAATTTTAAGGAACTATTTTTTTACCTTTCTTTTCGGCTTGCGGAATTTCCGGAGAAGACGTTTTCTTTTTGCTCCACAAAAAAGAGCCGACAAGAACACCGATTCCGGACAAAATCATAAGAAAGCACAGAACCTGCCCCGTGGAAAAATTCAAAAGCGAAGTGTTCATGTATATCGGAGCGGCAGAATCCTTTGCAATCCTGTATCCTATGTCGGCATCGGGTTCTCTGAAATATTCGATGAAAAATCGGAAAAATCCATAGCCGGAAAGGTAAATCCCAGCCATCATTCCGTCCCATTTTTTATGCTTCCTGAGTGCGAACAGAATCAGCCCCAAAACTATTCCCTCAAAAAACGCCTCATAAAGCTGACTTGGATGCCTAGGAAGATTCACCATCGAGGAGGACGAAATATTCATGCCGATTTTTTCAGCCATGGAACGAACCCATAATAACGAAGCGGAAAAACGTTCCGCCCTAGGAAAAACCATTCCCCACGGCATCGAAGTGACTCTGCCGTAAAGTTCGCCGTTCATGAAATTTCCGATTCTGCCGAACGTATATCCCAAAGGAATCGCAACTCCCATTGAATCCAGCCATTTGAATATGGGCTTCTTGCTTTTTATGCACCAGACCAAAAGTCCTATGAGTCCGCCTATAACTCCGCCGTGGTACGACATTCCGGCAAGACCGGTAAATTTACCCTGCTCATTGAACGGCCAAAATATAAGCCAAGGTTTTTCTCTGTAAAGACCGGATGTATCGTAAACAAGGGAAGAAAACACTCTAGCCCCAATCAAAAGGAAGAGGATTCCCCACGCCATGAAAGAAAAAATGTCGTCCTCGCTTGCTTTATATCCGGGAGAATCCAAAAGCCCTTCCCTCGCCTCTTTTCTAAGAATCAGAAACGCCGTTCCGAAGGCAAAAATATACATAAGTCCGTACCAGCGCAAAAGCCCCAGCACAGGAACGCCCGGAAAAATCTCAGGATGAATCCACGAAGGAAAATTCACATAAAGCGGTAACATAAAATTCCCCTGTTTGCTTAAAGTTTGAAGCCTTGCTGAGCGGCTTTCACTATCTTCGACTTCAAAAGCAGATTTTCCTTTCTGACTTGAGTAAGTTCATAGCTCTGAGTTTTTATCATCTCTATCAACTCTCCGTTAGAAAGCTGACCGCTACCCACAAGGTCGTCTATTCCCGAAAGCTTTAGTTCGTAATCTTCCGCAGCGTCTTCGTCCGCCTGTCCAAAACTTGCAGCCGCATCAGTTCCATATGTAAAATCGTCGTCGAATTTTCTCGGCTCTGAAGCGATTACCTTTTCGGCGATTCTGTAAATTGCCTGCGAAAGAACGCTGTACGGCTTGTAGACAATAACGGGAAGCCTTGACGCCAACGCCTTGTCCTGAAGCTGATCTCTATAGATAAGCCCCAAATATTCCAATTCAAGTCCAAGATATTGGCTGCACGAATTCCTTATCCGCTGAGCCTTTTCTGCGTCTTTAGGATCGTCAATCATGTTTATCACAAGCCTGGGGCGAAACTGCTTTAGCCTTGAAAGAAAAAGTTCCGTATTCGCAGAATCCACGCGCCGCAAAGCCTCGATGAGTTTTGGAATGTAAAGACTTTTCATTTTGTCGGAATCTTTTTTAAGCGAATCAAGGAAAGCGCAACCCGGAGTGCCTTTTTTGAAAGTCGTGTACATAAGACGGAACACGGAATTTTTCACGAAAAGATAGCCGTCAAGCGTAGCCGTAACGGTTGGCGATGTTACCAAAATTCCCTGCGGAGACTGAAGGAACATATCAAGGATTATCTGATGGGTTCCGGCTCCAAGGTCAAGGATAAGAAAATCCGCATCTATGCTGTGAAAATTCCGGACGAGTTTTGCTTTCTGAACCGCCTTTAGCGAAGTAAGCCCCGGAATTTGGGAATCGCCTGCGATAAAACTCACGTTTTCGTATTCCGTAGGTTCGATTATGCTTTTGAACGCAGTTTTTTCCGTAAGATAAGTGCCTATGCTGCTGTTCTTCACGTTGTGTCCAATCTGAAGGTGCAGGTTTGAGGCTCCCAGATCCAAATCGGCAAGCACGACTTTTTTTCCGGCTTGCCCAAGAGCAATCGCAAGATTGGCAGAAAGAAGGCTTTTTCCTACCCCTCCCTTTCCGCTGGCTATAGGAATTATTTGCATATAACGATTATAGCATAAATTCAAAGATTTCTAAAAGTATACATTCCGAAACAGAAAAAAGATTGTGCGTCTGAAAGGCGTTTTTTGTTTTCCAGAACTCACATCGCCCGATAATTGAAAAAAATATTTCCATAATATAGAATGACTACATGCATTATTCTGACAGTAATTTATTAAGAAACGTTCTGCGAACGACCCGCAAGACATTTTTGCTTTTCATTCTTTCGATTTTAGCTTCACAGTGTTTTTCAAAATCATCGGCAGGCGAAGACAAGGCTTCGAACTTTCAGTATCTGAAAAAATTCAATTCGGTATTCGATTTTGTCCAGCAAAGATATGTCGATGAAATAGATCCGAAAATTCTTTATGAAGGTGCGATGAAAGGTCTTCTGAACGCCTTCAACGATCCCTACACATCGTATCTTGATTCCGACACGATTCGAGACCTTTCCGACACAACCAACGGAAATTTCGGCGGAGTCGGGCTTACAATCTCAAAGCCGGTAGAATCCACGCCAACAAAACCCGCTTACGTAGAAGTTTCCTCACCTGTCGAAGATTCGCCCGGAGCAAAGGCGGGAATTATTTCTGGCGATTATATCGTGGAAATAGACGGGAAACCTACTCCGGAAATGACAATGCAGAAAGTCCTTGACCATCTTAGAGGAGAAATCGGAACTCCCGTTACCGTAAAAATTCTTCGTGGAAAGTCGATGTCATTTGAAGTTACCTTGGTCAGAGCGCTTATCGAAGTTCCGACAGTAAAATTCGGCATGATAGACCAGACCGGATATCTTAGAATAATTCAGTTCACGCCGGACACGCCTTCTAGGGTTCAGGAAGCGTTGGATTCATTTGCGAAAAACGGTTACAAAAACATGATTATCGACCTTAGGGACAATCCCGGAGGACTTATTTCATCGGTCGTTGAAATCTGCGACAAATTCATTGACGAAGGCACTATCGTAACCACAAAAAGCCGAATTTCATACGACAATTCCAGTTTTTCTGCGAGCAAAGGCAAGACTGTCGTAAGAAATATTCCAATCGTCGTTCTTATAAATCGAGGTTCGGCAAGTGCCTCTGAAATTCTTTCGGGAGCATTGAAAGATCACCATCTTGCCTATCTTGTTGGACAAAGGACCTACGGCAAGGGTTCGGTTCAGCAGGTCGTTCCAATAGGCGGAGACGAGGAAATAAAAATAACCGTAGCCCGGTATTACACCCCAAGCGACACAAACATCGACAAAATTGGCATTCCTCCTGATTTTGAGATTCTTTATCCCGAACTTACGGAAGACCAACAGAAAGCGTATTCCGACATGATGAAGGACGAGGCAATCGAAAAATATATAGAAAACCATCCCAACATGACGATAAATGAGATTTTCTCATATGCGGCTCAGCTAAAGAGGACATACAATCTGAACGAAAAACTCTTGCGCCGTCTTGTCCGGATAAAGGCATGGAGAACTCGTCCAAGTCCGCTCTATGACCTTGATTATGACATCCAATTGACAGGCGCATTGAATATTCTTAAAGAAAACAAGGATTTCAAGAAATTGGTGGCATCGACCAAGACCCTAAAAGAACTTCAGATTGAAGCGGAAAATTCTAAATCAAAAGAAGACTAGCAAAAATAGATGCGCCAGTTTATTTTGGATAAAGAGCCGGACACAAACGGACTTCTCAAAATCGTCGGGAAAGACTACCGCTATCTGCATCAGGTGCTTCGGGTAAGGCAAGGCAACATGCTTTCAATACGGCTTCCCGACGGAACTTTGACCAATGCGACCGTATGCAAAATAGATGAAGCAAACAAAAACATGACTGCGCAAATTTGTTCGCTTCAAAAGCAGGATGATTTTTCATGCTCAGCCGACAGAAAAACGCAGTCGGTAACAAAAGGAACTCAGGCAACGGACATCCAAAAGGAAATGCAGGATGTGGAATACACGCTGCTTCAGTTCATTCCAAAACTTACAAAGATGGAACAAATAATCCGGCAGTCAGTGGAATGTGGCGTAAAACGAATCATACCAGTCGTCGGGGAATACAGCCAAAAATCTTCCGTGCAGGCACTTTCCAGCCAAGGGGCAAAAGCGGAACGAATCCAAAGGATTATAAGGGAAGCCCGACAGCAGAGCGGTTCTCCAATCGAAACGCAAATGGAAAACCCGATGAATCTTTCGGATGCGGTTGGGCTTTGGAAAAAAAACTTGAAAAATAAAGACGAAAGCGTTTCCGTTGCACTTTGGGAACGCAACGAAAATTCAAAGCCGTTGAAAAAACTTATAAACGGCAGAAAAATAAAAAATGCCGCCCTTGCCGTCGGATGCGAAGGCGGAATAAGCCCTGCGGAGATAGATTTTTTGAATTCGGAAGGATTTTTTTCAGTTCATTTTGAAGGAAACATACTAAGATGCGAAACCGCCAGCCTTTTCGGAATTGCGGCGTTGCAAACGACAATAAGGAACGAAAATGAATAAACAAAGAATAAACATCGTGGGCGTGCCGGTAGACATTCTCCGTCCGGAAAACCTTGAAAAAGAAATCCTCATGCTTTTGGAAAAAGACGGTCCAAAACAGATTGTATTCCTTTCGATTTGGGATTTGCTGAAAGCCCGCCATCGGGGAGAATTCCAAAACTGCATAAAAAATGCGGACCTTATAATTCCGATTTCAAAAAGCATACTCCGTGGAGCCGCGTTCCTTAAAAAAGACGTTCCGGTAAGGTACAATCCGTTCGAGGCGGTAATCTCAATAATGAGCGTCCTTGATGCGCATCTAAAATCGATTTATCTTTTGGGTTCACGAAGCCAGACATTGAAAATAGCCGAACAGAATGTCCGGGACACATTTCCCACGCTGAAAATAGTCGGCAGATATCACGGATTCTATTCAAAATCGATGGAAGAAGGAATAATCAAATCGATATACAAGTCAACTCCGTCGCTGGTGCTGCTAAGCGAGGGCATAAAAGACAAAAACCTGTGGCCATACAAACGCAGGGAAAATTTCAAAACGAGCATATTTCTTTACTTCAAAGAATCCATGGGAATTTTTTCCAAGAGGATTAAGCGCATCGATGAAGACACATTCCGGCGGGGACACGAAATCTTTCATGAAGTCGTAAGGAATCCGCTGAAAATCTTTCTTCTATTGCCATATCTTTGGTACAATTTTCTTTTGGTGATTCACAGAATTTTCAAAAAGGAATAGATTCCGTTCGTTTACATGCGATTTTTTGACACAAGTCCAGCCGCCTTTGAAAAGACCTTTTCTATATATTTCGCCTCGCTTTCTGAAATCGCCGCCCTTGACAAAATGCTTTTCCAAAAATGTTCCATGTCGCCTTTTCCAGTAACTTTGAAAAATCCGATTTTCTGAAGATTTTCGGAAATAGATTTTACCGTGCCGTCGATTCTTTCCAAAGTCAAAGGCGTATAGCCCGTCAAATGCTCATTTTTCTGTCTGAAAAGATGATATGAAATTATCTGAACGGCATGAGAAAGATTCAGCGAGCCGAATTTTTCCGATGACGGGATTGTGATTCCCACCGTACATTGCGATAATTGCTCGTCCGTAAGCCCCGTCCGTTCATTTCCGAACACCACCGCCACATTCTGACCGTCGTTGCCCGAGCCTGAGATAAAATCTGCGGTTTTTGAAAATTCTTCAGGGAAATAAAGTTTTCCTTTGCGTTTCTGCCCTCGCCGCCTGGTAGTGCCCGCCGCAATCGCACAATCTTTCGTGGCATCTTTTATGGAATCAAAAAATTCTGCGTTGTCGTAAATATAAGATGCATGTATCGCAAGGACATGGATTTTCTCCGCATCATAGTCGTCCTTTTTTCCGACAATCCGCAGATGTGTTATATCGTTGTTCGCCATCGCTCTGCAAGCAGAACCGATGTTCCTGCATTCGCTAGGATGATCAAGCACTATGTAAATTTTATTCAAATCCATGGAAGAAAGTATACATGAGTTCAAAGAATTTTTATATCGCCGCAAAAAGTGATTTTGTTTTCAAAATCCATAAAATCTCCTTAATAAAAACTCAAAACAAAGTCTGAAAAGTTGCGAATCGTTTTATGATTAAACTGAAAATAAAACTCATCATACAATGCTCTATCCTCCAGGGCTTCAGTATAAAAAATCAGCTGCACTCCCGGCAGAAGCCCTGCCGTTCACCGCGGCTGACCGTAATCGGAATCAGACTGCGAGGACTTTTTTGCCAAAAAATTTGCTTGCCATCGGTCAGAGCGGCTCGGCGGCATTGCCGCTGCCTTGCGTTCCGCCTTTCTTATTTTTTACTATGTCGTTTTTCTGTGTATACATTTTTCATGCGTAAGCCCTGCTCCATCCTTGTACAAGATTTCCATGTAAAGTAGAATATCCGTATTTAGGTCAAATATCCGGTTTAGAGGCAAACACAAAATCATGTTATGTTCCGGCGGTCGTCCAAATTAGCCGTGGATGGACTTTTAAAGGCTTCCTGTATTTTCGGCTTTGCAGGCAGATTCGGCAATGAATGCGGAGAACGTAGCGTGGTTTTATTTTGATTTCAAAACCGAAAACCGACCAATTCGATTTTCTTTATAAACATGCTTTTTCGGAGGATAGATGAACGCCAGCACCATGCTATTGCAGCAGCTCATAAACGGGCTTACATTGGGAAGCATTTACGCATTGATTGCCCTTGGCTACACGATGGTCTACGGAATCGTAAAACTCATAAACTTTGCCCACGGGGACATCATGATGATGGGAGCCTACGCCGGATATTTCGTGCTTATGGCGCTTTCACCGACGGTTCCGGGAATGCTTGGAGCGTTCGTCTCCGCAATGCTTCTGTGCGGACTTCTTGCGCTTTTTATCGAACGACTTGCCTATAGACCGCTACGAAATGCGCCCCGCCTGAACTCTTTGATTACTGCAATTGCCGTGGAACTTATACTTCAGAATATGATGAGGGTGCTGCCGTTCGTAGGTCCTAATCCAAGGCAATTTCCTACGATGAAAATCGTAAATTTCAGTCTTCTGAAAAATTCGGAAAATGTTCTGCTTTCAATATCGAACCTTCAGCTTATCGTGGTTGTATCAAGCATAATTTTGATGGCTGTTCTTAATTTTATCGTAAACAAGACAAAGACCGGGAAAGCCATGCAAGCCGTCTCGTATGACCTTGGAGCGTCCGCCCTGATGGGAATAAACGTAAACAAAACCATCGCAATTACATTTTTGATTGGTTCTGTGCTTGCGGGCGCAGGCGGAGTTCTTTACGCTACGGCATATCCGCAAGTCGATCCTATGCTGGGATACATACCCGGTCTAAAAGCATTCGTGGCGGCTGTTCTCGGCGGAATAGGTTCTATTCCCGGTGCGATGGTGGGCGGCGTGCTTCTTGGTATTGTGGAAACATTGACAAAAGGATATTTGAGTTCCCAATACGCCGATGCGATTTCCTACGCCCTCTTAATAATAATTCTTCTTGTAAAACCTACAGGAATTTTCGGCAGAAAAAAAACTGTAAAAGTATAGGGGAACAGAATGACAAAAATGAAAAACAAAAACATACGGAACTTTCTGCTTCTTTTGATTGTGTCGCTTCTTTTTGTGGGTCTTCCAACGATCCTTTCGGCAGTTGGAGCGTTAAGCGCATATACTGCCGGTGTAATTTCGCTTGCAGGAATAAACGCAATAATGGCAATCAGCGTGAATATAATTTCCGGCATAACAGGACAACTTTCACTTGGGCAGGCAGGATTCATGGCGCTCGGCGGATATGCGACAATCATCTTTACGAATGTGTGCCATATTCCCCTTCCGATTTCGATGATTCTTGCGGCATTGATCACTGCGGTTTTCGGATTCCTGATAGGCTTTCCCACGCTTAAACTGGAAGGCGACTACCTTGCAATCGTCACCCTTGCGTTCGGTGAAATAATCCGAGTGGTTCTTGTAAACCTAAAATCCGTCACAGGAGGCCCGAACGGCTACACATTTCCCACAGTTTTGACATTAAACCCCACTGTGGCAGTCCTTTCGATTTCCGTGCTTCTTGTGACAGTAATCGTTCTAATCCAAAACTTCATCCGGTCTTCTTACGGAAGAGCGATTCTTGCCGTAAGGGAAGACGAAATTGCCGCCCGTTCTTCGGGAATCCATGTTTTCAGGTACAAAATGGCAGGCTTTGTGATTGCCTCTTTTGTGGCAGGACTCGGCGGCTCTCTTTACGTCATGTATGTCGGCTTCATAAAACCGGACCAAGCATCGTTCGCAAAATCCGTGGACTACCTAATCTTCGTGGTTCTTGGCGGCATGGGGTCGATGACGGGAAGCGTTCTTGCCTCATACGTGCTGACCTTCGTTCAGGAATGGCTCAGATTCTTGCAGAACTACCGACTCCTTCTATATCCTGTCGTATTGATAATCGTGATGCTTTTCAGACCGCAAGGACTTTTGGGAACAAAAGAATTTTCTTTCGTAAAGACATTCGAATGGCTTTGTTCAGGCGGAATAAAAACCGTAATTCCAAACCTGAAGAATCGCATTGCGGCACTTAAATCTGCAAAATCCAAAACCATAAAGGAGGCAAAATAATGAGCGAAGAAAAAAAACTGATTCTTCAAGCTTCCGACATTTCCATCATTTTTGGAGGACTTTGCGCAGTCGGCGATGCAAGTTTTGAACTCCGAGAAGGCGAACTTGTAGGTCTTATAGGACCGAACGGCGCCGGAAAGACAACAATGTTCAACATGGTAAGTGGAATTTACACTCCGACTTCGGGGCAACTTTCGTTCTGGGACAGGGACGACAAAGTTCACATAATAAACAAAGCCGGAGCCGCAAGGCTAAACAAACTTGGAATTGCCCGCACCTTTCAGAACATACGCCTCTTCGGAAATCTTTCAGTGATGGACAACGTAAAAATCGCACTCCACGGCTCAAGAATATCAAATCCGCTCGATGTAATCTTCAGAACGCCCGCATTCCGGAGAGACGAAGAGTTGATGACGGAAAAAGTAATGAACCTTCTTCAACTTTTCAAAATCGACGGAAAGGCGGATGAGCTTGCAAAAAACCTTCCCTACGGAGAGCAGCGCAAACTTGAAATCGTGCGTGCGCTCGCATCAAGACCAAGGCTTCTGCTGCTTGACGAGCCGGCAGCCGGCATGAATCCGCAGGAAACAAAGGAACTCATGGAGATGATTGCCTTCATAAGACATGAATTCAACCTTACAATCCTTTTGATAGAACACGACATGAAACTTGTGATGGGAATCTGCGAACGAATCATGGTACTGAATTACGGAAGAATCATCGCTATGGGAAGTCCGTCCGAAATAAAATCCGACCCGCAGGTCATAAAAGCTTATCTGGGAAACAGTTAGGACTGGGAGGAAAATCATGATGCTTGAAGTAAAAGATCTTAACGTTTCTTACGGAGCGATAAAAGCCTTAAAAGGAATAAGTTTCAATGTTGACGAAGGCGAAATCATCACACTCATAGGTTCAAACGGCGCTGGAAAGACAACGACATTGCATTCAGTTTCTAACCTGATAAAAAAGCAGTCAGGAACGATTTTTTTCGAAGGGAACGATATAACAACTCTCACAGCGGACAAAATCGTAAGGCAACATCTTATTCAAGTTCCGGAAGGCCGCCGCATTTTCGCAAATCTTTCCGTAAAAGAAAACCTTGAACTGGGCGCATTCCTACGAAACGATAAGGCGGAAATCAAAAAGGACCTGGAAAAAGTTTTTGTGCTTTTCCCACGCCTTAAAGAACGCCTAAAACAAAATGCCGGGACGCTAAGCGGCGGCGAACAGCAAATGCTCGCAATGGGACGAGCGTTAATGTCAAAACCAAAACTCCTGCTTTTGGACGAACCATCAATGGGACTCGCCCCAATACTTGTCGATGAAATTTTCGAGATAATAAAAAGAATAAATGCCGACGGGACAACGATTCTTTTGGTGGAACAGAACGCATTCAAGGCTCTGTCGATTGCGGATAGGGCATATATTTTGGAAACAGGAAATATCATAAAAGAAGGAAAAGCCTGCGACCTTATAAATGACGATTCCGTAAAGAACGCATACCTCGGCGGATAGAAGGAAATTAAATTTACAAAACTGGCGGGAAATTATATAAAAACGACAGCGACCTGAAAAATGAATTTTCGGGTCGCTGTCGTTTTTTAGTTTGGTTCGTAAGTTCGGAATCTGAAATCCGTATTACGTATCAAAAATTTCGGAAAAATCCCAGAAAACTGTCCAAAACTTCACTTTTTAGACAATTTTCTTGATTTTTATTTAGAATTGGAATCCTAAGTTTCCGCCTCCTTCCGAACCTGTCGCCTGTTGTACAGTTACGTTTACAGTATCTGTCTTATCTTCAAAATGAGCTACGGCAGTTGCAGTTCCTACAGATTTTCCCGTTACAGTATAATCACTCAACGATGCAAAATCATTTTCAGCCATCGTGTAAGTAACAGTAACGGACTTTGTGTTCCCGTCGGAATAATGCGCAATCGCCTCTTTCTCAAGTTCAACGGTTTTCCCAACCGCAACAGACACATTTTTTGCCGTAGCACCGACTTCTATTCTATCCAGCACAGGAGGGTCGATTTTTACGTCCACCGTAGCCGACTTGCTGTTCCCGTTAGAATCCGTGTATGTGGCTGTCAAAGTTGTGGAGCCTGTCTTTATTCCTTTTAGCATTGTTCCCGTAACCGTTGCCGTATTGCTATCGCCGGAAACATATGTTGGCGTTACCGGCAAAATTCCGGCATTTTTGTAAGTCGCCTGTGCAGTAAGTTTTGTAGAAAGATCAAACTCATTTCCTTCATTTAAGACAATATTTGAAGGCTCTACCGTAAAAGTCTGAAGCACATCATCAGCTCCAATCGCAGAACTTACGGTTACATTTATCGTATCGGTTTTTCCTTCAAATGTAGTAGTGATTGAGGTTTTTCCCGCAGCCATACCCTGCACTTTTAGTCCCGACAACTTAATGTAAGTTTCCGAGGCATCATTGGTTTTATAGGTAGGCTTTACAGTCTTTGTCATTCCGTCGTTATATTTTGCGGTAACAGTCTCAGAAAGAGTTACCGTAGAATTGACTTGCAACGCAATGGACTTCTGAGAAACCTCGATTCCGACAAGGCGAAGAGGTTCTTTTGCCGCTACATCAAACTCAAACCTTTCAAGACGACTTTCACTGACCCCTTCGTAAGTTGGCATCACACTTCCATGACCTAAAAAATCCGCGCATAGCGTTCTGCCATCAAGTGCCATTTTGCAACTGGTTCCCAAAACTGTATATTTAAGTTTTGTATCCACTATCCCGATGGATTTTGTCTGACCGTCGGAATATTTTATCATGGAGATAAGCTCAACCTTGTTACCGACAACGATTTTGTTCAGTTTGGCTTTTGTTTCTTCAGTCAATTCGATTGACTCCACTGTAACTTCAGCAGCTACCTGAGGTTTGCATGAAGACAACAAAAATGTCATCAACATAGCAGAAATAATTCCAAAAAATCTGAATGTTATTTTCATTTTTTTCTCCTAAACGTAAAACTGAAAACACTCTCATTACATAATATCACAAATTTATATCTGCATACAAAGCAAAATTTCTCCGATTTTCGCTTTTTTTCAGATTAAAGACGCAAAATGTACTTTTTCTGCATCTGAGTTCCTATTTTAAATAAAATCCATCTTTCCCGATTTTGCCTGTAATATCACAACCGCGCAGACTTGTGTTCACATAAACACGCATATTGTTTCCGCCGCAGCCTGATGTGGCAATTGCACCTCCTTCTGTAATAGATTTTGTATCTCCTGTAACAACGTCAATGTAAGTTCCGCCGGGAAGTCCGGAGAACGTAGCATCTCCATTTATAGTCACAAGTGCAAAGCTGTCAACTTCGCTGTCCGTGTAGCGTCTTTTAAAAGCGATAGAACCGGAGCAGTTTTCTGTGGAATATTGACCTTTTCGTAACGCCGGAATCGAACGCCTTATTTTGTTCAAACGAATTATGTGCTGAGAAAGTTCATGATTCAATGTATCGGCTACAGTTCCGCTCGCCGTGAACTCGCCGTAATCCGTCGCAACCACATTTCCTTCAAGATGAGTTCCGAAATAGGCGCGCCCGGATTGTTCAAGGCTGGTGCGTGTGTTCGCAGGATCAATAGGCATTCCTTTTTTGAACTCGATTTCAGAACCGTAATAAATGCACGGAATTCCTCGGAATGTGAACATAAGATTTAATTTATCAGGCCAAGAACCGTTGAACCGCTGACCTTCCGGAGCGTTGTCCGGCGCATAATCGTGGCTGTCAACGTATGTAACATTCCATGTAGCGTCGTTGAAATCGGGGTCGTTTGTGCATACGGCGGTCGAGAACGCATCCTGCGCTGAACTGAACGCCCAGTGCATGGGAAAATCTATCTGGTCAAGGTGGCTTCGCATGCTGTAGTCGGGAGCATGATAATTGTTTCCCTTCAGAAGATGGTTTGCAATTCCATCCGCCCAAGCAGGATGCGAAAAATCGCTCTTGTATGCAGAAAAATGTGCGGAGGCAGCAGAACTGTTTGAGTCCGCATCCGTTGAACTCCAGCCGAACGAAGAATCCTCCTTCCAAGTGTAGAAAGCAGGCGAAAGAGCCGGAACACCTTCATTCCAGCGTCCACGGTATCGTGCGCAAGTCTCGCCGAAAATATAAAAATCATCGCCGCCTGCCTGCATGAACGCAGGAATGAACTCTTCGTTGAATGTAAGACGACTTATATGCTTCACGGTATCGATGCGGAAAGCATCCACTCCCATGTTTATGTAGTTCACATAGCAGTTTTTCAGATAATTGAAAACAATCGGATTTTCCGTGTTCAGGTCTACGCAATCGCCTGCCATCTGTCCCAACTGGCAATTTTCGCTGTTCCAATCAATCACCTTTGTGTGATGGTAGATTTTTTCGGTATCGATAGAATCTTCCTTCATCGCATTTATTCTTGCCCCGTACTGAACCGCACCCGTGGACGAATCGTAATCCGACGCACCTTTCATGCTAAGACCAGCCATGAGTTTTGAATATGCGTTTCCGTCAGCTGCGACTTTCATGAACGGACTACAAGAAATTGAAGATGGAGTGGGTATATCAGGATTTATGTACGGCGAACTTTCTTTTTCGAACATCTTGAACAGATTCCTTTCGCCGAAATTTCCCGTGTGGTTCAGAACAATATCCTGAATCACCTTGATTCCCTTTTCGTGGCAGGCATCTATCAAATCCTGATAAGAAAAATTCTTGGATTCATAACGTGGGTCAACACGACTAAAATCGTAGGCATGGTATCCGTGATAGTCTATTCCCGACGAATTTTCCACCACAGGCGTAATCCAAACCGCACTGAACCCCAACGCCTTTATGTAATCAAGTTTTTCCGCAAGTCCCTTAAAATCGCCGCGCCAACCGCAGTCTCCGTCGCTGAACTTTAGATATTCTCCGCCTTCGTCCCAGCAGTACCGATTGTTGGAAGCGTCTCCGTCGTAGAACCGTGTCGTCATAAGAAAGTAGATTGATTCGTCCCTAAAATCGGAAGAAACGTTTTTCAAGACCGTAACATTCTTTACAGCCGGAGCGGAAATTTCCCCGTCATTGTCCGTTACAGTCACGGAAATAGTAACCGCAGTTCCCTCATCGGAAGGCATTTTGACTTTTACAGTATCCGTCCCATCTCCCGAAACAATTGTAGCCCCCGAAATGCTCCACACGTACGAAGAAATAGTTCCGCCGTTTTTATCGTAAGATTCTTTTGCGGAATATTTTTTTTCACTTCCCACGGAAGCCCTTGCAGCACCCGAAACAACCGCTACCGGCGGAAGATTTTTATTCTGCGTGGAAAAAGAAACGCTTTTTGACTCGGAACGATTTCCTGCCGTATCAAAAACGGTACAATTCACCGTATATCCCGAATTCTGAACGAAACTTGTATCCCAAGAAAAGATTCCGTTAAAAGCCTTGCCGGAAAGTTCAAGTTCACCGATTTTTTTGCCGTCGGAAAGAGCGATTTCAGCCCTTGAAAGCCCCATGTTGTCGGTCGCTTGCACCGAAAAATCAACGTTGCCGCTTACAATTCCGTTTTTGTCCGAAGAAAACGCAACCAGGTCAGGCGCAACCGAATCTTCAGGATTGGATTCGTACCATTTCCCTTTTAAATACCACCATTCTCCGGCAGTTCTTGACAAATCTGCAGTCTTTCCGCCCCAATCGTTGCCTGCGTTCGGCTTAAATATTAATTTTGACGAAGCGCAAGGAATTTCATAAGCGTACCATGAACCCGATTCGGGATTCATCTCGACATGGACTTTTTCTAGCGTGGAGTTTCCGTTTTCCCAAAGATAGGCATACCTGTACTGCGCATGAACGAATATTTTATCCAAAAGCGGAACAACATCATCGCCGGAAGCCGGATTTTCCACGGAAACCTTTATTTCTCCGTCCGAAGATTCCGAAGGGTCGGCGGTAAGAAAATTCGTTCCGTCATACCAAAAAGTTCCGGTGCAACCCGAATGAAGTTCCGGATCGGATTTGTTCAGTTTGAAATAAATTTCCTTTCCAGTCATTCGGGACTTTATAGAAGAAAAATCCTTCATGAACCAGCCAGCGGGGTCTGCCATGACATCTTTTGTAGCCGCCGCTGCGTTCGATTGGGATTCCCATGATTCCCCAAGTCCCTCTGACATCGGAAAACCTTTATTTTCCCAAGCCCAAATTTTCGCCTCGTTCTTTACAAAAATTATCAGTTTGGACCTTATATCTGGAGCAGGTAAACCTTTATTTATTTTAAGACGTGTGGATTTTCCCCGAATCGCCGTCAAAGTTCAGTTTGCCACAACCGAATTCCCGTCAAAAATTTGGAACGACCAAGTTCCTTCCGCAATATTCACAACCGTTTCGTCATCCGAAAGAGTTTTTTCTTTGGAAGCAGGGTCAAATATTTTTATAGAACACGAATCACCCAAATTGGAAATCACATTTACGGAAGCAGGTTCTATATAATAGTCTGATTTTTTCTTTCCGCTCAATGTATGGTCGGTTTTGTAATCCAAGGCGATTTGTGCTGTGTTTATGAGCGACCACGGCCTTGACGCATCTATCACGTTTTCAATCGCCAATTTATTCACGGAAGAAAGATTTTCTCCGTCCGAAAGCAAAGAATTAAACACATTTCCAAGAGTCGTTGTAGCCTGCGTAACCATAACCGAGTTGCTTCCCGGATTTATATCGGCAACAACTCTTATAATTGCGCCCAAAATCGCATTTTTTGAAGAATCGTAACCCTGAACAGAAACAATCCGATTTTTCCCTACAGGAATTTTTGAAATTATAATGCCGGAAGCCCCGCCGTTTTTTACGGAAACAAATTCCGAGCAAAGTCCGCCGGATATATCCATGCCTGAAATTGTGACCACCGCATATGAAATTCCTTCGATGTTCAACATCCTTGCTTCCGTCTGCGTAAAAACCGCTAAAGAGCCGTAATTTTCTTTCTGACAACCATCAGAATTCTCTGAAGCCACAAAATTTTTGCAAGCAACCACCATAAAGGTAAAAGCCAACAAAAAAACTAGAACAATTTTTTTATGCATCACTTTTCTCCTGGACAAAACATAGTTTTACCCAAAAACCTTTTTCATATAAACTCTCTTTGCTCTACAAGGTGCTAACCTAAGAAGAAAAGCTGACGTAAAAACGCATTTTTATTAATAGAAACTTTAATTACTAACAACTTTCATAACTGGATTCGCTACATTTGTATGACATAAGTCTAAGAGCGAATTTTTATTCTGTCAAATTTTATTTTAAAGAATTTTTCCAATCGACGGACTAAAATAAACGTTTTTCAGTCTCCGGAACAGTGCGGCAGAAAACGCTGAATTAGAGTTTTTCGATAATGTTAGAATTTAGAACCGATTTTTTCAGCTCGTTTGCTGCCCTGCTATTCAAATATCCGTGGCTGTCCGAAATTCCAGTTTTGGCTAGTTCTCTTGATTTTGTTTTGATGTCATTGCAATATAGAAACTTGATTTAAAATCCAACGGGGTGTCTAAAAAGTAACAAACCTTTTAGACACCCCGAATATTTTAGATTCCTATGAAAACGAAAACAATATAGAAAAGTTGTTTCAACTGACTTCCCGCTTTTGGCGAACAGTTTTTTCGTTTATTTTACCGGAAAAACTTTCTTGAATTCTTCAAGAAGTTCCGCAGTTTCGATTGCGGCATCAAAGTTCTGAATTTTTCCTTTTTCCGTGTAGTATTTTATGAGTGGTTCTGTCTGCTCTCGGTAAACGTCCATTCTGTGAAGAATCGATTCTTGCTTGTCATCGTCCCTTTGGATTATTTCGCCGCCGCACTTGTCGCAAACTCCTTCTTTTTTAGGCGGAAGCGTAAGAACATTGTAATTTGCACCGCACGCCTTGCAGACTCTACGAGTACTCAGCCTCTTTATTACAACTTCGTCCTTCGTCTGAAAATTTACTACAACGACATCAGGGCAAACGGATGAAAGCAAGTCCGCCTGCGGAATTGTGCGCGGGAATCCGTCCAAAATAAAGCCGTTTTTGCAGTCGTCTTTTGAAAGTCTGTCTTTTACAAGCTCGAACGTAAGGTCATCGCTCACGAGCGACCCCGAATCGATTATCGCTTTTACTTTTATTCCGAGCGGAGTCTTTTCTTTTATGTTCGCCCTGAAAATATCGCCCGTAGAAATATGCGGGATTTTGTAATCTTCTGCGACTTTTACGGCAAGAGAACCTTTGCCTGCCCCCGGTGGTCCTAAAAAAATGAAATTCATCTATAATTCTCCTAAGATTTTGATTTCGATGATTATAACAAAGAAAAATGCATTTAGCCATCATAAAGATGCAAAAAATCACGGAACGACAAGTTTTAGTTCGGATACATTGTTTTTTGTGATTTTTCTTACTCGTTCAAGGCACAATTCGGAAATATCGGAAAACCTGCTTTTCCCCGATTTTATTGCTTCCGGTTTTTGAATCAAAATGCATTTTCGTTTTCCGCCGTCCAGCAGATTTGCGTTAAAAACCGCCTCTGCCGTAGTTCCGCTTCCGGCAAAAAAATCCATCACGGTGATGTCGTTTTTCATGTTGACAATCGAAAGAAAATGCTGAATCAATGCGACGGGCTTGGGGTTGTCAAACGAAGATTTTTCGCCTACAAGAAAATCCAGATGTCTTTGCGCGCTTCTTGTTCCGCCTTTTTCATCGATTATGTTTTTGGGAATTATTTCCGTCCGTTCTCCATTGAATATTTTTTTTCTAGGAACGTTAGCAAAATCCGGAGCTTTTCCCCAAAAAATCCTGTCTTCTTGCAAAAGTTTTTGCATTTCCTCTTTTTTTACAAGCCATTGCCGTTTCCATTTTTTCCCGGAAGGAGAGACGATTTCAAAATAGTTCGGGTGCAGAGGATTTGAACGTTTTTCGGAAAAACTTATGCTTCCTGAAAACCATGCGCCTCGCAAATCTCCGTCAGGATTTTCTTTTGCCCATGAAGTTTCCTCAAAATCCCTGAAAGCGGAAAGTTTCTTTTTATTTTTTGCGTAACACAGCGTAGATTCTTGCAGCGTTCTGGAAAATGAATCTTTTTTACCCTTGCCGTGAAGCCACATAAAATCATTCACGAAATTTTCCTCGCCGAAAATTTTATCGCATAGAAGTTTTAAATGATAAAGTTCCTCTTGCCCGATTGCCAAAAAAATGCAGCCGGAATCCGAAAGAAGTTTTTTTGCGGACGCAAGGCGGCGGCTCATAAAACTAAGCCAAGCGGAATGTCTGTCAGGCGGCGTGCAATCGGATTTTTTGCTCAGCGGAAAGGCATCGTTATACGTGAAAGTTTTTTTTCCCGTGTTGTACGGCGGATCGATGTACATAAAATCGATTTTGCTGGAAAAGTGATTTTCAAGAAGGCGAAGAACGGGATAATTGTCGCCTGATATAAAAGAATATTGCGAATGTTCAATTGAATCTTTCCATGAAAAATCACCGCATTCAAGAAAACAATTTTTCACGAAATCGTCGTTGTCCGCCTCTTCGGGAAAATCCGTCCAGTCAAAAGAAAAACTCATGCGGAATTATAACACTTGCTTCAAATCTTCAAGATGCTCGCGCCCCAATTTCAAAATAAGGGAAACATGCACGTCGGAAAGCGAATAGATTAGCGATTTTCCGTCTCGTCGGAATTTTATGAGGCTGCTGGTTTTTAAAATCCGCAACTGATGGCTTACCGCCGATTGCGTCATGTCAAGACGCTGGGCAATTTCGTTCACCGCCATTTCTTTTTCATGAAGAATAAAAAGAATCCTGATTCTTGTGGTGTCGCCAAAAATTTTGTAAAGTTCCGCAAGTTCAAGCAGCATTTTTTCATCAGGCATGATGCTTTCCGAATTTTCCATAAGCACCTCATTATTAATTGAACAACTGTTCATATAATAAATTCACAAAACGCACTTGTCAATCCCAATCAAATGTATTCGGATTTGAAAAACGAAAGGTAATTTTTTAGGAAAGCGAGATTTTTTATTGTTCGCCGAGAATTAGAAGCGCAAAGACGATTTTAAAAACATTTCTACATACGCTTTTGTGTTCCGGGCAAGAAATCGTCGGGATTCAACTTTTCTAAGCCTGTCCGGTAGCATCAAAGGATTTTTAGGTCCTTGCAGTCAAGATAAAAATAATCAAGCCCGTCAGCGGTTTGGGACATCACAAACCTTCCGATTATTTCGATTTCTGTACCTTCGGGAGGCAAATCTTCCGCCTCAAAAGAATAATCGTCGGCAAATTTGAATTCCAATCCTTGCTGGCAGCACGCCAAAGCATCCGAAACGATTACGGAATTAACCGGCTCCGTTTCGCCGTTCGGGATAAATCGGACAAATGTTCCTCCCACTTTTATGAGCCGTCCTTCATATTCTTCGGGCATAATCAGCATATTGAAGACCTGCGCATACACCATGTTCGAGTTCATTTCGGTAAGGTCGATGCCTATTTGCTCGCCCTCGAATTTTTCTTCGGTGTTGGACTTTATTTTTGAAATTCTTCGGTCGGAAGGATCTTCATACGGATTTTTCTTTGAACACCCAAAGATGAAAAAAGATATGGCAAACATCAATACAACGGTTTTTTTCATAAAATTTTCTCCGGAACAGAATGTTCAAGATGCGGAAAAAATCCGCACCTCGCAGAAAACCTTGTGCGGACAGGACTATTTTTTTAACAAGTCTGAAAGGTCTTTTGCCGTAAAGTGAAGGTATTCTGCAACTTTTGCCGCAGGCCCAGAAGTTCCAAAACGGTCTATGCAAAACAAGTCGATTCTGCTTGTGGCATAACTTTTCCAGTCCGAACTGATTCCCGCCTCCGCACAGACGACCCTAGCCGCTCCTCCGATGAGATTGTTTTTCACGGATTGGTCGGCTAGGTCGAATTTTGTAAAATCCATCACGGAGACAACGCGAACTTTTTTTTCAGGAGTAAGACCGGCGGCCTCGATTGCGGTGGAAACTTCCGAACCTGTTGCAAGAATCGTAATGTCGGGAACTCCGTCGCAATCAAGAGCGACGTACGCTCCGTGTGCGGAAAGTTTTTCCTCCCAGTTTTTATCGGATTTTGAAAATCCCTGAACGGTCTGCCTTGTGATTACTATACATACGGGATGGTCTTCTGATTTGCACGCAATTTTCCAAGCCTCCAAAGTTTCCTGGGCATCGGCAGGGCGCAACACCTGGACGTTCGGGATGGTTCTAAGCGAAGACAGCGTTTCAACCGGTTGGTGCGTGGGTCCGTCTTCGCCGACATAAATCGAATCGTGGGAAAAAATATATATGCCCGGAAGCTTCATCAGAGCCGCAAGCCTAAGCTGGGGTCTAAGATAGTCTGCAAAAATTAGGAATGTTGCGCAGAACGGACGCAATCCTCCGTGAAGGCACATTCCCGAAACAAAAGCGCTCATCGCAAACTCTCTGATTCCGTACTCAATCATGCGACCTTTTCGGTTTTCAGGAGCGAATATTCCATCGCAATCTTTTAGGATGGTCTTGTTCGGACCTGCCAAATCCGCCGAGCCGCCAACGATATTTTTGTAACGCTGGCACATTGCGTTCAGCGTTTTTCCGCTCGCATCTCTGGTCGCCATTTTATCCGTGCTTGAAAATTCAGGGAGGGGAAAATCGCCCATCGCTTCGTTGTTATGAAAAGCATCCCACATTTTCCTAAGTTCCGGATTTTCGTTTGACCATGCGTCAAATTCTTTGTTCCAGTTGTCCTCGCACGAAGCCCACTGCGCTTTTTTTGAAGAAAAATATTCGTAGGCTTCAGGAACGACGAAAAATTCCTTGTCTTCGGGAATGCCAAGTGCTTTTTTTGCGGCTTTTACGTTTTCTTCGCCCAGTGGAGCGCCATGCGTGTCCGCCGAACCCTGATTCGGAGAAAATTTTCCTATAGTCGATTCCAAAATTATCAGCGTCGGTTTGTCGGAAACTTTTTTTGCCTTTTCGACAAGTTCGATAATTTCGACGGGCTTGTACATATCGCCGGTAAGAACCTGCCAGCCGTAAGCCTCGTAACGCTTTGCGATGTCCTCGTCAAAAGTAATATCCGTAGGTCCGTCGATAGAAATTTTATTCCGGTCATAAAATACAATCAGTTTTCCAAGTTTTTGAGTTCCCGCAAAAGAACTTGCCTCGGAAGAAACGCCTTCTTCAAGGCAGCCTTCGCCCACCAAAGAATAGGTGTAGTGGTCTACGATTTTGCGCTTTTCCGTATTGAAACGAGCGGCAAGCATGGTCTCCGCCATCGCCATTCCGACCGCCATTGAAACGCCTTGACCCAACGGACCTGCCGTACATTCAACGCCGTCGGTTACGCCATACTCAGGATGCCCGCAGCAAACAGAACCTACCTGCCTGAACGACTTTATATCGTCCATCGTAACCTTGTATCCGCTCAAATGCAGAATAGAATAAAGCAACATTGAGCCGTGACCGGCAGACAGAACGAATCTGTCCCTATCCGCCCACTTTGAATCTGCAGGATTATGTTTTAGGATTTCTCCGTAAAGAACTGCGGCAAGTTCTGCCGCACCAAGGGGCGTTCCCGGATGCCCGGAATTCGCCTTCTGAATGGCATCCATAGAAAGACTTCTGATAGAAGTCGCAACCGCATTAATCTCGCTCTCGTTCATCGAGTTCCCCACGAATTTTGATAATTTTAGGGCGACATACAAAAACATCGCCCATTGACTGACTAAGAAAGTTCGTTCACTGCCGCAAGGATTTCTTCTTCGGACGCACGGCGTTCCAAAACACTCCTGAATTTAGGTTTTCGGAAAAGTCCAGCCAAAGTCGATAGAATCTGCAAATGTGTCTGCGGATTTTGAGTCAGAAGAATGAACATCACGTAAACCTTAATCTCGTCGGGAGCTTTCATGTCTATAGGCTCTTTTAGGTACACCACCGAAACTCTTTGGTCATCTTCCGATGTGATGATTGAAGCCCTTGCATGAGGAAGCGCAATTCCGTTTCCTACCGCCGTGCTCATAATTTTCTCACGAGCGCACAACGCTTCGTAAACCGTAGTCTTATTGACAGCCGGAGGAAATTCCACGGAATCGGTAAATTTCTTGTAAATCTCCTCTGCGGTGCTTCCTTCCATAGAGTGATAAACTCCGCCCTTGCGAATAAGAGTTGCTATATCTGCAGCCATCAGTACCTCTCCATTTTTATGATTTTTTCTAAAAAGTTTCTATCGTTTTATAATCTTAAAGCCATTCCTTGATTCTTTAGCCATGGCTTCCTTGAGTTCCTCCGCCGCACATTCAAAATCGAACCTCATAACCTCAAGCGAAAAACCGATTTCGTCCAACTCTTCTTTAAGAGGGTTTGGGTCGTTCGCCAGTGCATCGATAAGGTGCATGACATGGGCATAAAGCTGGGAAAGAACGACCAAGGATTGTTGTGGATAAGCCTTCAAGTCCTTTCCTTCAATGTCAATCAAAACGACAAATTCGTTGATGATCGCATAAAGTTCCAAAGTAGCGTGGCGTATATCACCGATTACGGAATCTTCAAAACGATTATACCTAGGCGCAAGTATATCATGTAGCGATTTCAAGTGCAATAACAAGAGCTTTTTCTGCTCGTCCGAATAATATTCCTGAAACGGATACATTTTTTTCATGACTGATTCATAATCTTCGCTTTCCGTAAAAAGCATATCGAGCAAAAACGATTGGGTAAGAGTGTTTTTTGAAGGCGACATCGGCGGACACCTTGCAAACTTTGAATCCTGAACGGAATCTTCGATGAAAGCCATATTCCACATTCCGACGGCTGGAACATCTTCGCCTTTTTTCCAGATTCTGCTTTCCACACCGAACGGCTGAATCCCGATTTTTTTTGAATTCGTGAAAAATTCTTCGATAGAACCGCAATCTTTACGGGTAAAAATATCTCCGCCAAAAAAGAATATGTAAGCCAGCTGCTCTTCTATGGAATCCATCGGACCGATAAAATCCAAAGAGTCTAGCATATAGTTTTCAAGGTTTTCGTACCATTTTGTGCGTTCCTCGTCCCGGTCTGTGGTCTGAAAAGGATTTTCCGCGCGCTTGTCAATTTCAAGCTCGATTTTGCCCTTGTCCCAATTTAGAAGACGACACAGAATTCTGTCGCCGTAGGAAAATCCGTCTTTTATCAACGGCGCAAGCGAAATCGAAGTCAGTTCGATTTCGTTCGGAAGCGTAAAATTCAGATTTGAAAGATTCATTTTTCCGTGATTCACCGGATCTTCGGCTATATAACGAACGGAAAATTCTTCGCCGTAAAGATAAAAAAAATCCAGCGCAAGTTCGCTTGGGAAAGCGGCGACTTTTTGGGAAAGTTTTTTCCCTTTGTAAAAAAACTTCAGTTCGCAACTAAGGACATCGGAATCAACAAACGGAATGCACCTTCCGCCCGGAACAAAAACTTTTTTGTCAAATTCATTGCGGGTCGGCTTAAAACTAAAATATTTTCCGGTGAAAAATCCCGCCCTTGTCTGAAAACGCCCTCCGCCCAAGGAAAAAACCTCGAATGAATTTTCAAGAAAATCCCGGACGTTTTTTAGAGACCACTTTTCTCCTTGATAACTCAGAAACGTCGAAAAATCCTTTGACGTAAAAACGTCGGTATAATGACGAAAAAAAGACTTGATTGCCTCATCGAGATTAAAACTCATATCGGTTAAAAAATACTAACGAATCGTTGTTTTTTCAACAGTTGATAAAAACAGCGGAAAAAGGATTTTCTCAAATTCGGGTTTTATACAACACGCAAATCTTCCGCTTCAACGCCGATTTTTTCAAGGATTTTTTCAAACTGGGACACGGAAATTCCGGTTACTTTCACGGAAAGTTTTCGCTTATTTTTTTCGTGCCATTCCCTTGTTACCAAGGAAATTATGTTTCCTTTCATTTCGGAGATTTCTTTTGAAAGGCACGAAATCATTCCGGGCTTGTCTTCCATGCAAAGCGTGGCACGCACTCCTTTTTGTCTTGCGCCGAACATATCCGTAAAAAGATGAAAAAGGTCGCTTTCCGTTACGATTCCCACAAGAACTTTGCCTTTCATCACGGGAACGCAGCCAATCTGATTGTCAACCATGATTCTTGCACATTCTTCAACAACTTCGCTTTCCATTACGGTGATGACTTTTTTGCTCATTATTTTTGAAACGGTCAGTTTTGAAAGGAGGTAGCCGATTTCAAACATATCGAGGGTTGTTGCATCCGAAGGACCGGCTTTTGCCAGGTCGTTTTTTGTAAGGATTCCGACAAGATTTTTTTCCTTGTCGATGACGGGAAGTTTGCTGATTTTGTGCTTGTTCATCAAAGCTTTGGCATCCGTCAGAGATGCATCGGAAACAACGCATATAGGATCTTTTGTCATGACATTTTTCACAATCATAAATAACCTCCAAAATACAAACACGTTTTAGTGCGGCTTGAATTATAACACAAAATCTCTGCTTGGGTGAACGACATTTTTCAAAATCGCAGCTTTTTGCGCTGAGCGTGAAGCGGTTGCCGAAGGCAAGGCGGACGGCAAAGCCGTTCGACCGAGCGTTAGCGGGCCGCGGAAGGCGAGTGGGAGGAAAATCTGCGCCAGTATTATGCAAATAAAAAATAAAAAACGGTTTTCTTTGCGTGAAGTTCGTCGCCTTTTCCTATGGGCGGATTTTTGCGCTCGTGGTACAATGTGCGCATGATGGATTTATTCAAAGGCGAGCGCATGGAGCGTGGAAATCCCAAGTGGGAGGCAGCCGTAAATCGTGTTCATGAGATTTATTCTCGAAATGAGATTCGAAATGATTGGGAGCGGGATTACACCCGTCTCCTTCATTGTCAGGCTTTTCGCCGGTTGAAGCATAAGACCCAGGTTTTTTATGCGCCTCACAACGATCATGTCTGCACTAGAATGGAACACGTGCTGCACGTTGCGAGCGTTGCAAAAACGGTGGCAAAATATCTTGGCTTGAACGAGCAGCTGGCTGAAACCATCGCTTTGGGGCATGATATAGGGCATGCACCTTTTGGGCATCACGGCGAAAATTGTCTGAACAATCTTATGGAACAGAAGGAAGGGGTGAACGCTCCGAAAAAGTTTTGGCACGAGCGGAACAGTCTTTTTTTTGCCGATTACATAGAAACGCTTCCCGATCCCGATGCCGTTGAGCGTCCTTTGAATCTTACGTATGCGGTCAGGGACGGAATAATCTGTCATTGCGGCGAAATCGATCAGCAGGGAATAAAGCCCAGGGACGATGCGATAGACCTTTATTCGATAAAGCGTCCGGGAATAATTCAGCCGTTTACTTGGGAAGGATGCGTTGTAAAAGTCGCGGATAAAATCGCCTATCTTGGGAGGGATATGGAAGATGCGCGCCTTTATCATATAATCGACATGAGCGCCTATCGCCATCTTAGGGAAATCGTAACTTCGACTTTGACCGGAAAAGGAAAAAACGTTTTCAGAAGCGGGCGGGCGGTGAACACGACGGTTCTGATAAACGACTTGATTGTGGATTTGTGCGAACAATCTTCGCCGGAAAAAGGACTTTGCTTTAGCGACGAATATTTTAATTTTATCATGGAACTGAAAAAATTCAGTTTTGCGCATATTTATAGCCACTGGCGGCTGAAGGAATTTTCGATATACGCCGAAAACGTGATTGGAACGATATTCAGGACGCTTATGAGAACCCAAGCCTATGCGTGCGGCGGACGGCTTGAAAGCATTCTTAGATATTATCCAAAACTTTCAAAGACTTTTATCGAGTGGGTTACAAAATATGCAGGCTATAAATCCGGACGAACGAACGGAGCGCCATTCGGCGAGAAAAAATCTACTTTACGTTCCGATTTCAGGCAGATTTTCAGTCTTGAAGATTATTCGAATTTTGAAAAATGCGTGATTGAATTTATCAGCGGAATGACAGACCTGTTTGCAATCCAAGTGTACGAAGAAATTATTTCGTTTTGACACGTGAATGTGTGTGGGGTTTCGGAAGTTTTCCGAGGGCAAAAAGAACATTTTGCGGAAACGTGTTTTTTAATGAATAAAAAAAACACTGAAGAAATGTAAAAATCTTCAGTGTTTTTAACCGGATTTTCCGCTTTGACACAAAACCTTAGCAAAACGGAAAATTTATTTAGAATTTATAAATTACGCCTACGCCGGCGTTGAACTTAAATGCTCCGTCCGAATATTTTGCGCCGATTTTTTGGGCGTTGTCTTTTGCTGTCTTATCATCGTCGCTTCTGTTCATTTTAATTCCGAAAATTCCTTCGGGCCGTATGCACAGTTTTCCGTTAAGAGCGATGGGAACATCGGCACCGAGTCCGAAATCAACCCAGTACATATTCATGTTTTTCTTTGTTGTGTCGTCAAGTGCGATTTTCTTTCCGTCGGTTTCTCCGGCGACTATAAAATCGAAGTCAAAACCAGCAATTGGGTAGAGTTTTACGCTTCCTAGTGAAAAGGGATATTTTCCAAACATTCCGAGATTGAAATATGTGAACTGCATGTTATATTCCTCATCCGAAGGTATTGTGTGTCCCAAAACTTTCAACTCGGTCTTTGACTTAATTTTTCCCACGGAAGCATTTACGCCGAGCGTGACAATCGCATACTGGACGTCAAAAAAGGCTTTTGCAGTGATGGCATTGAATCCATTCATTGTTTTTGTGCCGTTCTTTTCATTTACTTCGATATTCATAAACGACATAGCATAAGAATAGTCGACGATTCCGCCCGCTCCCATATCCAAAGCGAACGCTCCGCTTCCCAAAAGGCAAGCGGCAATTAAAATAGCTGTAATCTTTTTCATCAAAACTCCTTGATTTGTTCCGACTGAATCCTGCGGGTTTCGAATGCCCCGTAGCACGCCGAACACAAGTCCTTTTTATGATATTCCGTCCATATAAAAAATCAAGTTTTATTTCTGAGATTTGCATAAAACGGAGAACTTCGCGGAGCTTAGGGAATGATTATTTTAAGCGGTACAATATAGTACCGCTTAAAATAAACTGCGATTTTGCAATACGAACTCACTTATTGAACGTATTTTTTTATTTAATTGCAAAAATGCGGAAATCCTCGTCTTTTGAAAAAGGCTTGCACTTGTCGAATTTTAATGAACGATTTTTCAAAAAACTCGAACAAAACTCAGAATTCAGAAAAAAACGCGATAAATAAAAAAATCGTCCGCCTAAAAATATAGACGGACAAATTCATTCCGATTCAGATTAGAATTATTTATAGAAAATCCCTAGATTTTGAAAGCAAGCCTTAGGGTAACCAAATAAGGCGCTCCTGTTTCCACGGAAATGGCAAAGTTATCCGTGAAAAAATAGGACAGCCCCAAAATAGCAGCTGCATCAAAACGAACCGGTATAATTACAGGGGAAAATTCGCCTCCATAAATATAAAGGTTATAGCCCAAGCCAAGCCTAACGCCTGCATACACGTCCAAATTTTTTACGCCAAAATCAAAATGGTATTTTGCAAGAGCTCCGATGGTCGGCCACAGCCAAAAACTCGATTTATTATATACATCGGGACGCAAGAAACTCATGCTGGTATTTATATATCCCCCAAAACTGAACGGAAGTTTCTGATTGACCAAAACCATCCTTTCATAACTTATATCGATAGGCGGAATATATATAGATCCGGGATATGTAGAAAGATACAAGATGGATTCAATTCCAAAAGAAGAGCCGATGCTCAAAAGTCCGTCACCGTGTTTCAAGCCACCGCCATAATTTTTCCAAAAAGTGTTCGAGTCAAACGCAAACGCAGACGCACTCAAACCAAAAACAACCAAAACAAGCGCAAACGCTTTTTTCGTATTCATAAAATATCTCCCCAAAAGTAGATTTCCCATAATATTTATATAATGTTATATATCAGAAAACATCGTCTTTGGTCAATATGGTGCACTTGCCGGAACAAGGCTCATGCATGAGAATCTATATTCCCTAAAAATAACCGTTAACGCAAAAAATCGGCTGCACTTGCGACAACGGTCCTGCCGTTCACCGCAGCCAACCGGAATCTGACTATGAAAAACAGAAGCCTAAAAAATCCTGCGTTTCCACAACCATTTTCGCAAAAAAAAGCCGCCCTTCAGGATTTTCGTTTTCCTAAAGGATGGCTTCTCGTTTTTTTACGGCACACACCAATGTCGAGCCGAAAAATTCCAGATTGGAAAATTAGGTTACGGCTCTACGGTTGCCTTATAGCGTGTCGTAAGTTTTCCGTCCGCTCCGTTTACCAATTCCAGCATTACCGCAGACTTTACAGGATTCCTGTTCTTGTCAAATGTCAGATGACCCGTAACATAATCCCCGTCGGTGGCTTCAAAGGCATCCCGGATTGCGGCAATGTTGCTGGTAGAATCGGCTTTCACCATCGCATCACGGAGCATATACACGCTGTCATACCCAAGAGCCGAAAAAGAATTCGGGTCTTTGTTGTATTTTTTCCTGAACGCATTCACGTATTTCTGCACCGCAGACTCTGTAGAATCTACGGCATAATGATTCGAATAAAATCCGTTCAGCACCTCATCGCCCGCATTTTCCGTAAGTCCGTCCCAGCCGTCTCCGCCCACGATAGGAACATTTATTCCCTGCGCCCTAAGCTGCTTTGCAATCAAAGCCACAGTTCCATAATAATCAGGAACATACACAACGTCGGGATTAGAGTTCTTGATTTTTGTAAGCTGTGCATTAAAATCCTTGTCGCCCGTAGCATACGACTCGATGCTCACAACTCGTCCGCCGTTCATGGCAAACGAAGTCTTAAAATTGTCGGCAAGTCCCACCGAATAATCGTTTCCCACGTCATAAAGAACAGCCGCATCCTTTTTTCCAAGATTTTCCGCGACAAACTTACCGCCCACAGTTCCCTGCAATGGGTCGATAAAGCAAGCTCTGAAAACATAATTTCCGACTTCCGTGATTGCCGGAGCCGTAGCCGCAGGCGCAATCTGAAGAATCTTCCCCGCCTGAGACAAAGTTGAAATAGACTGGGCGCAACCGGAAGTCAACGAACCGATTATAATTTTCACCCTATCCTTTGTCGTCAGTTTTTTAAAAGCATTTACCGTCTTGTCCGGAGAGCCCTCGTCGTCCTCGCAAATAAACTTAACCTGCTTTCCATTAATGCCGCCGGCTGCATTGATTTCTTCAATCGCAAGGTCAATGCCGTTCTTGCATTCAACGCCGTAAACCGCAACCGCACCGGAAAGAGGCGCAATTCCGCCGATTTTCACAATGTCGCCCTCGCCCTTCGAGCAACCTGCAAAAAGCAAGACCGCCGAAGCGCAAGCAAAACCGATAAACTTTTTCATACACACCTCCAAAAGCATGTTCAATAAAATTTAATGTCATTAATATAATTAAAATCAAAAAAATAGTAAATCACAGTGATTTTTCTTTTTGGGGGCGAATCTATTTTCCCACTCGCCTTCCGCAGCCCGCCAAAGGCTCGGTGCTTCAATAAGCCAATCCTAAAATGCGGTTTTTGTTTTTCAAAAACCGCAAAAAAAATCTAAAAAACGGATAACTCATTTTTAAATAAAAACGCATTTTTCAAGCGCACAACCTACGGTTCTGCTCCACGCTCGCGCCTGCATTTTTTCAAGAAATTTCAATCGCTCCACCCAAAGCGCAGAAATCCAAACGCAAGAAAACGCATAAATATCTTTGTTAAAACAAAAAAAACCGTCCCACCAACGCAGGACGGTCTACAAATCCAAACAAAAACTACTCTGCTGATGCTTCTGCCGGAGTTTCAGGCGCAGAAGCGGCCTCCGCCTTCTTCGCAGCCCTTTCCTTGTTCTTCAGATTGGCATTGCAAAACTTACAGATTTTTACGGTCTGCTCATCGATTGTAGTTTCATAAAGAACTTTTATGCTTTCTTTCTTGCAGATTGCGCACGTTCCACGACCATGATCCGGCAATGAACGGATTCCCGTACCGCGATGGTTCTTAGACATAGACTACTCCTTCTCCGCAGAAGCAGGGGCTTCTTTTTTGGCGGCAGTTTTTTTAGCGGCAGGCTTTTTAGCCGCTTTTTTTTCGGTTGCAGTTTTAGGCGCAACTTTGGCTTTTTTCTCAGCGTCCTTATCTTCAGAATCGCCGGTGTCAAGTTTGTAGTCAACCAGTTCAAGGATAACCATGTCGGCGGCATCTCCCTGACGATAGCCAAGTTTAAGAACACGGGTATAACCACCGTTCCTTTCCTTCATGCGAGGTCCGATCTCCGTAAACAACTTGTTCAGAACCCTTGCGTCCTGAATAAATTTAGCCGCCTCTCGACGATTATGCACGGAATCAACCTTTCCCCTTGTAATCAGTTTTTCGGCAGCCTTTCTAACTTCCAAAGCCTTTGACTTTGTTGTTGTGATTCTTTCAAATCTGAAAAGTGAAGTTACCATGTTGCGGGACATCGCACGACGATGAGCCGATGTCCGTGAAAGCGGATTAAAACCATTTCTATGATTCATCTGATTCTTCCTTCTGCTTCTTGATATTGACAGCGTTCTTCAAGTGGCTGTAATCGGTCATTCCTAGGGTCAAGCCCCATTCCTGAAGTTTTTCCTTGATTTCCCCAAGACTTTTCTTGCCGAAGTTTCTTGTCTTGGCAAGATCGTCCTCTGTCTTTTTTGTTAATTCACCGATAGTGCGTATGTTCGCATTCTTCAAGCAGTTTGAAGAACGCACGGAAAGCTCAAGTTCCTCTACTGGCGTATTAAGAGTCTCCTTAATCCTAGCATCCTCTTCATCGCTTTCATCACTACCAATGACATCGCTATCATTGAAATTCACAAAGATTGAAAAATGATCCTTGGCAATCTTTGCGGCTTCACCCAGCGCATCCTCTGGCGACACAGTTCCGTCCGTCCAAATCTCAAGCACGAGCTTGTCATAGTCATTTCGCTGACCAACTCGGCAAGGCTCTATAGAATATTTGACCTTCGGAACAGGAGTAAAAATCGCATCGATAGGGATAGTTCCCATTATCTCGATATAATGCTCATTTACCTCGGCAGGAACATAACCTCTACCCAAATCAATCTGCATTTCAATCTCAAGATCCGCTCCTTCCATCATAGTGAAAACGAGCATATCCTTGGTCATGACTTCAACTTGATTTTCCTTGGCAAGGTCATCGCTCTTCACAAGTCCAGGTCCTTTGAATTCGTAAAGAATCGTATCCTGCTCCATGTCGTCAGGAAGTCGAAGACGAATCTGTTTCAGAGTGTTTATAATTTCCAGCGTGTCTTCAGAAACATTCGGAATAGCGTCAAATTCACTGGAAATTACATGCGGGACATGATCAGCATCATACGAAGTAATGCGAATCGATGTGATGGCATACCCCTGAATAGATGAAAGCAGAACACGGCGCAACGTATTTCCTACAGTCGTGCCGAATCCCGTCTCAAATGGGCTTGCCACAAATTTCCCATAATTCGGATTAGTCTCAATATGCTCAAAAGAAAGCCCTTTCGGTTTCTTAAAACCTTTAAGCAAGTTTTTGCGAGCCATCTTAACTCCTTTATTTTGAATAGAACTCTTATTAAAGAATCTTCTTCATACATCTACCGAACCGGAACGCTTTCCAGCCCGGAAACTCCGTCATGTTTTCAAAAACAAAAACCAGTAACCAAAAACATCGATGCACTCGTAGTTTCTGCCATGGATTTTACGGAGTTTTCATTATCATGCTAGCCTTACGTTTTCCGCTATTTTCGGGCGGCAAAACAGACCAGCTCCTATCAATCCAAATTACATACGGCGAGTTTTTCTTGGCCGGCATCCGTTATGAGGAATCGGAGTTACATCATGGATGGACTTGACTTTAAGTCCCATAGCACCCAATGAACGTATGGCGTTTTCGCGCCCCATTCCCGGACCTTTGATGTAGACATGAACTTCCCTCAAACCGTAACTTGCCGCTTTCTGCACAGCAGTCTCGGCAACAGTCTGCGCCGCAAATGGAGTAGATTTTTTTGCTCCACGAAATCCAAGACCGCCAGAAGATGCCCAAGAAATGGCATTTCCTTTCAAATCTGTAATTGTTACGATAGTGTTATTGAACGTAGCTTGAATGTATACATTACCTTCAAATACGCTCTTCTTTTCCTTTCGCTTTTTAGCTGTAGCCATCAGTTTCCTCCGCCCTAAGCCTTCTTCTTATTAGCAACAGTCTTCTTTTTCCCTTTGCGAGTTCGGGCGTTTGTACGCGTCCTTTGCCCACGAACGGGAAGACCTCTCTTGTGCCTAAGACCACGATAGCAACCTATGTCAATCAAGCGCTTAAGATTAAGACCGATTTCCGTGCGGAGACGACCTTCTACTTTGTAATTTTTTTCGATGATATCACGTATTACGGCAATCTGTTCCTGTGTAAGGTCATTTGCCATCATCATCGGGTCAAGATTACCTTCTTTGCAGATTTTTGCCGCCAGTGAATTGCCAATGCCATAAATATAAGTCAAGGCAATACATAAATGTTTGTTTGGGATATCAACTCCCGATATTCGAGCCATCTGTTACTCCTTAGCCCTGTCTCTGCTTGTGCTTAGGATTAGAGCAAATGATACGTATAATACCATTTCTCTTTATAACCTTGCACTTGTCACAGATAGGTTTTACGCTGGTTCGTACTTTCATGAAAGACCCCCTTGGGAATAGTTTCACTCCGAATCTTGGCACCTCGCAATGAGAGACAATTCGGTGCGAATCAGTCTATCACTATTCCCAATCCTTTTCTACTGTTAATTCGCGAATTCCTAAAGATTTCGCGATCTGATTCTACCTTTCTTTGTAAGCCCGTCCTGATGATGCATTTTCAGAAGAGCCTCTACCTGACTCATGGTATCCAAATCCACACCCACCAAAATGATAAGCGATGTTCCACCCATCAACATTGCAACTGACGGAGGAAAATGGAACGCATTCTGAACAATCGTCGGAACGATTGCGATGAACGCCAGGAACAAAGAACCCGGTAAAACCAATCTATTCAATATTTTCTGAAGATATTCTTCAGTCTTGTCGGTTCGCACCCCTGGGATTGAACCGCCGTTCTCACGGATATTTTTTGCGATTTCCGTAGGGTTCAGAGTAACCTGAGTGTAGAAGTATGCAAAAAACACTATAAGAATCACAAGCAAAACATTGTACCAAAGTCCGTGTGGTGTAAGAATGGCGGAAAGCCTTGCAACCCATCTTGAGGAATTCTGATTGCTTCCTATCATTGACACCAACTGGAGCGGCAACATCAGAAGAGAAGACGCAAAAATCAACGGAATCACGTTCGAAGGATTTATTTTGAAAGGAATGTACGTGTTTTTTACGCCGTACATTTTTCTTCCGACAACCCTTTTCGCATAGTGAACCGGAATTTTGCGCTCCCCTGATTCTTCGTATACCACCAAAGCGATTATTGCGACAAACATCAAGAGAACCACAATAACAAAGACAAATTGAACCGAGCCATCCATAACCTTTTTGTACAATTCGACTATGGCGCTTGGAATCCTTGCGACGATACCGGCAAAAATCATCATTGAGATTCCGTTGCCGATTCCGTTGGCTGTAATCTGATCCCCGAGCCATACCGTAATCATAGAACCAGTAGTAACGGTCAGCATCGCAAGGACATTAAACTTCCATCTTGGAGCGATAAGGATGCATCCGGGGATGCTTCCGGCATAAACAGTAACCGCATAGGACTGAAGGATACACACCAATACGGTGCCGAGCCTTACCCATTGCGCCATTTTTCGCTGTCCGCCATCCTCCTGAACAATCCTTTTAAGCGACGGGAAAATAATCACAGCAAGCTGCATGATAATCTGCGTGGAGATGTAAGGCATAACTCCCAACATAAAAATCGAGAAATTAGAAAATGCACCTCCCACAAAAAAGTCCATATAACTGGCGAATGCATTTTTGTTCTGATTCGCCAATTCGCTAAAATAATTGAACAGAACGTTCGCATCTATTCCGGGAATAGTCAGAACGCTCCCCAATCGAAAGACCGCCAGAACCAACAGCGTAAACAACAAGCGAATGCGAAGTTCTTTAAGTCTAAACATATTAACAATAGGATTGCTTGCCATGTTCTACCCCGCCGCCTATTTGTCTTCGTCGGCTGTTTCCGGAACTTTTACCGTACCACCGGCCTTTTCAATTTTCTCTTTTGCAGAAGCGGAAACCTTGTCCACTTCGACATTGAGTTTTTTTGTGATTTCGCCGTTGCCGAGGATTTTCACCAATTTTTTTGTCTTCTTTGAAATGAATCCTCTTTCCGCCAAAGTATCTCTGTTCACGGTTTCGCCATCGGAATATTTAGGCTCAAGCATATTCACATTGATGCAAACATACTCCTTTTTGAAAAGAGCGTTCGAAAATCCGCGAATGGCAACTCGCCTGTAAAGAGGCATCTGTCCACCTTCAAAACCGACATACGGATTTCCGCCGCCGGAACGGGACTGCTGACCTTTGTTACCTCTGCCGGCTGTAGTTCCGAGACCGGATGAAGAACCTCGTCCCACTCGTTTCGGCTTTTTGTTAGCACCGCGAGGAGCTTTTAGAACTGGATTATAATCTGACATTATTTTACCTCCTCTACAGTCACAAGATGAGAAACCGCTCTCACCATGCCTCTCACAGGATCTGTATCGTTTTGAATAACCGAAGAACTGATTCTTCTTAAACCAAGACTGCGAACCGTAGCGACAACAGCCGGCTTCTGTCCGATTGTACTTCTTCTAAGCGTAATCTTAATCTGTTTAGCCTTTGCCATAGTCTAACCCCACATCTCGTCGAGAGTCTTTCCCCTGCCTGCGGCAATTTTCTTTGCATCCATAAGATTTATGATTGCATTGAAAGTTGCCCTTACAACGTTCACAGAAGTCCTAGAACCCAGCGATTTGGAAATTACATCTGTGATCCCAGCCGCATCCATCACGGAGCGAACCGCACCGCCGGCGTTTATACCTGTACCGGGACAAGCGGGTTTCAGCAGAACCTCGGAACTTTTGTATTTTCCGATTATTTCATGCGGAATAGTGCCGTTTTTCATTGGCATGAAAACCATGCTTCTTTTTGCACGTTCGACGCTCTTTTTTATGGCTTCGGACACGTCATTGGCTTTTCCAAAACCATATCCCACACGACCTTTCTGATCCCCTACAACAGTCAGAGCTGCGAAAGACATTCGGCGACCGCCTTTTACGGTCTTTGCGGTTCTGTTCAGAGTAACGAGTTTTTCGACAAACTCCTTCTCTTTCGGATCTTTATCAAATTTATTCTGGCGTTCCATCAGCGACTCCTAGAATTCGATCCCGGCTTTGCGGGTACCATCTGCAAGGGCTTTAACAACACCGTGATAAAGATAACCGTTGCGGTCAAAAACCACTTTCGTAATCTTTTTATCTTTAAGACGTGCGCCCAAAGCTTCTCCGAGTTTTGCAGCATCTGCCGTAACAGGCTTCAAATCTGCAAATTCCTTTTCCAATGTAGAAATAGAAGCAAGAGTTTTGCCCTCGTCATCATTAACTATCTGCACCGAAAGATTTCTGTTGGAACGAGTTACCGTCATGCGAGGACGCTCGGCAGTTCCATACACCCTTTTGCGGATATGAATCTTCCTGTGCAATCTCTTTCGTTGTTTGTCATTCAGTTTTCTAAGCATAGCGTTCCACCTTATTTAACACCGGTCTTTCCGACCTTGCGCCTGATAACTTCCGTGCTGTAACGTATTCCCTTTCCTTTGTACGGTTCCGGTTTACGAAGTTTACGGATTTGTGCGCTAAATTCCCCGACCTGCTGCTTGTCTGCTCCGGAAATTGTAACCTTTCCCGCTGCGTCAGTAGTAACTGAAATGCCTTCGGGAATGGCGATAAAGAAATCGTTTGAATAGCCGAGGTTCATCATCAGAATCTTTCCCTGAACTTCGGAACGATAACCTACACCGGTAACAACCAATGTCTTTGAGAAACCCGATGAAACTCCTATCACCATATTGTTGATAAGAGTTCTATAAAGACCGTGGTCGGCCCCCGCCTGCTTGGAATCATTGGTCGTCTCCACGATGACCTCAGTTCCCTTTACCTGGACTTTTACGTTGTTACTGAAATCCTGCTTCAGTTCGCCTTTCGGACCTTTGACGCTAACAAGATTGTTTGCGACCGTCACGGTAACGCCGGCTGGAATAGTTACAGGAAGTTTACCTAATTTAGACATCTTTTCCTCCCTATTACCAAATTGAACAAATAAGTTCGCCGCCGACCATTTTCTCGGAAGCCTTCTTGCCAGTAGTTACACCGGAAGAAGTAGAAACGATGATTGTACCGTAGCCGTTAAACACTCGCGGCAAATCCTTGTAGCCTGAATAAACCCGACGGCCAGGCGTTGAGATTTTCTTAACGCCGTGTATCACAGGATTATTACTGTCGTCATATCTCAAAATTATACGGATAACGGATTTTCCATCTTCCTGAACTTTCTTGAAGTTTTTGATGTATCCTTCCGTCTTCATTATCTTTACGATTTCAAGTTTAAGCTTTGAAGCCGGAATATCCACCTTTTCGTGGCGGGCTACAGCCGCATTGCGAACCTTAGTCAGCATGTCTGCTACTGGATCTGATGCACTCATATTATCCTCCTACCACTTTACCAAGATGACTTTGTGATGCCCGGCAAAAGGCCTTCACTTGCTAATTTGCGGAAGCAGATACGACACATCTTGTACTTACGCAAATATCCACGGGGTCGTCCGCAAATCTGACAGCGGTTGTACTGCCTTGTCTCATATTTCTGTTTGCGAGCGGCTTTTATTACCAATGATTTCTTAGCCATGTATCCCTCACTCTATTTACGGAACGGCATATTGAATTTGGCAAGCAAAGATTTTGCTTCCGCATCTGTCTTTGCGCTGGTTACGAAAGTGATGTTCATGCCGGAAACCTTTGCGATTTTATCAAAATCAATTTCCGGGAATATCAACTGTTCGGTAATGCCAACCGAAAAGTTTCCGTGTCCGTCAAAGCCGGTAGCCTTGATGCCACGGAAGTCCTTGATTCGTGGAAAAGCAACATTTATAAGGCGATCCAAAAATTCATACATAATTGTTCCGCGCAAAGTAACCATTGCTCCAATTTCATTGCCCTCACGCAACTTAAAGTTTGCGATACTCTTTTTTGCCTTAGTCTTAACAGCCTTCTGACCGGTGATCAGGGTCAAGTCATTTACTGCGGCATCAAGGAGTTTCTTGTTTGTGAGAGCCTCGCCAACTCCCATGCTGACAACGATTTTCTTGACAGCAGGAATCTGCATCGGTGAAGAGTAATTGAACTCTTTTACCAGCGCAGGGGCGATTTCGTCTTTATAGACTTTCTTAAGCCGAGGTACGTAATTAGCCATTACAGTATATCTCCACATTTTCGACAGACTCGGACTTTTTTGTCCCCGTCAATCTTATAACCGATTCTAACAGGACGACCGCATTTTTTGCATACGATGCCGACATTCGAGATGTTGAGAGGAGCTTCGATTTCCACGATTCCACCCTGATCCTGTTCGCTTCTTTTTTTCATTGCCTTTTTAACAATGTTTATTCCGGATACGATTACGGCATCCTTCTTGGAAACAATACGGACAACAGTTCCTCGTTTTCCCTTATCCTTTCCTGCAAGGACCTGCACTGTATCGTCTTTACGGATCTTGAATTTCTTCTGCATATCCATATCTCCTTACAAAACCTCTGGAGCAAGCGACACGATTTTCATGAAATCCATATCTCGAAGCTCCCTGGCTACAGGTCCAAAAATGCGTTTTCCCTTAGGATTCTTGTTGTCGTCCACGATTACGCAAGCGTTATCGTCAAAGCGAATGTAAGTTCCGTCCGGGCGGCGATATTCTTTTGCCTGACGAACAATAACCGCCTTTTCTATCGTACCCTTCTTGATTGTAGATGTAGGAATGGCATCCTTGATAGCCACAACTACAATGTCGCCAATTCCGGCATATCGGCGGTGCGTACCGCCAAGCACCTTGATGCACTGAGCAATCTTGGCACCGGAGTTGTCAGCGACTGTCATACATGACTGCATTTGAATCATACTTTGCACTCCTACCTTATTTAGCTCGTTCCACAATCTCGACAAGACGCCAGCGTTTTCGTCTGCTGAGAGGTCTGCTTTCCACAATCCGAACAGTGTCCCCGATATGAGCGGAATTCTCTTCATCGTGAGCCATGTATTTCTTAGATCGTGTTACATATTTTTTGTAAAGACGGTCCATTTTCTTTGTTGAAACCGTAACTACAATGGATTTGTCCATCTTGTCGCTTGTTACCAGTCCGACAAATGAACGCTTTGTACCCTTTGCTTTCTGAACAGCATTTTCTTCCACGGTTCAGCTCCTACTTATTTTCTCCGGCGATTTCTTTCTGCCGGATGAACGTATTCAAGCGTGCGATTTCTCGGCGCATTGTCCGTTTCTGCATTGGATTATCTACATGGGACACTACCATCTTGAAACGAAGATCCATGTATTCCTTCTTAAGCGCATCACGTTTTGAAACCAATTCTGAATAAGACAGTTCTTTGTCATTCTTCTTCGATTTTGAATCAGCCATCTTATTCCTCCTTAGTCTTGTGTAGGCTTATAAGCGATTCTCGTGATTATCGGAAGTTTGTCGCTTGCGAGCTCCAGAGCCCTGTGCGCAAGAGCAAGATCCACTCCGGCAATCTCAAACAGAATCGTTCCTGGTTTGATAACGGCTGCCCATGATTCAGGGGCGCCTTTACCCTTACCCATTCGAACTTCAGCAGGTTTTTTGGAAATCGGCTTGTCTGGGAAGACTCGAATCCAAACCTTTCCTTTTCGGTCAAGTTTTCGGTTGATGGCAACACGAGCTGCCTCTATTACACGAGCACTTAACCACGTCGGTTCCATTGCCACAAGAGCAATCTCGCCGAAGTCAATGTAGTTGTCGCGGGTAGCGTTTCCTTTTTCCCTACCACGCTGCACCTTGCGGTGCATAACTCTTTTAGGACTTAATGGCATACCTTAGCTCCTTGCCTTTGCAGAAGGTCCTGATTTCTCAGCCTTATCTGCACCTTCATTCTTGTCTGACGGGCGACGTTCACGGCGCGGTTTTCTGACAAGTTGACCTGCATCTTCATTCTGCTCGATGCCATAGTTCATTCCATTATAGACCCACACTTTTATACCGATTTTTCCGTACGTTGTATGTGCCTCATAAGTAGAATAATCGATGTTTGCTCTAAGCGTATGAAGCGGAACTCGACCTTCCTTGTGTTCTTCCGTTCGGGTCATGTCCGAACCGCCAAGACGACCTGAAATGCGAATCTTGATACCCTGCGCACCGGCACGCATTGCATTTCCAACGGACTGCTTCAATGCCTTGCGGTATGAACCGCGACCGGAAAGCTGGCGACCGATATTCTGGGCAATCAAACTGGCGTTTACGTCCGCCCGCTTGACTTCCTTAATCTTAATCTGAACTTTTTTTGTAAGCTGCGACTGGATGCTCTTGCTGATTTCCTCGATGGTCGCACCCTTGACCCCGATAATCACTCCCGGTCTAGCGGTGTGAATCATAATCGTAACTCGCTGCGGATGACGAACAATCTCGATTTCTGCGATATCAGCGTTTTTACACTCCGGAAGATTCATGACCATTTTACGGATCTTAATATCTTCAAGAACCAAGTCTGCATATTCGCGAGAATTCGCATACCATGTTGACTGCCACGTTTTGTTCACGCCTAGGCGCAAACCGATTGGATTAACTTTCTGACCCACTTTATTCCCCCGCCTTTTCGTCAACTACAACAGTAATATGACACATACGCTTCACAAGCTGATCGGCGCGTCCACGAGCACGAAACCAAACCCTCTTCAATCTCGGACCTTCGTCTATCCTGATTTCTTTTACGTAAAGCATATCTTCGTCAAGCTTATCGTTGGCATACAACGCATTAGCAATCGCCGACTTTAGAGTAGCACTGATAAGCCCGGCACCCTTCTGGGGCATATTGGCCAAGATTGCCATTGCCCTGGTACAAGGTTTCTGATTGATAACTTTAGCTACCGGACGAACCTTTGTCGGAGAAGCGATAAGGAACTTAGAAGTGGCTACATAACCTTTCTTTTCAGCCATAATATCCACCTTTACTTGCCAGCCTTGGCTGTTTTATCTGAACCGGCATGTCCACGGAACGTACGGGTCGGCGCAAACTCTCCGAGTTTATGACCAACCAAGTTCTCCGTGATATACACCGGAATCCATGATTTTCCATTGTATACAGAAATAGTATTGCCTACCATTTCAGGAATTATTGTGGAGCATCGAGAATATGTTTTTATCATCTTTCTGTCCGCTTCTTTGTTCATTGCTACTATCTTTTTGTAAAGGGATTTCTCTACAAAAGGACCTTTTTTAACAGATCTTGACACAGTTACCTCCTATGCAACTACTTCTTGCGGCGCGAAACAATAAACTTGCTCGACGGCTTGCGCTTGTTGCGAGTTTTGTAACCTTTGCAAGGCTGTCCCCATGGAGTAACAGGGTTACGTCCTTTTCCAGCACCTTCACCACCACCAAGCGGATGATCGACAGGGTTCATCGCCATACCACGGACGGTAGGACGAATACCAAGCCAGCGCTTGTGTCCTGCTTTTCCAAGCTGAACATTCATGTGGTCCTCATTTCCAACAACACCTATCGTGGCATAGCATTTGCCGTGAACCTTTCGCATTTCGCTGGAAGGAAGACGAACAATCACGTAGTCGTCTTCATGACCTGCAATCTGCGCGCTGGCACCTGCGGAACGAACCATCTGTCCGCCGCGACCGAGCGTAAGCTCGATGTTATGGATTGTAAAACCAACAGGAATTCTTTCCAGCGGAAGCGCATTTCCAACTACCGGAGTAGCATTCTCGCCGGACATGATTTTCTGACCGACCTGCAAACCCTTCGGCGCTATGATGTAGCGCTTGTCGCCATCGGCATAGAATACCAACGCAATGTTCGCAGAACGGTTAGGATCGTATTCGATTGTCTTTACAGTTCCCGGGATTCCATGCTTGTCACGCTTGAAATCAATCTCACGATAGCGTCTCTTGTGACCGCCGCCACGATGTCGCACGGAAATACGACCACCTTGACCTCGACCTCCAGTAGACTTTTTCCCTGACACCAATGTTTTTTCGGGTCTATCGGTTGTCAGTTCATCTCTGACCAGGTCAACACGTCCTCGTGTGCCTGCAGTAATTGGCTTATATACTTTAAGAGCCATTTCTATATCCCCTTAGCAAGCGAACCTATACGCCCTCAAACGCCTGGATTGTCTGTCCAGAAGCAAGACGTACGATTGCCTTTTTGTATGAGCTTGTGCGTCCCTGCTTGCCGCGAAGCCGCTTCATTTTGCCCATAACATTGATTGTTCTGCAGTTCACAACCTTAACATTGAAAAGTTTTGAAACCGCTTCTTTTATTTCAGTTTTTGTTGCAGATGGATGAACTATGAAAACATACTTGTTCTGATCCCTTAGTTCATTTGCCTTTTCTGTAACGACAGGCTCAATAAGAATATCTGTAAAATCCATTATTTAGCCTCCTTGTCTTCGGCATAAAACTCCGAAAGATTCTTCACCGCACTTTCAAGAACAACAATCTTGCGGGCGTAGAACAAATCGTGCGCTCTAAGACGATTGAAAGAAAGGAATGAAAGAGTCGGAATGTTTCGACCAGCCTGCTTGATTTTCCTGTCATCATCTTTAAGGATGATTACAGTCCTTTCGTTTTTTGAAAAATTATTGAGAATTCCAACCAAATCCTTTGTTTTACCGGATTCAATGGTAAAATCCTCCACGACAGTGAACCTGTCGCTTCTAGCCTGCATTGAAAGTATTGTTTTCATTGCAAGTCTTTTTTCTTTCTTTGGAATGGAATAACTGAAATCACGGGGTTTAGGTCCGAAAATCGTACCTCCGCCAACCATTATCGGCGATTTTTTATCACCGCGACGAGCATTACCCGTTCCCTTCTGCTTGTATGGCTTAGCATTCGAACCATGGACTTCAGCACGGGTTTTGGTGCAAGCCGTTCCCACTCGCATATTCGCCAGTTCGTTTGTTATGGCATAGTAAATAACGGCATCGTTTTCTGGAAGATTGAACACACCATCATCAAGAGTGATTGTACGCAGTTCTTTTCCAGAAGTTGAATATACTTTCTTTTCCATATCCGATTCTCCTAGTCTTTCTTCACTGCTGACTTCACGATGAGAGTGCAGTCTCTTACGCCCGGCACGGCTCCACGAACCAAAATCACATTCAGTTCAGGATCGAGTTTTACAATCTTTAGATTCTGTACGGTTACACGCCTGAATCCCATATGTCCGGGGAGCTTGATGTTCTTGAAACTGCGACCCGGGGTTGTACAAGCACCCGTTCCGCCCGGCTCTCTGTGGAATTTCGAACCGTGAGTGGCTCGTCCACCGTGGAAGCCCCATCTTTTCATAACGCCCTGAAAGCCTTTTCCTTTTGAAGTGGCTGTAACATCCAAAAAACGCGATTCATTGAAAAGTTCAAGACCGATTTTGTCGCCGACTGCGACCTCTTTCCCAAAGTCCCTAAACTCTTTAAGAGTGCGTTTTGGAGAAATGTTTTCAGGGAAAACTCCTGCGTACGCCTTGTTAGCTTTGTTTGCTTTCAGATCGCCTACGCCAAGGACGACGGCATCGTAGCCGTTTCTTTCCTTAGTTTTCGTAGAAATAACGGTGTTCGGTTCAACGCGGATCACGGTAACAGGTGTTAAGTTACCGGCTTCGTCGAATACCTGTGTCATTCCTACTTTCTTTGCAATCAGACCTTTCATTCTGATAACTCCTTTTGACCAAAGTTCCCGAACGGAACATTAGTTCATATTGTTCGGCCGTCAACCCAGATCCGGAGGGTTCGTACCTTTTCCTGCAGCAATAATTTACTGCTTGATTTCGACTGCAACGCCTGCCGGAAGTTCCAACTTCATCAAAGAATTCATGACTTCTTCGGTAGGGTTCAGAATGTCGATAAGGCGTTTGTGCGTCCTCATCTCAAACTGCTCACGAGCCTTTTTGTTTACGTGAGGCGAGCGAAGAACCGTCACCTTATTGATTCTGGTTGGAAGCGGAATTGGTCCTGAAACCTTTGCGCCGGACTTCTGAACTGCAGAAACGATTGCCTTAGCACTACGATCGATCAGTTCAACATCAAATGCACGAAGTCGAACACGAATCTTTCCATTCGCCATTAATTTTTCCTCCAAGGATAAAGGTCAGCCCGACAAAACGCAGGCTGACCTAAAACCTATAACTATTCGATAATCTTTGTAACCTGTCCGGAAGCGATTGTTCGTCCGCCTTCACGGATAGCAAGTTTAAGACCTTCGTCCATAGCGATTGGGTGGATAAGTTCTCCGATAACCTTTACGTTGTCGCCAGGGTTTACCATTTCTACGCCGTCGCCGAGCATGATAGTTCCCGTGATGTCCGTAGTTCTGAAGTAGAACTGTGGTCGATAACCATTCCTGAATGAAGAATGTCTTCCGCCTTCAGCCTCTGTAAGAACGTAAAGCTGAGCCTCGAACTTTGTGTGAGGATGGATTGAACCCGGCTTTGCAAGAACCTGACCGCGAACAACATCCTTCTTTTCAACGCCACGAAGAAGGATACCGACGTTATCGCCCGGAATACCCTGCTCAAGCGTTTTCTGGAACATTTCAATACCAGTAACAGTTGTTGTAGCAGTTGGACGAATACCAACGATTTCCACGGTTTCACCCATATTTACAACACCACGCTCGATTCGTCCTGTTACTACAGTTCCACGACCGGAGATTGTGAAGATATCCTCGATTGGCATCAAGAACGGCTTGTCCTCTTCCCTTACAGGATCATCGAACCATGAGTCCATTGCAGCAAGCAATTCTTCGATGCATTTTGTGTTCTCAGGATTTGAAGCTTCGTTCAACGCCTTGAACGCAGAACCCTTGATAATCGGGGTCTCGTCAGCAAAGCCGTACTTCTTGATTGTGTCTTTTACGTCTTCTTCAACGAGCATCAACATCTCTTCGTCACCGTCGAGCATATCAACCTTGTTCAAGAACACGATAATCTTAGGAACACCTACCTGCCTAGCAAGCAAAAGGTGTTCTTTTGTCTGAGCCATAACACCGTCAGAGGCAGCAATTACAAGAACCGCTCCATCCATCTGAGCAGCACCGGTAATCATGTTCTTTACATAGTCGGCGTGTCCAGGACAGTCGATATGCGCATAGTGTCTCTTGTCAGACTGATACTCAAGATGACGAGTATTAATAGTAATACCACGCTCTTTTTCCTCAGGAGCGTTATCAATTTCGTCATACTTGAGCAACTTATCACCATACTTATTAGCACAGTATGTTGTGATAGCTGCCGAAAGTGTTGTCTTACCATGGTCTACGTGACCAATAGTACCAACGTTCATGTGAGGCTTAGTTCTCGCGAACTTCTCCTTTGCCATGTTTTTCTCCTTGCCGGATCTTCTTATCGGGTAATCCAGCATTATAATTTAATGTGTTGCACTTTAAGCCAGAATGAATCCCATATCGCCTGATAGAAAAATCCATTCGCAGACACACTTTTTCGCAAAAAATAAATACTGGCTTTATGAAAAGATGAGTGTTTTAGGACATGAAGTTCGACAAAACGAACTTTGCAACGATGTTTCATAATATCGAAACACCTTGGCCTTAAACCACCGATCATCATCAAGCACAGCGCCGACAACTGGTCTGGTCCTTAGAGCCTATCGGCCTCCCTGAAAAATCAATTTAAAACCGACTTTTTACAGGGCGCGTCATCCTGAAAATCTCCGACCCGGAGATTGACTTTACGGTAACGCAGGACTTTAATCCGCCGACTTCAAAGAACCTTACAAATCGCCACAGGGCAGTAGCGACATGTTCCACATTTATACATTCTTTTGGAATTTATTTCAATAGAAAAATCGTGATTTAAATGAAAAAAGGGGACAATTTTTCGTCCCCTTTTTATAATGCCGATTTCGGCACTACCACCTGAAGTGGGCAAAAGCCTTGTTCGCCTCCGCCATCTTGTGAACGTCTTCCTTCTTTTTGTAAGCCGTACCGGTGCTGTTAAAAGCGTCAAGCAACTCGGATGCCAAAGTATCAGCCATTCCATGCCCTGAACGAGAACGGGCGGCATTGATTATCCACCTCATCGCCAAAGCCTCGCGGCGAGCTTCACGGATTTCCATCGGAACCTGATAGGTCGCACCACCCACACGACGAGATTTTACCTCCACCACAGGCTTTACATTGTCCACGGCTTTAAGGAAAACCTCAAGCGGATCTTTTTCGGTCTTTGCCTTCAGTTTATCCATCGCATTGTAAAGCAGTTCAATACAAATGGACTTCTTGCCGTCCATCATCATTCTGTTTACGAATTTCGACACTACAACGCTATTATATTTTACATCCGGCGTAATCGGACGGTCTACGGATTTCTTATGTCTTCCCATCTTATTCCTCCGTTAAGCCTTTGGCTTCTTTGCGCCGTACTTAGAACGACCGCGTTTTCGGTCTTCAACTCCGAGAGTATCTTTTGTACCACGGATAATATGATAACGAACACCAGGAAGGTCCTTTACACGACCGCCACGGATCAAAACCACAGAGTGTTCCTGAAGGTTGTGACCGATACCGGGAATGTATGCGGTTACTTCAATTCCATTTGACAGACGAACACGGGCAACCTTACGAAGAGCCGAGTTCGGTTTTTTAGGGGTTACAGTCATTACACGGGTGCAAACACCACGCTTCTGCGGACAAGACTCAAGCGCGGGAGACTTGGTTCTATTTGCCACCGACTTACGTCCCTGACGAATTAATTGATTTATTGTAGGCATCGCCCATTCTCCTAATTTATTCCGGTCAGCACCCCGGAAGATTTAACTTAAAGAAAGACCCATAAAGATAGGTTTTACGATTCTACTGAATTCCAAAAATGAATTCAAGCAAAAAGCAGAGAAAATTTTAAAGAAAACTCGCAAGACTTGAATCAACCTAAAAAAAAGACGCTTCAAAATCAAGGCAAAAATTATCCGATAAAAACGAAAAGCCGCCTTTCAAGTTCGGCATTTTCCGCCTTAATCCGCAGATTTCTCTGAAAAATCCTAAATTTTTGAAAATCAAAACCGAATCTCAAAAAAAACGATTTGAAGGCTTTTTTCAAAAGGCTGAAAAGCTAGCATTTTTTTTACTTCCGTATTCCGCATCGCTTACCGGCTCGCACCATTCATTGCTTGTCCCGTCTCCGGGAATCGAGTTTGCCGGATGAGAAAACCAGCTGTCGGATACGACGCCGTGCCAGCGCTTTACGTTCGCAGGAATTGTGATCACCGTATCCGGCGTCATCGACACCGCCTACTTTCCCGCTTCCTGATACCAGCCGCGTCCGCCAACGCAGATAAGAAGCTGCCCGCAGCCTGATGCCGCATGGTGAATATGCCAATTGTTGCGGCAGCCCAGCTCGAACGTTACGTTGTGCACAGGAAGCGGAGCTGCGGCAACTCCCGCAAGGTAACTGTTCCCCGTAAAGTATTGCGCATAAGCATCGTTCGGTTCGCCGATAGGAAAGAAAATCGTATTTTGATAGCGTTCTTTTTCGCCCGCTCCCGCCCCCGATACCGTTTCGTTCCATACTTCACCAAACAGCACATCATCATTTAAATGAGCGAACATGGGCGAAAACTCGCCGAGCATGTCGCGTCCCGTAGTTTGTGTTACCTTTTCCATAGGGTGTCTCCTATAAAAACTTTTGCAGGATGTTTCAACAATCCGAAAAGTTTTTTTCCGTGCTTTTATAACGAAGTGAAAAAGCACATATAATATTGCGACGTTTGTCGAAAGGCAAGTTCGAGATAAAAAGTGTCGGCGCCATTTTAGCCGCACTTTTTGTCATTCCTCCTTATTTTTTTTACCCATCAGCATACAGCTATCGATTCTTCTTGTTTATTTCTTATACCTTTTTATTTTATCGGAATAGGTTGTCAACAGTTCTGTTGAATATGCCTTTTCTTCCGTAGAATCTCGAACTTCTTTCCAAAGAATTGCTGCCGCTTTTAACTTATTAGAATAGCCGGAACTGCGTTCATCCGAACAAAAATCCTTCAAAAAACGATTCCATTGACAAACCGAATGATCATACTTTGCATAATCCGATTCTCCATAATACACGTTCAGCATATCTTGAATTGTAAAGTTCAAATCATTGTCGCTTTTTACTTTTCTCCAAGCCGCAGCCATATCGGCAGTAAACTTAAATGGTGAAACTCCGGTTAATCGGGAAAAATATTCTCTGAATTTTGAATTTAAAGAAAATCCGCATTCAAGTAACGGGGTATCCAAGGTCATGATGCCGCCTTGATTATTCTTGAATCGTTTTGAACTCATTTTACCCCCTTCAACTCTATTCCCTGCAAAATACTGCTCAATAATATGGTTCAGTTCCTGCTTTGTCCCCCTATATGCCAATCCCATTGATTTGCATATTTGCGAAAGTTCTTCACGATACCAATAATAGTTATTGAATTCTTCAAATGATTTTATGTCTTCAAAATCCGGTCTTTTTTCTCCCAAGTTCTCACCCCGTAAATTGAAAATTCATTCGTCTTAAATCGGGCATTTTCTGCTTTCCATAAAATCAACATACTCATTCCATTCGATTTTATAAATCAAGTTTCATATAAATGGAAGTATCGAGCGGACTGTCGTTATAGCTTTCGATTTCGTAAAATCCGATTTTTTTATATAAGCGGATTGCGTTTTGTAAAAACGGTAGCGTATCAAGCACCATATACGAATATCCGACTTCTCTTGCTTCCGTTATAATCTTTTCGACCAGCGTCTCGCCCAACTTTTTTCCACGCCATGCCGACCGTATATACAGTCGCTTCATTTCGCAGGTTTGACTGTAGATTTTCCGTAATCCGATACAGCCCGCCGATTTTCCGTCAGCAAAAAGCACGTACAGTCTCCCCTCCGGAAGCCCGTATTTGCTTTTTAAGTGAACGATTTCTTCGTCATAGTTTTGAACGGCAAGATATTTTTTGAATTCCGCATCGTTTGCAATGAGCATATCGGTATATTCCGAAAACAACGCGCGGACTTCTTCCGGATAATCGTAACCGTCTACTATTTTTACATTCAATTTTTCAGAATATTTCCTATAATCCGTGCCGCAAGTTTACAGCCTATTATTCCGCCAGACTGCTTTCCGAGGAAAGCCTACTTGCAAGGCGGACGGACAATCGGTTACGCAATAAACGAAACTCAGTTTATCCGCCGCCACATGTCTACCTTTTCTTCGTTTCGTCCCTAAGTTCTTTAATCGCCTTAGACACGGATTGGGACGTATTGCTGTACGGTGTTCCGTAATCAAGCATCTCCTCTGCTTTTGCAAAGTTTCCGGCGTTGATTTCAGAAGCGACCCTTCCTGCTTCCCGATGGAACGCCGCATGGTCGGCAAGGCAAGTCTTGAAACACGCAAGTGCACCGTATTTTTGAGCCGCATTTCCGTGAAGCCATTTTCCGAGTACGCACTGGTCGTCTTTTGAGATTGTCGCAACGTCGAGTTTTTCCTTTCTGGTTATTGCGCCCCTAAGACGGAATTTCCATTCCGCATGCCGACCGATTGCCGCATCAAAATCGATTGTTCCATCGTTGCTTTCGGCAATGGCGTTCGCCGACCTTGATTCGTTCACTTTGAATTTTCCGACTTCATCGGAAAGTCCGGTAATGCTGTCCTTATTTTTTACAGCAAGACGGTTCACATCCTGCATAGCCTTGTTGATTTGCGTTACACCGACGGACATTTCGTTCGTGCTGTCCCTGATTATTGTCGTAAGTCCGTCCAGTTTCTGCAATTCTGCCGCCACGCCTTTTGAGCCGCGCATCATTTCGTCGGAACTGTTTTTGACTTCCGCAGTTACCGCACTTATTGTTTTGATTGCGGCAAACACTTCTCGGCTACCGTTTTCCTGCTCCTGCATGGCGGACGTCAATTCGGCACTCATGCCACGGACGCTTTCCGAAAGATTGAAAATGTCATTGAATTTTTCTTCAACGGTTTTTGAAGATGACGAAAGACCGGAAATCTCGTCGCTCAGTTTTTTGAGCGTCTCGGTGATGTTCTTTCCCTGCACGCTGGATTCTTCGGCGAGTTTTCTAATTTCGTCTGCGACAACCGCAAATCCCTTTCCCGTGTCGCCTGCGTGGGCGGCTTCTATAGCGGCGTTCATCGCAAGGAGGTTCGTCTGTTCCGCAATATTTTGGATTACATTGCTCGCTTCGATAAGACCGCCCGATGCCTCGATGATTTTTTCGGTAACGGCGGCGGAAACCTGCATTGTCGTTCTGCCTTCGGAAGTTGTATCCGCAAGATGCTTGACCATTTTGTCGCTTTTCTCAAGCGATTTTGTGATTGACGCAATATTTGCGACCATCTGTTCCACTGAAGCGGATGACTGAACAATGCTTGCCGACTGGCTTTCGATGCTCGTGTTCAGCAATTCGATTGTGTTTATGATGTTTGTTATCGTTCCCGAAGTTTCGGTTACGCTGTCCGACTGGGCGAGTGCCTGATGCCGAACGCCTTCAAGGTTGGAACTGATTTCGTTAAGTGCGCTTGCCGCTTCCGCCATGTTGCTGGAAAGTTGTTCGCCTGATTCCTGCAAAGTGACTGAATGTGCGCCGACGGTTCTGATTGCGCTTGCGATTTTCTTTATCGTTCTATTGAAATGCTCGGCAAGATCGGTCAATTCGTCGTTACCTGCAACAGGAAGCTGCACGGTCAAGTCTCCGTTGCCCTCGGAAATTTTTCTGAGCGCGACGACAGTGTGCTTTAGCGGAGTTACCATTTTTATCGACAGGATTAAAGTAAGCGTAGAAACGATTACCAAAATTATCGTGGAGATGGTTATAAGCGAAATCCTAAGAACCATGATGTCTCGGTACGCCTGACTGACCGGAGTTTTTATGATGACAGTCCAGCCCGTCCCTTGCATGAGCGCATTTGCGGCTATGTATTCAGTTCCCTGATAATAATATCGTCCGACTTTGCTCACGCTTGAACCGAGAACGCCTTTCACAAAATTCGCCATGGACAAAAGCGAAGAATCTTTAGAACTGCTTTCAATCGGATTGAATCGTTTTTCGACAAGAGACTCATCCGCATGAGCAATAGTTGTTCCGGTCGGCCCAAGAACGTAACATTCCCCCGTGTTCCCGATGACGATATCTTTCATTGTATTGCAGAATTCCAGCCCGGAGACTTCGCTTGCAAGAACGCCGGAAACAATATGATTGTCGTCATAAATCGGAAGCGCAAAAGTGATGTGCAAATTATCTTTTCCGCCGGATACGTGCGGTTCAGTAACAGAACGATTTCCACGCATCGCATTTTGATACCAATCCCTGTTGCTTACATCCGAAACAGTGCCGTTCTCCGCATAACGTTTTCCGTTTGCATCGCAGACTGTCAAACTGTCCGTATTCAAGCCGAACGAAGCTTCCTTTGCAATGGATTTTGCTTTTTCGCTGAACGGAACGGAGGAATCCCGCAAAATCGGAAGCCGAGCCACGCCTTGGAAAAAAGCGAAAAATCCATCCCCCTGACCGTCAAGCAATTTTGCGACGTATTGCACATTATCCGTCAAATGCGCTTCAATTTTCGCTTTGACAGCTTTCTTTGAGATTTTGATTGCAGAGATTTCGATTGAGATGCCTGCAGACAAAAACAAAACCCCGAAAAACAGGGCAACCTTTGCGCGGATAGAAAACCTTCGTTTCATATATTTCCTTGAAATGTGATTTTACGGGAACGGAATGACGATGGCACGTGTTTTTGAATCCCCTCTTATTGCCGTAAACACTTTCATTATAAGTATATACGAGGTATTAACGTTCTTCAATAGCGCAATATGAAAAAGACATACGAAGCAGAAAAATTTAGTTCTCATTAGTCGAGGGATTGAAGTGCGGAGGGCAAGTGCAGAAAACTAGATTGTTTTTGCGAAACGCATACTTGAAAGAAACACGCCCATCAACAATAAAATTGCTCGATGTACAGAATTGCGATATAAATATGAATGTAGTAAATAAAATTGTACAAGGAGCAAGAAAATGACGATTGAAGAGTTTGTTGATAACAGTGAAGATTTTGACACCTATAAATATTGTTGTGAATGGAACGGGTTTAAGGTCTATGACGTATGGGCAAAAGCCAACGAAGGCGCGTGTATCGGCTACCCACAATATGCGCTTGAACAGGACGGCAAAATCCGGTTATCACAGTTACAAGAAACAATAAAAATCACGGACGCATTTCCTTACACCTACGAGGAAGACTAGACTTCCGTCCGCACAGAAAAGTTGAAAAATGTTCGTGATGGGCGGTCGGACGGACATTTTTAGGTATCGTTCATCGTGTAACACATCGTATGTCCGTCCCACGAATCAGGCAAAAGCCCGATTCGTGCAAGATGACTTATGCGAGATTTGCCGTCCGGCAAAATTCGTGCAGGCGGAACTGCACTTATGTCATTCAAACATAGATAGCAACCGCCTGCA
>CAJPOF010000004.1 GCA_905372235.1 uncultured Treponema sp.
TATTCAAGGCTTTCTGCGGAAAGAATGAACGGGACGATTTCAACATCACCGCCCGATTCCACAACTATTGAAGAAAACACATCGACGTATTCATTTTTACCGTTTCGGTTTATCTGAATCCTATCGGGAACGGAACCCAAACTCAAAAGTTTTTCTGTCATATTATTTTTTTTAGGCTCTAAAATCGAAAGAAAGACACTTTTTTTGCGAGCGTATTCGCCCAGCATCTCCTTTATGTCCTTTATCGCCGGGGAAAGCCGTTCAAGTTCTTCGCTCACAAAGTATGTTATGTTCACTTTTTCGTTTGATTTTTCAAGAAGATTTTTTGTATATGAAGAAATACTGTATTTTTTCTGTCCGGTTAAATCCATCCGTAAAAAAAATCTGTTTCCGTCCGCAAACAGAAGAATCAGTGCGGCTAAAATCAAAAAACGCCTTTTTTTTTCGGATTTTTCTTTTTTCATCGAAAGACGCTTTTCCTTGAACACGACATTCAGAAAAAGAAAAAAAATTGAAAGCACGAAAAAAAACATGAAATCCCTTGTGTCCAATATTCCTTTTTTTGCGGAATTGAAGTGCCACGAAAAACTTGAAGCCTTAAAGATTTTTAAAAGAAATGCAGGAATGCCAATATTCCTTAAAAAAAGATGTGAGATGTTGAAAAAAATAATAAAAACCGCGGACACAAGGAACGAAATGGCTTTTATTCCAACAATGCTCTGAACGGCAAGGCAAAGCGATATTGAAGCCAAAGCGTACAAGACGATGAAAAAAAAGCCTGTAAAGACGCAGGAAATTTCCACATCGGAAAAAAAGCCTACGGAAAGCGGAACAAAAAATTCCGGGATAAGAATGATTAAAAACTGGGTCAGAACAGAAAAAATCTTCACGCACTCAAGATGCACATAAGGAAACGGAAGAAGTTTTTCGTATCCTGAAAGATTTAAAAGACATAAAAGCGGAATGACGATTACAGATGCATAGGAAATTAGATAAAAAAAACTTTCCAAATTCGAGCCGCTCGCTCCGGTGAAAAACGGTCCTGCAAGAAAAAATCCTGCAGCACAAAAAAAGTTCATCGCCAGTGAAGAAACATAAAAAAGCGGATTTGTAAGTCCATAGAAGATTTTTTTTCTGTAAAGAGCAAAAAGACCTTCTTTCATATACCGCCCCCGCATCCGTTTATAAAAGGCTTTTCATTCAGTTTCATTAGAGATTCTTCCAGCATGTTAGATTGTGTTTTTAAAAGAATATCTTCCTTGCTACCGGAAGCATTGACGATTCCCTTGGAAAGCACGTAGATTTTTCCGGAAAGTGCGGAAATCTCCTGCATTATGTGGGTGGAAACAACGACCGTATGCTCATTTGAATATTCTTTTATGGTTTTCCGAAAATGCATGAGCTTTGAAGGATCAAGCGCGTTCATCGCCTCATCAAGGATAAGGTTTTCGGGACGGTGAATCATCGCCGCAGACAGCATTACCCTTTGAAGAGAGCCTTTTGAAAGCTCATGAATTTTTATGTCGAGAACTTCGTCCAAAAGGCAGTCGGCTACGGTTTTTTCAAAAAAAATGCTTCGATTTTCTTTTGGAACTTCGTAAAGTGAAAGAAAATCCTGCAAGAGTTCACGGACGCTAAGCCTTTTTGGAAGAATGTTTGAGTCGGGAACAAAGCCCGTGTTTTTCTTTACCAAGTCCGCTCGTTTCTGCGAATCAAAAAAAACTCCGTCCTCTCCGCTTGAAAGGATTTTTCCATCGCTTGGAAAATCAATAGCCGCGCAAAGTCTAAGAAGCGTTGATTTTCCTGCACCGTTTTCGCCTATGAGATAAGTTATTCCCCTGCCGAAAAACATCGACACGTCTTTCAACGCGTTTTTTTTTCCGCCGTAAAACTTTGTTACGTTTTTTACGTCAATCATAGAAAATCAGTCTACGTATGGAATCTGAATACACATCCTGTCCTTTGAAAGTTCCGCATTCGGATAGATTCTCCTTGCCTCTTCGAGTAACTTTGAAAGTTCCCTGTCCGTATAGCGAGGGCTGTAATGAATCATGTACATTCGGGAAGAACAGGAATCCCTTGCCACAGTGGCGCACTGGCTTGCGGTCATGTGTTTTTTTTCCTTTGCCTGAGAAATAAGCGCATCCTCGAACATACATTCACATATCAGAAGGTCGGAATTTTTCACCTCTTCGGCTATGGATTTTTTGTAGAGCGTGTCGGTGACAAAACTGAACTTCCGCCCTTTTCTTGGCTTTCCCATAACCATGTCGGCACTTATTTCCATTCCCTTTGAATTCAAGACGTTCTGACCTTTCTGAAGTTTTCCCCAAAGAGGTCCCATCGGAACGTCAAGTTCTTTTGCCTTTTCAGGGTTGAATTCACCGGGCCTATCGAGTTCTTCAAGCGTGTAGCCTACGCAAGTCTTTGTATGCTCAAGCGGAAACGCCCTCACGGAAAAATCTTCGCCTTTGTGGACTACGCACGGAGCTGAAATTTCCTTGATGACTATAGGATAGTTTATGTACATGTCAAGGACTTTTCTGCTTGTTTCTATGTATTCGGCTATCTTTGGAGGACCGTATATGAAAAGCGGCTCTTTTCTGTCAACCTGGGCGTTCAGCATAAGGATTCCCGGAAGTCCCGTAACGTGGTCCGCATGGGTGTGCGAGACAAAAATCGCATCTATTTTCTTCCACTTTAGGTTAAGACGCTTCAGGCTAACCTGAGTTCCTTCTCCGCCGTCAAAAAGAAAAAGGCTTCCTTCCCTTCTAAGAAGTACGCTTGTTAAATGTCTGTAAGGAAGCGGCATCATTCCGCCGCAGCCCAAGATAAATGCTTCCATGTTCATGGCTAGATATTACATGAAAAAAAAGAAGTTCTCAATCAACCTGAAAAACTCCCCGAAAAAAACTACTTTATCTTTTTAACCGAATTGGAAAATTCGATTCCGGAGACATTTTTGTCGGGGAAAAAGTTCTCTCCGTCGGGAAGATCCATGAGTTCGCTTTCCACGCAGCCTAGAACGGCGTCAAAATCGGGGCTGTCCTTTGCCACATCTTTTACGGGGGATTCGTTTTCGGAGGCGAACATTCTTGAATATTTCAGTTTGTCCTTGTGCGTCCCAAAGACGGCGTTTTTCAAGTTCCACAAAAACCTTGCGCACTTTATCCTTGTAACAGTCTCGTCCTTTGAAAGTTCTTCCTTTGGATTTCCGTTTTCGGATGCGGAAAAAGTAAGGCCTGCCTTTGAAAGTTTTCCGTAAAGTTCTGCTTCAGTGTTTTTCTTTGACGCAGTGAAATTGTACAAAAGGTTCGTCTCCGCCTGGGTTATCTCCATCATCTGCAAGACGGTGATTTCTTTTTTGAGTTTAAGCGATTCTCCGTCTGTTTTTATGACATCTTTCAAAGACCAGGCTTCGTCTCTTACTTTTCCGTAGATTTTTCTGTACGAACTATCAAGTTTCATGAAAGCCTCGTCGAATTTTGCGGCGGACAACCTGAAGTCCTTTTTTTTGTACATATCGATTGCTTTTTCGAGTGTCAAAAAAGGCTTTTCATCGTTTGACGCAGATTTTTCTTCGATGTCCCCGGAAATCAAACCGAGCCTGCTTCCAAGAACAATAACTCCCACCTCGCTTTTGTAGGCGGAAAGAGCCTTGTGATAACAGTCCTTCGCGGCGTTTTTCCTGTCAATCAGAAAAAGACATTTTCCTTTTACGGAAAGAAGTTTCGCCCTTGAGACCTTCTCAAGATTTTCGTCCAAAAGAAAATCGTCTATATCTTTTATTATCCCAAGGGATTTTGCGTTCAGTTCATCGGTTTTTAAGGGAACAAGAAGGTTTTCCGCCTCCAAAGCCGAAAATCTTTTTTCAATACGAAAAATATTTTCAAGTTCCTCTTGAAAAAGGCTTGAGACAAGCCTGTCCTGCTGAAGACTTTGGCATGAACCAAGGAACACCGGCAAAAGCAATGAAAAAATCAATCCGGAAAATGAAATGTGTTTTTTCATCTGAAAATCCCCCTTATTTTACGCTCCATGCGTTAATCGTGCCGTCAAGCGAAAGCAATACCAAGTCCGAATCCCCATCTCCGTTCACGTCCGAGAAAACAGGTTTACCGTATCCTTTTAGCGGAAATCCCGGAAGAACCTCAAGTTCCCGATTAAAGCCGTATATCACGTTTCCGTCCACAGCGATGTATAGATTTCCCCGCCTGTTTTTCTCTTCGGAGACTGTGATAAATCCTTCCTTTGCAGAAACATTCGGAATCAAAACAGAAGTAAATGTTCCGTCCATGGAGATTCTGTAAAGCTGTGCGTCCGAAGAAAGAGCGAAAATGTATTTTCCGTCATATACGATGTTCGAATAGAAAACGCCTTCAAGTTTTACAGGAAACGGTTCTTTAAGACTTCCGTTTTCCCACAAATAAAGAGTTCCGTTCTGCGTTATGAACGAAATCATCTTTGATTTTGCATCAAGCATCACGGGGCTTCCGAATGCGATTGACGGAACTGCAATCGGATTTTCAATATTCACGACCACACGATTTTCGTAAATCTCATAGATTTTTCCCATGAATCCTTTTTCGTATACAAGGACAGTGTTTCCTTTTACAAACGGAGCGGATTTTATGGAAGCAGAGCCTTCAAGCGGAACGAAAGACTCGTTTCCGTCGTAGGATACAAAGCAAATCCTATCGTCCCTCATCGGAATAACAAGACCTTCGTCACACGAAGATGGTTCGCACGATGGAACAGAGTCCAAGAACAAAGGAAAATTGTCCAAGACTTTAAGATTTTTATCAAAAAGATAGACGGTTCCGTTGTCCGAGAGAGCCCAAAGAGTTCCGCCGTTTTTGGAAGAAGTTTCTTTTATCCAAAGAGGTTTGTCGGAGGCAAACTCGAATGATTTTCCAGAAGAAATCTCGTAAGATTTGACGGTCTTTTTTCCTTCAAGCCAGAATATGTTGTCCTTTTTCTTTGAATTATCCGAAATCAGCTTTCCGTCAATTTCTCCGCCAACCGGAACGGAAAATCCCGCTACGATTCTTGAATCATCCGCCTTTCTCCCTGCAGATTCAAGTGAAAACGCCAAGACAGAATCTGAAAGCCTGATGTCAAACCTTCCTATCGAATACAGCGAAAGAATCTCCGTTAGCAAAGAATTCCCTTTTAGAAAAAACGGAACGCTACGCTCAAGGTCGTAAAAAAGGCTGAGGCATCCTTCGTTTCTTAGGTTCTTTGAGACCGCCTGCCAGTTCGGGTTCTTCGATATGTGCTTTCCTTCCTTTTTGGAATTGTAGACGGCTGAAAGAACAAGCGGCGACTGTGAAAAATATACAAAATCGTCCATCACCATGTAATACGGACTTGGAAGGTTCACGCCGAACGCACGTAAAAGGTTTTGCACAAAGTCGGGGAAAAAAAGCCGAGGAAGACGAACTCCGTCCAAAATCAGGCTTGTGTCGTCCCGCACGATTATGGAAGAACTCAAGGAGCAGAAAACACTTTCCCGTTTTTCTTCGTCCGCTATGTGAAGCGCAAACGCAGGATCGCTAAGCCCTTCCACTCCGAATGCGCAAAGCTCCTTTCCCGTCCATGAAAAAAGAAGGTCCTCAAGGGAATTGTTCATCATGGTTTTTGTCAATGAACTTGCCGTGTTCCAAAGGGAATCATATTTTTTTGCCTTTGGAAGAAGAGGAAACACCGCATCTTTCAGTTCTCTTAGGCTTCCCAAATTAAGAAGCGTATAATACTGAACGATGTTTGTCATTCGGCTTAAAGAATACGGAATGGTGGAATCTTTTCCAAGAAGTTCCGCCATTTTAATGAATCTTGAATCCTCGGAAAAAGCGGCAAGCGGAAAAGATGCATCAAGTTTTACAGACGAATCTGAAAATTCAAACGAAACCGATGAGAGCGCGTCCTCCTTTAAAAGTTCGGAAAACTGAGAAGCCGTATCCGAAGATGCCAAAAACGAGACGGCTTTCCTTGCGTCCACCACAATCCTGAACGGTTTTCCGTCGTTCTTTAAAAGAAAAGAAGCGTTTTTTGAACCTGAAAGACTAAGGGCGCCTCCTTCCATTGATTTTTCAAGCAATGAAAGTGAAGTCGAGATTACAATCATATTTTTTTCGGTAAAAGCGTAAAAGGATGCCTCTCCGTTTTTGTAAACGTAGTATCGCATTCTAGGTCCGTCTTCAACCGAAAGTCCTTCGATTTTCATGTGCGGAATAAAAAGCCATGAAAGACGTGTCGCGGCGGAAAGAAAACTTAAATCTACTGCACAAAGCACTTCCGTGCCGCCATTTTCTCCCTGATAGACGGCGGCGTTCAGTTTTCTGGAAAGCGCAAAAGCCACAAGCGGATTTTTTCGTAGCGGAGATTTTCTTAACTGAACCAAAAGTTTTGAAAGATCCGATGAGGCGGAAAAAAGTCTTTCAGTCGCCTCAAGTTCTATAAGAGGATTCACCGCCTTGTATACGGACGGAGTGTTTAAATACGCCAAAAATCCTTCCGGAAGAAGTTCCAAAGGAGACTTTCTATTCAACGCAGAAAAGGCTATCCATGAAAACAGAAGCAAAAAAAGGAATGCAACAAGCCTTAAAAGCCCGATTACAATCCTAATAAAGACATTCCGTTTTTCGCCCTTTAATTTTTTTATTTTTTCGCCGTTTTTTCCGTTTTCTATCGCTGACATTTCCTTAAAACTCCAATATTTTTTTTCGATTATATCATCTTGAAGATTGAAGATAAACACCTTTTTTAAGATTGACCTACCGCCGATTTTTTGGTAGCATAAACAACACTTTACGGAACCGCCGTATTGAAGGAGGTGAAAATAAATGGCAACAATCGTAGTTGACGATTCGGAAAACCTTGAAAAAGCCATAAAGCGATTCAAGCGAATGGTAGAAAAAGAAGGAATTATCCGTGAGTACAAGAAGCGCGAATATTTCGTTAAGCCTTCTGCCACCCTTCACCAGAAAAAAACTACACTGGAAAGAAAACTCCTTAACAAAAAAAGAAAATCCGAGAAAAAGGATTTCTAATTTTCCTTCCGGAAAAAGAATCGGGCTGACAAATGAACTTGATTTATTTGTTCAGCCCATTTTTTAATCCGTAAAAATGGATGTAAATGCGTATGAAAATCACATTTTTCACTACTAACTCGTCAGCCTATCCGGAAAAAAAAACGGACTTGTTGGAACTCCCTTCACGAGAAGAGGAATGGAAAAACTTCCTTGAAACTTATCCTGAATTAGAAATAAGTTTTGTCCTGCAAAAACCCGGAAGGTTTCTTTTGGACAACGCAAAACCATCCTGCATAAAAACTGTGATTCTTTCAGAAGATGCCGATGCCCTAAAAGTTTCGGATGCGATAGAAAAAGAAAAACCCGACCTTGCAGTTCCTGTAACATATTGGGAATCTCCGTTCGACTGGCTTTCACTCAAGGACAGTCTTGTTTGCTCAGAACTTGAAAAAAGAGGCATAGCCACGGCGGGGCATTCCGAAAAAACTGCGTACATATGCTTCGACAAGGATTACACCAAAGATTTTTTGAAAGAAAACTCGTTCAACTGCGCAGAAAGCGTTCATGTTCACCACGAGCTTTATTGGGCTGAGCGGAACCGCAGGGAAATCTCATACAACATATACAAGGAATCCCTTCTCCACAAAATAAGAAAACTCTCCCTTCCTTTGGTGGTGAAAGACACAACTGGGCTAAGTTCTTACGGAATGGATGTCTGCAAGACCGCAGACGAAGCGATAAGGATATTGAATTCAAAGAAAACAAACGGAGACAGGCTCGTTGAAAAATTCCTTGAAGGTCCTTCGTTCGGGATAGAAATATACGGAAGCAACAACAAGTACGCCATGTCATCTCCGTTCATAAATTCAGTGAATCAGTTCGGACTTACAAGCCCCAAGCAGAACGTAAAACTCGGTCCCGTGTTCAACAACAAATTCAGGATATACGACCTTTACAGGGATATGGAAAGGCTTGCCACCCTTCTAAAACTGAACGGAATATGTCAGGTGGACCTTATATTCCATAAAGAAAACTGGTACATAGTAGAGATAAACTCCCGAATCAGCGGAATGACAGAAACTGCGGCAGCCAGCATGAACCTTACATTGCAGGAACTAATCGTGTATTCATCACTTCTTGGAAAGCAGGAATTCGAAAAACTTGAGGCGTTCAAAACAATACAGTCTAAGATGAAAAAACTTTTTGTAATGAACATGAAATTTCCTCTTCTTACAAAAGAAAATCTCCAGAAACTAAAGGCACTGCCGTATGCGGTTAATGTAAGCCAGATAAACAATCTTGAAGCAAAGCAGCTAAGGGAAGCAGGCTACGCCCAAATCGTATTCGGAAAGACGGCGACAATAGAGGAACTTTTCTTACAGCTGGAAGACATAAAAAAATCGTTTCCCGACAACATGGAAAACATCTTCTACAAAAACGCAATAAACCTCAAGGACACAATACAGGACATTTAGGATTTTTTCCGAATGTTTTTCCAATAGGCTATGCCACCCTTGAAGTTTTCCTTTACGTGGTAGAGAGCCTTGTCGGCGTTGTCCATCACGGAAACCAAATCCGAAGGGTCTTCCACGTCGCAGTTTGAGCAAAGCCCCATGCTGAATCCCAAAAATTGTTCCTCTGTGATGTCAAGTTTTTCCACATTCAGGAAAGATTTTAGTTTTGGGACAAAGAAATTTTCTTTTTGAAGCCCGTTCCAAATCCGCTTCCGGAAAATTTCCGCCTCTTTTTCATCCGTGTCCGCCATCACGATTACAAACTCGTCTCCGCCGTAACGGGCTACAAAATCGTTTTTCCGTGCCTCCGATTTCAGCAAAGACGCAAAACAACTCAACATGAAATCCCCTGCGTTATGACCGTATGTGTCGTTGTAAAACTTGAAACGGTCCATGTCCATGAAGGCGACCGTATATTTTAGAAGCTCATTTTTCCGCTCAAGGGTATTTGCGATTCGCCTGCTTTCCGAAAAAAGGTATGCCTGCAGGGAATGTCTGTTTTTAAGTCTTGTAAGCTGATCCGTGGTGGACACAAAAAGAAGGTGTTCGTTCTGGCGGACCATAACAATCTGCGCCTGTATGTTTGTAAGCGCGATGTTCAGGATTTCCTGCGCCTCGGAATCAAGGATGGATGCGTTTTCAGCAATTATTATAAGTCCGCCTGTAAAATCGTATTTTGATATGTTGCTGAAATACATTCCTGATTCCCGGTCGAAAAGCAGCTGGGAGTTTTTTAGGCGCAAAATCTTTTCCGAATGTTTTGCAAATAAATCCTTAGAGGCAAAACCGTCCGTGCTTTCGTTCGCCGAATACAGTTCTTTCCATTCGTTGTCAACTTTTTCCGCAAAGAAAATCCCGTCAGCCATAGTGTGTTCGAATATGGCGGAACAGACTTTTCCAAGATAGTTTTCTATCTCCGACGATTCCACGGAATATGACCTGATTTTGTTCAGAAAGCGGTATTCGAGGATTCGCCCGTGGAGCATATCCAAAAGTTTGTCTTTTTCCGCCTTTTCAAGAAGAAGGTCAAGCCTTATTTTTAGCGGCTCAATCATTTCTCTTCCGGCTATGTATTCGTCTACAGTCATGGACGGCTTTTTCTTTGTATAATACGAAAAACTGTGCCTTTCCGCCATGGAAAATCCTTTGGCAAGATATTCAGCCGACTCGTTTTCCATTCCAAGCCTTTTCAGATACTTGGAAAATTCAAAGTACATGAAGACAATCTTGTGTTCCTGATGCTCGTTCGCATCCTCGAATTCCTTTATTCCAATGGAAAACTCATTGAAAGCGGCTTCCGTTTTCTTTTCCTGCGCAAGAAGAACCGCCTTCACAAGATGCAAAAGCGGTCTGTCAACCGAGGCCATGTAAATGTTGTTCCTTGCAATTGTAAGACAGTTCGTTCTTGCCTGCATGAAGTCGCCCCTGTCAAGACTCACAAGCGATCTGTACATGAGTATGTCGTTCACGGAAGGAAGAAAAGAATTGTTCGCAGAATTCGTAAGATGGAACATATCAAGAAGGCGCAAAATCATTGAAAATATGCCGTCCGCTTTGTCAAAATGCCTTGCAAAAAATATGGCATAACCCAAGTTCTTCAAAGTGTCGATTACGGAAGAAAAATCCTTTACCTGATATAGTTTTTCAGCCACGGCGTTCACGGTATCGTACGCCTTTATGTACAGAGCGGAATTCAAAAGTTCATATGAAAGCCCGTTCCTTATCGCAAGAAGAGGACCTACCTCGCCTATCTCTGTTCTAAGCTTGTCCGCCACCTCGTAATAGCCCATCGTCTCTTTTATGTCTCCGCAGTGGGAAAGCACTATGGCTTTCCAGTGGCAGGCGGAAGAATAAAGGTGCTTGTTTCCCAAAAGTGTTGAATAGCTGAAACATCTGTCCAGTATGGCGAACACTTTTTCCTGCTCATCTTTTTTACCGTAGAGCTCCCACGGAAGTTTTACGGCTGTCGCCACATAATTGTTGTAAAGACCGGCATTTTCAAGTTTCTCAAGGGCGGCCATGTATTTTTGGATTATGTCGGAACTTGAAGTCTTATCCATGACATAGTATTCGATCATCAACGAAAGAGCGTAAAGCGGACTTTCCTCGTCGACCGAAAGCCTTTTTTGGGCAAGGAGCGCATATTTACGTGCCATGGAATTTGATTTTTTCTTTGTGAACACCCACGCCATGTAGAAAAAAGCCCACGTCTCCATGTCGTCGTTTTTCTGATAATCGATTATCTTGTTCAGGTAAAGGACAGCCTCGTCGGGGTTTCCCGCCTCATTTTGGATTTGGCTTATCTCCTTGTAAAGCATTGTCTTCTGAAGGGGAGAAAACGGAAGCAATCGCATATGCTCCTTCACCCATGAGCAGAAACTCAACGCCTGCTCGTAGGCAAGCATCAAGCGGAAATTTTTCAAAGAATCGCATATAACGTCAAAGTCAGTTATCTTCTTGTAAACATCGGAATGACCGTATGAACCTTCAGGCAAAAGCCCCGTTTCCTCAGGGACAAAAAGATGTTCCTCGTCTTTTGCCACGTGAAGAAAATTTTTCCGTTTTCCTATGTAGCTAAGAAAACTTGTTACGCTTGGAGAAACAAGCCCGGAACGCACGGAATCGAAGCAGAACACGAGCTTTCCTTCCGTCCCCAATGTTTCGACTTTTTTTAGAATCTCAAATCCCTCGTGGAACATATACTGGGCGTTTATAAAAAGGTAGTCGGTTTTTAAATTCCTTGAGACCATCTCGGAAACGGAATCCTGCATAAGCGTCTTTTCATAATGGAATTCCTGCTCGGATATAAGGTCGATTCTCTCTCGGCAACGGCCTTCCCGTAGATATGAGGAAAAAGCGTCCTTCTGCAGAAAATACATTCTTGCCTCAATCTCGGAATCGGGAAGGTTCATGTCCTTTATTATGCCGGAAAACGGTTTAAGCGGCGTCATGTCATTTTTAAGATCAACCACACGGAATCTTGTTCCAAAAAGTTCCGGAAGCCTTTGCATCAGTTTATTGTCCACGGAAAGATATGATATATTTTCCACCGAATCCGTTAAAAATCTGTTTACAACATTTATATATTCTTGAATACTTTCGCTGTCATCGTCCATGAATTTTTTTAATAACTCCCTTGTGCCAGAACGCCCTGAAATTTTCAACAGCGGAAAAAATCCTGTAGAAAAATTTGTACGGGTAATCCCAGCTTCCTGTCCTGTGCATATTTTTCCCGCCGAAATTTGACTTGAACATATAAAGGCCGTGCATAGGATGCCGTTCGTCCTTGCCTTCAGGCGGAAGCCCGTACATATCGTAGACGCCGCTTCCGTAAGCCTTTGCGTCCAAAATCGCCGTCCACTGAAGAAGATGGTTGGGCATTAGGTTTCTTTTTCTGTTTCCGGAAGCGCCGTAAAGGTAAACCGATTCAGTTTTTGAAAAAAGCACGATTATCGAAGCGATCTTTTCCCCGTCGCTATCCGCGATGTAAAGACGCACAAGCGGAACATCGTTACTTTTTTTTCTTTCCTCAGCCGACAAGCGAAGAAGGTCAAGGTAATATTCTTTTTCATGGCATGAATTTCCGTCGCGTGCCGTTGTCTCCTGCATCAAAGAATAGAAAATATCGACTTTTTCTTCGATATCGGAATCATCGCCTGTGTAGCGTTCTATTTTTACTCCTTTCCGCTCGGAAAGACGAATGTTATATCGCCATTTTGAATGCATTCTTGAAAGAATCTCATCCTCCGTCTCCGAAAGAGAAATCAGTGTCGTATCGGGAGGCTGAATGTCGTTCCTGCATTTTACAAGGCGAAGAGCGTCTGAAAAACTCACGATACGCATTCCGTAGTTGAATATTTCCCTTTGTTCAAGAGAAGAAAAAGAGCAGTCCGGGTCGAACCTGATAAAAAGCGCATTTTTAGGAAGAAAAGGTTTTAGACAAAGCGCAAGATCCCTGATAAAATTTGCGAACTCTATCGTCTGTGCCTCAGGCGTCAAAGGAACTTCGTCCACTACAAAAAGATTTTCCTCATCGCCTGAGTTTTCCGAAAGCATCATGTCAATTTTTTTTTCGTCCGTACAGCGAAAAGGCAAAGCAGGCATAAGCGGAACATAACATATTGAAAAAAGCCCCTTCATAAAACTTCTTTCCAACACGGAAAGTTCAAAACGTTCCATTTGGCGAACAGGCTTTATCTTTACACCGTTCAAACAGAAGTCCTCATCATCGTCAGGATAGACGGCGTTCACCGAAAAATGCATCGCCTTCCAGCCATGACGCGCTTTGAAATCGCACCAGAACGGAGTTTGAAGGAACGAGCCTTCGTTCGTATTTTTCTTTTTTTGAATTCTTTCTATTTTGAAATCGAACATAAAAAAGTCCTAGCTCACGCTTCCGTCCACCGTAAGATTTGTGGTCAAAGGCTTTCCCAGCGCGGTAAGATTTTTTCCCGCAATCTGGACATTTTTTGCCGCCACCTTTATTTCTATCTTGAAGAAAACGGAAGCGTCTACGTTTTCGCTTTTTTCAAGACCTTCAGACGTTCCTTCAAGGACGACTTCCGTTCCGGGTTTTGCCCACGGAACTTCCACAAGTTCCACGCCGTCACTTCCGTCGCTTTTTTTGTAGTCCGCCGCAAGAAGCATTCCCCTGCTTTCGACCCCACGCATTTTCCTTGGCGCAAGATTATCGACAATGACCACGTGCCGTCCCAAAATCTCATCCTCTTTTAGGTAAGGGACAAGTCCAGACTGGATAACCCTATCCGTACCTGAGCCGTCATCAAGATGTTCTATGTAAAGTTTGTCGGAATCCGGATTTCTTTCGATTTTTACAACCTTCGCTACCCTCAACCGGATATTTTTTTCAAAATGTTCGGCCTGCATATCAAGCGGAAGAGAACCTGAATCGTCGATCTTTTTTTTCGGATTCTGCTCCTTTGATTTTCCGCTGAACTTATTTCTGAAAGAAAGCATTGTCTTTTCATCAAGCGGCTTGAAAAAAATTTCTGTAGGCTTTACATCGCTAAGCCCTGAAGTCTTTCCAAGGTCGCTCCAAGTGTAGCCGTCCCTCGCTTTTGTTCCGACCTTAGTTTCCCGTATGGATTTTCCGAAATATCCCATTATTTTTTGCGTGTATTCAGGCATATACGGATTCATCATTATCATGAGATCTTTTATCACGTAGCAAAGATTGTAGATGAGTTTTTCGGCTTTTTCAGGCTCGCTTGTCCTTGTCTTCCACGGTTCTGCACCCTGGAACGCCTTGTTGCAAATATCGGAAATCTCGAACATCGTGCGGAATGCATCCTTGAGATTCGCCCATTCAAGAGCCTCCGTCGCTTTTCCTTCAAGTTCAAGGACTTTTTCCCAAAGTTTTTCATCCACAGAAGATTCCGGAATTTTTCCGTCGTAATACTTGTTTACAAAAAGAAGCGTCCTGTTTACAAGATTTCCCAGGTTTCCTATCAACTCCGAGTTCATTTTTTCCATGAAATCTTTCCACGTGAACTGGAAATCCTGTTTTTCAGGTCTGTTGTAGAAAATGTAGAATCTCCATGCGTCCGAAGGGATTCCACTTTCCATCGCATCGCTTCCGAAAACACCGACACCGCGGCTTTTGCTGAACTTTCCGTCCTCGTAGTTCATGTATTCGGTGGAAGACATATGGAAAAGTTTTGTCCAGTCATGCGGAGAAGCAAGAAGTGTGCAAGGAAAAATAACCGTATGGAACGGAATGTTGTCCTTTCCTATGAACTGAAAAAGTTTCACCTCTTCAGAATCTTTTTTCTCTTCGCTTTCGGATGGAATCCACCATGTCTTCCAGTCGAAACTGTCTTTTCCTTCTTCTTTAAGTTCGTCGGCAAGCTGCTTTGTTATCGATATGTAACCTATAGGTGCATTGAACCACACGTAGAACACTTTGTCCTCATAGCCTTCTCGAGGAACGGGAATTCCCCATTTAAGATCGCGGGTTATCGCCCTTTCATTGAGTCCGTCCCTTATCCACGCCTTTGTTACGTTCATGGCGTTGTCCGACCATTTTCCGTTCCGTCCGGTTTCTTCAACCCAGCGGTTCAGTTTTCCTGAAACAGCCGGAAGGTCTATGTAAAGATGCTTTGTGTCTTTTACAACCGGTTTTGAGCCGCACGTGTGGCATCTAGGTTCTTTTAGTTCTATAGGATCAAGAAGACTTCCGCAGTCGTCGCATTGGTCTCCGCGGGCCTTTAAGCTTCCACATTTCGGGCAAGTTCCGTCAACGTACCTATCGGCAAGAAACATTTTGCAGTTGTCGCAGTAAAGCTGCCTGTTTTCACGCTCGTGAACAAGCCCCGCCTTGTCAAGGTCTGAAAAAAGAGACTGGGTTATCTCGGTGCATTGCGAATTTGATGTCCGCCCGAATTTATCAAAATCTATATGAAACCAGTCGTAGATTTTCACATGTTCTGCGTAGTAGTGGTCGCAAAGTTCCCTGGGAGTCTTTTTTTCTTCGATGGCCTTTGTCTCCGTGGCGGTTCCGTACTCATCCGTTCCGCAGATGTAAAGTGTGTCGTAGCCTTTGTTTCTGCAGAATCGAGCGAAAACGTCTCCCGAAAGCATCTGTATCAGGTTTCCAAGATGGGGAATATTGTTCACATACGGCAACGCCGAGGTAATTAGTCTTTTTTTCATCATGCAAATCCTATGTCAAAAATATGGCATGCATTATAGGATTTTTAAGAGGTTTACTCAACAGAACGGGCTTTCCTTGAATTGCGACTTTTTTTCCGACGGTTGAATATGCTGAAATTTATCGTCTTTTCGGTTTCCATGCCCGGCTCAAGATTTATGTCCCAAAAAATAGTGCTTGCGAATGTCATTCCAGCATCGGCAAGTTCCCCCGACGTGTATTCCGGTCTTTTGAACACTATAGGAACGAACGAAAGGGCGCATTTTTCGTTGGGCTCGAACATGAACGATATGGAACTGTCCGTATCCGTAAGAAAATAACTTTGGACATCGGAAATCACTCCCGAATCGTTCAGTTCCCTGGACGAACTTCTTGTGTCTATCTCCTGCTTTCTGTCGTTTCCGACTATCTCAAGGGCGAATGCATTGAAGTTTTCCGCATTGAAATTGGTCTGGGCAAAACTGGACTCCACGGCGAACTTTGCGGAGAGTCTTGAATCGCTTTCGTTTTTTATTATGTACTGAATCATCATTCCGCCAGATGTCATCACGTACTTTTTCCTCATGGAAACGCTCTGGCTTTTGTTGAAGAGCGCTTTAACTACAAACTGCACCTCTTTTTTATCGGAACTGAAGCTTACGTTGGAATACAGCATCTTGGAAAATATACCGACTCCGCTAGGTACATTCTGGATGAAATCCGCGAATTCTTTTTCAGTGAAAAGATGGTCCACAAAAAGAGCCCGTTCATAGCCGTCGTCCGCGCCCTCGAATTCTTTTACACGGCTAAGACTGTCTGCAAAGTTTCCGGAATTTTGGATTACGTCGAGTTCTCGGACAGCGCCTCCCATCGGTGTAATTTCTGCAAAATAATTTTCCATTCTGCATATGTACTCGTTAAATCCGTCGCCGTTGTAGTCAAAGCAGGAAATGCTTTCCTTGAAGTTGTCGCATTCCCTAAGAATTTTTTCCACCTCTGAAAGAATCTTGTAAGAGCCCTGCCTGTATGCCGAATTTACGAAAGCGCCTCTTGACGTGCAGATAAATCCTTCGCCAGCCTGCGCTTCCCAAAGTTTAAGCCTTGCCGTCTTCTTCCTGATTTTGTCGCCGTGGCTTTGGTTCACCAGCATGGATACATAAATCATCCTGTCATATATCGCCCGGCTTTGCGGATATATGTGAAAGAAATTGAATATCGTTATGGGGTAAGCCTTGTTCACCCTGACAGCCTCATAGGGTTTGTATGCCCACTGGGCAATCTCTCTGCTTAGCCCCAACGCTATGTAGACAGGTTCACGAGAAAGTTCAGCCTTTGCATACTGCTGCACCGTGCCAAGGACGAATTTCCCCTGCGAGGCAACGGAAGTTTCCACAAGTTTTTTGAAAAATCCTGAATCGAAAAGACTCTTGAATTCCTCAAGCGTGAACTGTATGTTCACCACACGGAACAAATCCCTTTCGCTTGCTTTCAAATTCTTGTACACGAAAGTCTCGATGTCTCTCAGAAAATCCTCATGGTTCAAAGAGCCTTGCGGTTTAAGGGCATTTTCCATGGGAAGGATGGTTATGGATTTTCCTTTGTCGTTCATTATAAGCGGAACGGCTTTGTTTTTTTCTACGGGAATTATTGAAGAATCAAGAAGCACATATTCCATTCCGCAAGATGAGAAACTTGCCACAAGGCTTGAATCCCATGCGCTTGCGCAGATTGAAAGTCCTCTCGGGCGTTTTCCGGTGGCTTCACGTATCGCCGAAGACAGCATGTCTATCTGCCCTGTCCTGTCCCTTGGGAAAAGCAGAGGAAAGACAGGATCGTAGTATCCGCCGCCTAGAAGTTCCAGCTGCTTTGAAGAGATGAGTTTTTGGAAAATCTCGAATATCTCAGGATGCTTACGCTTGTAGTATTCCATCTGCACGCCGTTCAGTGCAAGGGAAAGACAGGCAGCCTTGTTTGAAATCATGAATTTCAAGGTGGATTTTATTACCCCCTGATATTCTCTTTCAAGGACTTCCGTGCGATATCTTTCTATCATCGATGATTTTAAGCTTATACAGATAAGAATTGACATACTCTCTTCCAATTTCGTTTACAGTCTATAGCAATATAGACATATTTTAAAGTGATTTTTGGGGTATTTCATTTTAGAACCCCAGGATTCAATACGCTCACATTTGCGAACAGGAGAACCATCATAATTATCGAAACCGATATCAAAAGCAGAGCCTTTCTGTTTCCGTTTATGGTGGTGTTCCCTACAATGTCAATCTTGTTCTTCAGGGAATAAAGGAGCGGAAGAAGAATCACGAATGACAGCAGGGATGAAAACGAAATCAAAAGCACATCGACAATGGAAGCGCTTTCGTTCAGCACCAGAACCGTAACAAGAAAAAGAAAATTGAAATCCGTGTCCTTGTCATTTGTTTTTGAGCGGAAAAGTTTTTCTATCAAAATAGAAATTGAAAAGAAAAAAAGGCTTGCGACAAGCGGATAAACGCCCGTAATAGCAAGCGGAACAAGAACGAACTTTATGAAAAGCCATGTCATCGCCGAAGAAAATATCACGGTGGAAAAAGCCTTGAGAGCCGGAACATAAAGTTTTTTTACCGAACCGCAAACTACAGTCGACGTGTGAAGACCTATTCCGTATATAAGTATGACGGAAGAAAATATCGTGTAAAAAAGTATCGTTTCAATCATCTTCAAACCCCAGTTTTTTGAGGATATCGATTTTTTTCTCGAAGGAAAGATACACCATAAGAAGAATTGCCGAAAGCAGCAAGGCGCCCGGAATTGTCGCAACAAAGGAAAGCCAAGTTATCCTCTCTCCTTTGAATATGACTTTTTCAATAACTTTTCCGAACGAGGGAAAGGTTATCGTTCCGTAGCCCAAAATATCCCTCAAAAGCGAAATGCAAACCACATATACTGAAGATATCGCGGTGGGAACAATATTGACTTTCAGCGTTTCTTTTATTGAACGAGTCTTGTCGTCCAAAAGAAAGCAGAGCGGAAAACTTGATACCGCAGGAAGAAAAATCACAAAGCTAAGCTGCAAAGCCATATCCGGCATTAAAAACGCAAGGAATTCCTTAAAAAACATTGCGCACGATACTATGAAGGCGCACAAAGATATTGATTCAAGCTTTTTAAGCCTTAAAAATCTGATAAAAAAACGGAACAAAGTTACAAAAACCATAAGGAACAAAATCTCTAGCGAAAGCATTATTCCTACGGAAAACCTTCCGGGAGCGGCTATGACCATCACGCAGGTGGTCGCCATCTGAAAAGAGAAAGTTTTTCTTGTCATGTCCTCTCCTTTTCGACGCAGTTTTTTACTATGCATGGAATCCGGCGAGCCCAGTAGGAGATGAATATGTCCGACGGGCGTTCTTCCATCAAGGCTCTTATTCTTCCATGCACAAGCGAATAGCCCACAAACTCAGGTTCGTTCGTTCCGTCGAAAATGAACACCGAAGGATAAGGACCGTACAGCGTCTGCGTCCTTATGATGATTGCGTTCGATTTTTCCCCGCTTTTATTCGCCCTGATTTCAAACAATGCCGCGCTCGTGGAAAATGGATTTTCGATTGTCCTGAAATCTTTTACAGTCCAGTAGCCGGGAAATTTCTCGTCCAAAACAGTCTGCACGCTTTTTGAAAGAGAGTTCCGCCACTTTTTTTCGCCGAGTTTCATGAATCCTATGTTGATTCCCAAAAGAACAAAGACCAAGGCAAAAAATATTCCAAAAAGCCTCCAAAATTCCTTTGAGACAAATATAAAATCCTTTTTCATTTTTCAGATGCCATCCTTTTTTCCATGAGCTTTTCCATTCGTTTTCTGTCATATCGCATCTCGAACTGCTGGATAAAAACAGAGATTATGTTCACAATCATGACGGTAAAAACCATTCCCGAAGGAGAAGTGCCGCAGCCCGCAACTAAAAGCGCGAAAAGACCCGCAAGGCTTCCGTAAAGAATTTTTCCTCCGATTGTCATGGGATTTGTGCCGTACCAGCCTATCACGAACGTACAGGAAAACAATGTTCCGCCCGTAAGAAGCGAAAGCAAAACGTCCCCCCTTACTTCAGGAAAGCCGAACATCAGCGGGAAGACAAACCTTACAAGAAGCGTGTACACGACAAGGAAAGCAAAAGAGGAAAGCCCTTTTGAAAGTTCGTCGCTAAAAATCACAATCGATGAAAGCATTGAAAGAAGATTGAAGCGGAATGCCGGAATCGAAGAGCCTGTGTCCCAAAGAAGCGAAACATATCCTTCGGGAATCGAGACCTTGAAAAGGGAGAAAACCGTGTTGTTCAAGGCTTCGGTTATCATGGGGTCAAGTTTATATATCGGGAAAACGCCGTTTTCTATCATAAACTGGCTTGGGTTTCTTGAAAAAATAAGGTCTCGCGTAATCGAAAATTCCGGAAAAATGCGTGAACCTATTATCCACAGCACAAGCACAGCGCATATGCTTGGGTTCACCCATGCGCAGGCAAATCCGCCGAAAAGGTGCTTTGCAAAAAGCATGACAAGCAGAGTTACAAAAAACACAGTGAACGGAGGGTAATCGCCGGGAATGAACATTCCGGTTACAATCCCCTGTATGATGCTTATAGGAATCTGAAAATTGTCCTCAAGCTGGAAAGCGTCGTACACGTATATGCTTATCAGGCTTGCGCACACAGAACCCATGGCGGCTGAAAGAATCACAAAAAGAGAAGCGTACGTGCGAGTGAAAAAAAGCATCGCAACCTGCAAAAAAAGCAGAAAAAGCATCTTGACCGATTCTTCTCCGATGGAATCGGTAAGATAAGTGAAAGGCCTTACAAGGATTTTTTTTACTTTCTCTTTTTTAGGAGTTTTTTCGTTCACTTTTTCCATCGCATACCTCACTCAAGGTTTTCTTCGATCGGTTCCGTCTTCGATTTTGCCGAAGACTTGTTTTTTTTCTGGTCAAGACGGAAGTCGTTGTAATTGTATATTATCTGGCTCAAAGGAAGCCTTGCCGGGCAGCACGAATTGCACAGGACGCAGTTTGTGCAGAACCTTGCAGAATCAAGATAGACTTTAGGAATCGGTTTTCTGTCCGTGATGTGCCTGTATATCAAATCCGGAGAAAGTTTTTCCGGGCATATTCGCCTGCATGAGCCGCAGCCCACGCACACGGAAGTTCGCTGGTCGGGAACTTTCCGTTCGGGGATGAACGTAACGGATTTTACGTATTTTGTGACGGGGGATTCAAGATCATATATCGCAGAACCCGATACAAATCCGTTTATTATGACCGCTCCCGGCTCTTTTTCAAGTCCGCCGCACTGAACAGAAAGTTCCCTCAAGGACATTCCGATGGGAACGTTCACAAGACCTGATGCGTGAAGGCATTCGCCTGAGACAAGCACATACCTTGAAAGCGAAGGCTTTCCGAATGTTACGCTTCTGTAAAGCTCAAGCATAGTTGAAGAATCCGTGAACATAGATTTTCCGGATGTTTTAGAAAAAGGCTCTCCTTTCTTTCTGGAAAGTATTTCCCTTGTAAGCTGGTTTTTGTATCCTGCAGGATATTTTTTTGAGTCCATAACCATTACAAAAAATGGAACGTTCACATCCTCCATTCCAGGAATGGAAAAATCCTTGTCGCACACAAAAACTATGCCACTGGCATTCATCGCTTTTGCCGCAATCAAAGTTCCCTTCAAAATCTCGTCGGAATACATAGAAGAAAGAAGACTGTCCGTAAGCCTTGAAGAATCCTCGTCAAACATTCTTACAACAAGGATTCCGCTTTTTGCTTTATCCGCACGTTTTAAATCATCAGCAAGAAGTGTCGGCTCGTTTGTAATGAATGTATTCACGATGCCTTTTAACGCTATGCTTTCAAGAAGCGCATGGCGGGAAAAACTTGATATATCAATCGGCTTGAGTCTTTTTCCAAGATACGAAAAACTTCCCGAAAGATTTATCCTTACAGCCATCGAATGTTTTCCGTCAGGGCAAATGCACGGCTCAACGCCCGACACGATTCCTGGAATCGGAGAATAAATCATCGAAGAAAATTTTGTGCTTTCGGACAAAGCGCCTTCGGCAATCAACTCGCCTTCGCTCACCCTGTCGCCGCTTTTTACCAAAAGCCTGCACGAGCCGTTCACGTCCTGCCTAAGCGGAACAAGGACAGTGTTCGGAAGAAAAGCGTTCACTGTCTTTTTGTAAGCGTTTTTTTTAAGTGAATGTATGTTCGGAAATGTTGTCATCGACTTCCTGCCTTAAAGCCGGATTCCGACATCGAAAAATACAGAACCAACGGAAAAATAAGCGAAAAAACAAGCGCGATGGCGGAAGAAAGCCCTAACCTCTGCCTTTCAAGCGGCACAAAGCCCGGAACAAGATGTCTCTGTTTTTTTAGGATTTTTTCGATGGCGGGAAAGCCAAGCGAATCTATATCGGAAAAAGAATCCGAGCGGAAATTCCTATCAAATGCTATTGTCTTTACGGATTCCTTTATTTTTCCGTCTTCGTTCGTATATGTCAGAAAAGAAACGCTTTCCTTTTTCTTTCCCGTATCGGACGAATCAAGATGAATGTACGGAGAGACAAGGGCTTCCCATCTCCAGTCGACATAATCGTTCAGGTCGGGAAGCGATTTTGAGTAAGTTTTCGCCGCGGGAAGAAAAATTTTCTTTGAAGAAAAATCCGAGCGTGCGGAAAAAAAATTCATGTTCACGGAAAAAAGCGCAAGCACAAGAAGAACCGTTATCGAAGAACTTAGGACTACAAGTGATTTTCCGGTCTTTTTTGTAACAAGAGGAATAAACTTTCCTCCTACCATCAACACCGGAACAAAACTGTAGCGTCTCCGCTCAAAAAAATCTTCCAGCCTATGCGAAAGAATGAACGCACAGAAAACAGAAGCAAGAAGGACAATAAAAAGGACGATGCATTTTAATCCTGAAAAAAACTGAAGCGCGACTGAAAAAACAACGGACGCAGAAAACGCAATGTTCTTTAGAAGAGAGACGAAAAAATCCCTTCTTCCCCAAATCCTTACCGAAAGATAAAGCGCATGCATAAGAAGGCACACGGCGGCTGTCGACGAATGAAGAGGGACGAAAAACGAAAAACACACAGGAAGAAAAAGAAGAGACGCCATGATTAATTTTCTTTTTGAAGTGAACACAAGAAAAAGCGAAAAAATAACGCACACCAAAGGCGAAAGCATCGGATAGGAAGCCTTTGAATCCACGCCAGAAACAATTCCAAGCGAATCTTTCAATTCCGCCACAGTTCCGGAAAGGTTTCCTCTGTATTTTTCGGGAACGTAATAAAGTCTAAAATCCTTTTCCCTGTCAAAAAAATAATTTTCCCTTTCAAAAAGATATTCGCGCTTAGGATTTAAAGTCGAAGAAGAAAGAGCCACCTCCGGGGACTCCAAAGCTATGTTGAGCGGAACAGACTGGTTTTCCTTTGCAGAAAATTCTTTTATTCCGTTTTTGTAAAGTACGTTTTCCACAGAACCGATGTCTGCCTCGGAAGGAACGTACAGGACAGAATAGCCTTCCCACAGTTTCGCCGCAGGAACTATCCTGAAAATCGCGAAAACTACAAGAGAGGCTACTATGACCAGTGAAGGAAGCACATATTTTTTTAATGTTTCCATGCGTCTAAAAAACCGAAAAGGCAAGACCAAGCACAAAGCCAAGGACGCAGCCGAGCGTCACTTCCATCGGGGAATGTCCCTGGACTTCCTTCATCGCCCTGTATTCTATTATCCCTTTTTCTCCCAAGGTTTTACCGATATTATTTATTTTCCTTGCCTGCATGCCGCTTGACCTTCTTACGCCCACAGCATCCCTGACAGTAACCATCAGGAACGCAAAAGAAAGCAGAAAGATGTCCGAGCCAAGTCCGTTCCTGAATCCGATTGTGGTGGCTACCGATGTAACAAGCGCAGAATGGCTTGAAGGAAGCCCGCCCGTCTTCCAAAAAAGATTTTCAATGAGTTCTCCCAGGCTGTGAATCTGCCCATAAAGAATATTTATAACTGTCTTTATGAATTGCGCTGAAAACCAGCTGGTCAACGCCGCAAGAAACACAGGGCTTGTAACCAAAGATTTAACCTGTTCGCTCAAAGTATTAAACATGGGCTTTATATTATCATCACGGGGCTTTTTTTACTAGTGGAACGATACCATTTTAATTGTTATAATCAGCCGATGGATTTCACTCTCTTGAAGGCAGGTCCAAACGACAAAGGAAGAAGGTTTGACAGGGTGCTAAAAAAACTGCTTCCGGAACACAGCCTTTCTTCAATATATTCGCTTACAAGAAAAGGACTTGTAAAACTGAACGGGCAAAAAGCCTTGCCGTCCGAACATCTGAACGAAAATGATTCGATTGAGATTGCAAAATTCATTTTAGAAAAAAACAAATCCTTTCAAACCGAACAAAAAGAAACCTGCGCACCAGACATAAAAATCATATTCAAAAACGACGACCTTATATTCGTTGAAAAGCCGTACGGAACACTCGTGCACGGAAAATGCGATTCCCTTGAAAAAGGCGTGATAAAAATCTATGGTTCTGAACCTCATCCGCATTCTCTTTCGTTTACTCCCGGACCTCTTCATCGCCTTGACGGAAGGACATCGGGGCTTATAGCTTTTTCATGGAGTCTTACCGGTGCAAAATGGTTTTCAGAGAACATGAAGGAACACCGCATAAAAAAAGAATACATCGCAATCGTCCAAGGAAAAATGGAAGGTTTTAGAAACTGGAACGACAGGATAGAAAAAACAAACAAAAACGAAAAAAACGCTTTCAGGACGGTGAACGCAGAAATCGGCGAAAGCCTTTCCGATTCCGGGAAAAACGCGTTCACGGAAGCGTTTCCGATTGCATACGGAACTTACAACCGTCATGAAATAACGCTCGTTAAATTCATAATCCACACAGGAAGAACGCACCAGATTCGAAGCCAAAGTTCCCTGCACGGTTTTCCGCTTCTTGGGGACACCGCCTACGGAGCAAAAGAAATAAAAGGAAACCGGAAACTTTTCCTCCATGCAAAAAAACTTTCCTTTCCCCAAAACAGCATCGGGATTCCGGAATCAATATCCTCTCCGCTCGGAAAGGACTTTATTTCTTTTCTGGAATCCGCAGATTGCCGAACGGCGGACTTAGGCTTATAATCGGCGTTATGGGAAATTTCATCAAGGACATAGTAGAAGGATTAAAACCTGTATCCGTTTTCGCCCTTGTAGGACCAAGCGGAACGGGAAAAAGTTTCCGCTCAAAACTTCTTGCCGCAAAATACGGAATCAGTTCCATAATCGATGACGGACTTCTTATAAAAGACGACAAGATTGTCGCAGGACACAGCGCAAAAAGAGAAAAAACATACATGGGCGCAGTCCGTGTCGCCTTGTTCGACGACAAAGACCATCGGGACGAGATTGCAAAAGGGCTTAAAAAGGAACACGTAAAAAAAATCCTCATATTGGGAACTTCCGAAAAGATGGTGAACAAAATCGCCGCAAGGCTTCAGCTTCCGCAGCCGCAAAAAATAATACACATCGAAGAAATTTCCACCAGGGAAGAAATAGAAAAAGCCATAAAATCCCGCCAAATCGAAGGAAAACACGTAATTCCCGTCCCGTCAATCGAAGTAAAGCAGAACTATCCGCAGATTTTTTCGAACACGATAAAAGTTTTCTTCAGGAAAAACAGGCTCTTCCGCAAAAAAGATTCCAATTCGGGACGACTTTTTGAAAAATCCGTCGTTCAGCCGGAATTCTCAAAAAAAGGAAGGCTTGAGATTTCGGAAGCAGCCCTCACGCAGATGGTCATGCACTGCGTCTACGAGACCGACCCTGCCGTCAGGATAAAAAAGATGAGCATAAAAACCGACAACAGGGGCTACAGAATATCCATCACGATAGACGTACCGTTCGGCACTCAGCTTACGGGAAAACTCCACAAGATGCAGCAGTACGTAATCGAGAACATAGAATCCTACACGGGAATATTGATAGAAGAAGTAAGTTTTATAATAGACAAGATTACCGGAACGGAATACATCGACGAAAAACCGCCGCGCATTGTCAGGTAACAAGCATTGATTCTGCGATTTTGGGTTTCCTTAATCCGGGATTTTTGCAGGAAAGTTTTCCACCATTCTTGTTTCCCGGCTTTTTCGCATCCGAAAGTTTTCCGTAAAGAGTTTTAGCGTTCTCCGGTTTTACCGAAGGCGATTTTTCCTTTTTGGATTCGGATTTTGCTCCATCGTTTTTTGAAGATTTAGCCGAAGAATCTTTTTTTGCCTTGAACTTTATTCCCATTTCCGACAGCACGGATTTTACCGCATACTCCAGTTCAGACCTCTGCGGATTCATCGGAAGGACAAAGGCCCTGCATTCTGTCCACGTCCTTGCGTACAGTTCCGCCTGCACTGATTTACACTCAATTTCTTTTTTCCAGTCTGTGAGCGTGTATATAAAATCTCTTATAAGGAACACAAGTTTTTTTCCAAGCCTTGAGTCGGGATTTTTTTCGACAAAAGAGTCCAGTTCCCCAAGACTTTTCATGTATGCGGATTCGAAACTCCTCTCGGCGTACATCATCGCGCTTGCCGAAGGCTGAATCGCCATGTAAAGGTCTGTGTCCAACGCCTCTTCTACTATTTTTTTTGCCTCGCCGCTGTTTATTATCTTTAAAAGTTCTTCTGTAAGCCTTGAAGGAGAGATTGACGAAAGAAGCCCTGCACAATGTCTTATCCTGAAGCGCAACGAAAAAGGCATTTTCGCCCCAAGTTTTGCAGAATATTTTACAGCACGGAGCATTCTTACCGGGTCTTCAACAAAAATCCGCTCCGGCGGAATCACGGGTCTTAGCACTCTTTTTTTTATGTCCCTCATTCCGCCCACATAGTCTATCACCTGCTCCTGAATGGGGTCGTAGTAAAGGGCGTTCATCGTGAAGTCCCTTCGCATAACATCCTCGTCCATAGAGCCAAAATCGTTTCCGACCGAGCCTTCCGCATTGCTTCTGAACGTGCTTACCTCGAATATCTTGGGACCGCATACTATATGCACAATCCTGAACCGTCTTCCGATTATCCTTGAATTCCTGAAAATCCTTTTTATCCTTGAAGGGGTCGCGTCTGTCACGATGTCAAAATCCTTGGGAGAATTACCTGTAACCAAATCCCGGACAGCGCCGCCTACTATGTAGGAATGGAAGCCCGCATCCTTCAGGCGTCTTATAATCATTACGGCATCAAAATCCACATTGTCGAAGGAAATTCCATGCTCGTTTTTGGTATAGATGACAGCCTTTTTTACAGGCTTACCCTTCCTGTCTGTTCCATATCTAATCAACACAATGAAAAGATTATATTTCCTATCAAGCGGATTAGTCAATGTTCAACAAGGATTGAAGCGGAGCTTACGCATAAGAATCTATATTCCCCAAAAAACAACCGTTACCGAAAAAAAAGGCTGCACTCCAAGCGGCAGCCCTGCCATTCTCCGCGACTGACCGAAATCGGAATCGGACTGCGCAAAATTTCTTCGAAATTTTGCTTGCCATCGGTCAGAGCGGCTCGGCGGCATTGCCGCTGCCGGGAGTGCAGCCTTTTTTATTTTATTATGAGCCTCTTTTCTGTTTATGCATTTTTCATACGTAAGCCCTAAAAATTGAAGGCTTTAGGAGGCGGCTTTACCGTTCCTAAATCACGTTAGAGCCTATCCAACTAACGATATCGTCCATCACCCGCTCGGAAATCTCCTCGTTCAGGATTTCGTGTCTGTATCCTTCATAGAATTTTGTCTCGACGACCTTAACCCCATTGTTCTTGTAATCCGAGGCAAGCGCCCTGATTGTCTTTCCGTAATCCCCGACAGGGTCTTCCTCTCCGGTGACAAAAAGAATCGGAAGCGAAGAAGGAATCTTTTTCATGTTATTTTTCTTGTGAATGTCATTCAGTCCTTTGAAAATATCCCTGAAAAATCCCAGAGTCGCAACTCCGCCGCACCACGAATCGTTCATGTACATTTCTATGTTGCTTTCGCTCTTGGAAAGCCATTCAAGCCCAGTCTTTATTTCTCCAAAGCGGTCGTTGTAGCCTTTGAACGCCATTTTCTGCAGGGCAATGGATTTGTAGTTCTTTTTATGGAAAAGCATCATCAGGGATGTAACGAAAAGACCGCTGCGGACTGCAGAACGCCTTGGTCCTGAGGTTCCCGAAAGCACGCAGCCATCGATTTTTTTTCCGGCTCGTTCGATGAAAGCCTGCGCCACAAAAGAGCCGAACGAATGTCCCAAAAGAATGACTTTTTTTCCGGGGAAGTCAGCCTTGACTTTTCCTATGATTTCCTCAAGGTCGGATACCACAAGATTGAATCCATCGCTTTTTGAAAGAAGAGCGAATTCTCCCGTTCCCTTCTGTTCCGCATTGAAAGCCGTCCGTCCATGACCTCGGTGGTCGTGTCCGCTGAACACAAAACCCTTGTCGGCAAAGTCCGAGCCTATCCTGTCGTACCTTAGGGCGTGCTCAAGCATTCCGTGGGAAAGCACTATCACCGCCTTTATGTCTTCTTCGTTGTCCGGAATCCATCGGTTCACGGCTATTTCGGTTCCGTCTTTCATCGTCTGAAAAAATTTCTCTGTCTGCATTTAGTCACTCCACTAAAAAAAATATTTTTGCTAGTATTGTAGAACATGAAGTCGCATACCATTATAGCAGATAAATTCGTATTTGGTGGAAATTGTATAGGGAAAATAGACGGGAAAACGGTTTTTGTCCCGTATGCCGTTCCCGGAGAAAAACTGGAGATAGAAATCACAAAAGAACACAAAGATTTTGACGAAGGAAGGATTCTAAACGTCCTTGAGCCTTCATTTCACAGAGTAAAGCCGTTCTGCTCTTTGTACGGAAAATGCGGCGGTTGCGACATGATGCACATTGACGCTCAATACCAAAAGGAACTGAAAAGCAGGATATTCGTAGAACTTTTCAGCTCAAACGGAATCAAAATCACAGAGCCTTTAACAATATCCGGGAAAGAAACCGGATACAGGGCAAGAATCCAACTGAACGACGGCTGTTTTTCGGAAAGAGGGAGCAACCGTCCTGTTCCTGTAGAATATTGTCCGGTAGCACACAAAAACATAAATGATTGGCTTAAAACAACTCCCACGGAAAAAAGAGGAAAAGGAAGAAAAAACATTTTCGCCCACGAAAAACTAAAAGAGAAACTTATAGTCTCGCGTACGGAAGAAAAACTTACCCAAAAAGACACAAGAAAAAACGCAAGGCTCAAAAAGCCAAGAAATATATATTCGGGAACTGTAATCTCCGAAGAAAACCAAGCAAACATCAATCTTCTTGGAAAAAACATCGCCTTCGACGTGCGAGGCTTTTTCCAGTCGAACATAGAAGTGTTGGAAAAAGCAATCCTAAAAACTACGGAAGACATTTCAGGGAAAGCCGCCCTTGACCTTTACGCAGGCTGCGGAACGTTTTCCACATTCCTTTGCGACAAGTTTGAAAGCGTAACTCTTGTCGAACACAATAGAGACGCTCTTGTCTATGCGGAAAAAAATCTTTACGGAAGGAACCACACTTCAATCGGGCTTAGCGGAGAGGCATGGATTCGTTCATGCGATAAAACGCTTTTCGACGCAGCCGTTCTTGATCCGCCGAGAAGCGGACTTGAAAAAACGGTTCTTGACTATCTGTGCACGTCTAAAATCCCAAAAATCCGCTACGTGTCGTGCAATCCTTCCACGCAGGCAAGAGATGTTTCAAAACTTTTAAAATCAGGCTACAGAATAAAAGACGCGTTCATATTGGATTTTTATCCGAACACGGCACATATCGAAAGTCTTGTGTGCCTTGAAAGGAGCTGAAAATGCCCGTCGAAACAAAAAACAAAATGCAGGAACATAAAAAAAACATTCTAAAACAAAACAGAAAAAACGCATTTTCCACAATCCGAATGTCAGTGCCGTTCCTTGTGCTTTTTCTTTCTTTTTCGCCGCTATTCCATGCGCAGGAATCAATACAACTTTCCTATGAAAACGCAAGCTGGACAAACGTGATGAGCGGAAAGGCAATATTAAAGCCCGAGCAGACAAGCTACGGTTTTGTGGTCCTTACAGACGGAAAACTTTTAACAGGCTATTCCGAAAGCGGAAAAAAACTTTGGGATCATGCGGTAAAGACAAAAAATCCGAACTTCATCTCGGTTCTTTCAGGCGATTTTGCAATCCTTGTGTCGGACTTGTCGAATGTAAGCCTTGTAAACCCAAGCGGACTTACACTATGGTCAAAGGACGTGGGCTTTGAAATAACCGGAAAACCGGTTACAGGAAAGGACGGACGGATTTTGGTTCAGGGAAAGGAAGAGATAGCATGCATAGGAGTAAACGGAATCCAAAAATGGAGCATGAAGACCCCCAAATTGAAAGCAATTCCGATTCAGGAACTTGACGACGGAACGCTGGTCGCCTTTCTTGAAGAATCCCACGACGGAAAGGACAACGGACTTAGGTTTTCTCCGTTCGGTTTTTCAATCGAGACAATAACGTTCGCCGCAAGAATATCGGACGCAAAAAGCACGGCGCACGGACTTCTTTTAAGTTTTTTGGACGGCGGAATCGGTCTTGTCTCCGCAAAAAAAGACAAGGACGGAAGGTCAAGCACTGTTACAAAATGGGCGATACCTTCGGACGATGGAGCGTTCTCACAGACAATTACGTCAAGGGGAATAATGCTTGTTCCTTTGGAAAAGAGCATGGCGGCACTCCTTAAAAACAGCTCCGGAAACGTAAAAATCATATTGTTCGGCGAAGAAAACGGAATCGTAGAAAACATATTCCATGTCCCTGAAATAAGTTTCGACAACCTTACGTGCGCATCAAGAATCTACGGAAAAGAAGGCATATTTCTTTCGGACGGAAAAAACGCTACAGTAACGGACGCATCCGGAAAATGCCTCTTCACCGCTACCCTTCCTTCAAAAGAAAACAAGATTTCAGGTTGGAACTATCTTTTTTACACAAAAGAAAACCACATCGTGCTGACAGGCTTTTCATGGACACTGAACGCATTCAGGACGATTGTAAGCGTCGGCCGAAAAAAAACGGAAACCGGCAAAAAGAAAAACTTATTTTCATATGAAAATCTTCTTAAACTAAAAGAAACCAGACTTCTTTTTTCCTACATCCCTGAGATTCCAAGGGACATAGTTTCCGAAGAAAGATTTAAGGCGCTTTTGGAAGGAAACTACGGAAGCAAGGAAATGCGCTATTCCGAAGAGATTTTTTCAATATGCCAAGGCTACATGGAAAAATCCGCCACTGTGTCCGTAACAAACGGCTATGAAAATCCAAGTTCGTTCTACACAGATTTTCCGTCGCTTTCATTTGTTTTCAAGGAACTTTCAACGCTCGGAACGGACGATTCGGCTCGTCTTATCGCAAATCTTATAAAAAACGAGACAAACGACGCTCTTCTTAAAACCCTTGTAAACGCAGCCGGAGATTGCGGCTACGATCCTGAAAATCTTATGCTGGACGCAATTCGCTTGAAGATGAGCAGCATTTATGAAAAAAAATCCGCTGTTCTTGTTTCCATGAGCGATTCTGTCTTAAAGATATGCAGATTCATGGGGCGGCCGTCTTTTTTCGCATACGGAATGGAAATCCAAAAAACACTCCTTTCTCCTAAATATCCGTCCATCGTCAGGGAAGAGGCAAGAAAAAATCTTTCAAAAATTGCGGAACTAAAGATATAGAATAAAGGAAAATTTAGTGTATAATGTTTTCGCTGTGGAAACAGCTGGAGGATTTTTATGAGATTAAACAAGTCTATATTTGCCGCACTTATTTTTGCGGCAAGCATTTTGTCATTGTCAGCTTTGGAAGTGAACGAAACCGAACTTAGAAGCGTAGGAAATAACGCCATAGTGTTCATAAACTACACAGGACCTCATTCAAAGATAGATTCGATTTCAAGCATAAGAAAAATCGGTTCTGATATGGGAAAAGCCATTGCATCCAGCAGGTCTTCAAGTACAAGGGCCGGGAATCCTTCAAGATATTCGGTGATTCATGCCGTAGACCCTTCCGAAAAAGGAAAACTTGATGCGGACATAATTCTTTTGGGAAAAGATGCGGGCGTTGACCACATAGACAACCTAAGGCGCATAATAGCCGCCTACATCGAAGAAAGTTACGGCTACAGCGAAAGCGACGCAAGAACAATCGCCGTGTTTGTAACCGTGTACAATGCGGTCTACAGAGGAAACCTTGATAAATTTTTGGAAAAATACAAAAAGGTCGTTACTGGAAACCTTAGTTCCTCGTCATGCGGACTTTCCGTAAACTATAGGGAATGGCCGGGTTCTTCCCAGATTGTAATTCCTTTGTACGACGTGAACGGAGGGTTAAGCACAATTGATACAACCGTCATCACAAGCACAGAAGTCGTAAAAAGAATGCAGGAAGACGACGACAAAAACATAGAAGCAAGAAAAAACATGGTTGACATCAAGGAACGCGAGGCGGAGGAAGCCACAAAGAAGGCTCAGGACGCTCAGAAAACAGCCACCGAAGAAAAGAAAAAACTTGTAGAGGTACAAAAAAAGACGGATAAGGCAAAAACCGAGGCGGAAACGGCTAAAAAGCAAGCTGAAGAAAATCCGAGGGACAAAAAAGCCCAAGCCGAAGCTCAGAAAAAGCAGGAAACCTACGAAAAGCAACAGACGGTACAAAAAGAGCAGGAAAAAGTCGTAGAAAATGCCGAAAAGACCGCCAACGAACAGCAGCAGATGGCGGACAAAAAAAATGACGAAGCGCAGACAGAACGCAAGACAATCGCAAACGACCAGCAGGAAGTCATTAAGAAGGAAATTGAAAACTCACGAGCTCCAAGCGCATATGCCATACGGCTTACGGACGAGGCTTCCATGCTTTCAGGTCTTATAAAGGTAAATACCAACAACGGAGAAATAATACAGTCTTCTCCGGTAACAGTCATACGAAACAGGACGATGTTCTCGGCGGCGGGAAATTTCATCGCGATTGCAGGAGAAAATTCGGGAAACGGAGCGGTAAAACTCGTCCTTCTTTCTCCCGATACGATGGAAATAATAAAAGAATCCAACGAGACAGTGGCGGAAGAATCCGTGCTTGTGCAGGATAACGGAGAATACTACTGCGTGATAAAAAGCGCAAACGGCTGGGCTGTAGGAAAATACAGAGCGGATCTTACGCTTTTACTGAAATCCAACGTGAACATAAGCCCAAGCACGCCGATGACAATAACAAGTGAATACGTGATTGTCTCCGAAACTTCAGGCAGGGTTCGCCTTCTGAAGAAAAACAATCTTGAGGCACTATAAAGCAATTCATAAAACAGAAAGCAAAAAACTGCCCCAAAGGATTTTATCCTTTGGGGCAGTTTTTTTTTCGTTTTGAAAGACGGCTATCCCGTGGTGCGTAAGATTCGACAATTCAAAAAATCGCACATAAAAAAAAGCCCTCCGAAAAAACGGAAGGCTTTTGGGCAGTGAGAGGATCGAACTCCCGACATCCTGGGTGTAAACCAGACGCTCGTACCAGCTGAGCTAACTGCCCGAAAAATTACGATGAAAGGAATATACCAAAACCACAGGCGATATGTCAATAGCCTGTCTAAAGTTTTTTCTTTTCGATGAACTTTTTTCCGGCGGAGAACGCTTTTCCCACCGCTTTTCCAAGGACAATATACTCATTGTTGAAAGGATCGTATGTGATGGGAGAAAGCCGTTCAACAATGACATTTCCGTTTTCGTCAAGGAAAGCTTCGTCAACAGCGACGTTTTTTATGCTTCCCAAAAGGCGGCAAGTGGGCGCATCATAGTTAATCACCTCGCATTCAAGAACCATGGGAAGTTCTTCAATTACAGGAGCATTTACAAACTCGCTCCGAGTTACGTGAAAGGCGCAATTTTCTATCTTGTCTTGGACCTTATTTCCGCTTGCAATCCCAAGGTAATCGCATTCAGCGACATGAGAGGAATCGGCAATATGAACCGTGAACGCTCCGGTTTTCAAAAGATTCTTCACAGTCTTATGCTCAGGACTTAGACATATGTTTATCTTATAATCGTCTGCGATTCCTCCCCAAGCTGCGTTCATCGCATCGGGGATTCCGTTCTCGTCGTAAGTTCCTATTATGAAGACCGGCATCGGATATAGAGCAGACTTCGCTCCAAGATTCTTTTTCATGTTTTATCCAAAATCATAATTTTTTAGCTATATCACCATGTTCATTGCGGCGCGGACTTCCTCGAGGGTTTTTTCTGCAATTTCCCTTGCCCGTTTTGTTCCATCCAAAAGAACATCCCGTATGTATGAAGGATTTTTTTCAAGTTCCATGCGCCTTTTTCGTAAAGGCCGCAAAGTCTCGTTCAACGCTTCGGTAAGTTCGCTTTTCAACATTCCGCCGCCGCCGTCCCCTATCCTTTCTGCTATATCTTTTGGTTCTTCTTTCGTGCATAAGGATACAAGCTGGAGAAGGTTCGCAACTTCCGGGCGATTTACTGGATCATACGTTATAAGTCGTTCTCCGTCGGTTTTTGCCTTTTTTACAAGCCTTCCCGTCTCATCCTCAGTCGCGCTTAGCATTATTGCGTTTCCACGGCTTTTAGACATCTTTTGGGAACCGTCAAGTCCCATTATGCTTGGGGTTTTTGAAAGAAGCACCTGCGGAAGAGGAAAAACCGGATTTTCTTCCTTGCAGAATTTTTTGTTGAAACGGTTCGCAATCGTACGAGCCATCTCAACGTGCGGAAGCTGGTCTTTTCCGGCAGGAACTACGTTTCCCTTGCAGAAAAGAATGTCCACCGCCTGATGCACAGGATATGTGTACATTCCGGCGTTCACGTTGGTTATTCCAGCCGCCTGAATCTCTTCCTTGACCGTAGGATTCCTTGAAAGTTCCGCATTGGACACAAGCGTAAGAAACGGGACCAAAAGCTGGTTCGCCTCCGGAACGTAACTGTGCGGATATATAATGACATCTTTTCCGGGTTCGATGCCGGAAGCAAGATAGTCTATCACAAGCTGCTTTGTGTTTTGACTTATTTCCTGATACGCATCGTGGTCAGTAAGCACCTGGTAGTCCGCAATCAGAATCATCGTTGGAACTCCGAGCTTTGAAAGCCGAACCCTATTTTGAAGAGAGCCGAAATAATGCCCGATATGAAGACGACCGGTAGGCCTGTCTCCGGTAAGCACTCTATATGCCTTAGGATTTTTCAGAAGGTCTGCCTCAAGTTTTCTGCTCGCCTCAAGGGCAGCCTCGTATGTAGCGCTATTAATCGATTCTTGCATATCCGTTCCTGATTTCATTAGGATGACTAATGATGTCATATTTTCAGTTTTTATTCCACAGGAAACGATTTTCCTAAAAATTATTTTCATTAACATTCGGAAAAAAAATCGCTATCATATCATCATGACCTTGAAGGACTTTCAGAACTGGCTTGACAGATACCTGAATTTTGAGAAGAGCCAAAAAAAAGGAATATTTTGGCTTGATTCCATGAAATTTCTTGCAAGAAAACTTGGAAATCCGCAGGATAAAATTCCTTGCATTCACGTGGCAGGCTCAAAAGGAAAAGGAAGCGTCTCTTCGATGATAGCAAGCATACTGAAAGAAGAAGGCCTGAACTGCGGACTTTACACATCCCCTCACATAAGCGACATAAGAGAAAGAATCGGAACGGCAGACGGATTTTTCTGCGATTCTGTATACGATGCGGCATCTTCTGTTCTGGTATCGGCAGTTACCTCCATCGATGAAAAAGAGATTCCCAGAGGCAGGAAATTCACATGGTTTGAGCTTGTTACTTTGTTTTCGTTCCTCTGCTTTGTTGAAGCAAAATGCGATTTTGCCGTCTACGAAGTGGGACTTGGAGGAAGGCTCGATTCGACAAATATCTTGAAGCCTAGGGTTTCCGTCATCACTCCGATAGAAAAGGAACACACGGAATTTCTTGGGAACACCATAAAAAAGATTGCAAAAGAAAAAGCCGGAATCATAAAAGAAGGGATTCCTTGCGTCATATCAAGACAGATACACAAAGATGCTGAAAATGTATTCCTTGAGACATGCACGGAAAGAAAAAGCGATGCGCTTCTTGTACGGAAAATATGTTCCGTTCAAAAAATTTTTTACACCGATGGAAAAATGAATCTTGAATTCTCGTCTGAAAATGAAAAGATTAAGACTTGCATGCGTCTTATTGGGAAAAAACAGGCGGAAAACGCAGAAACCGCATACGTCGCCGTAAAAACCGCTTTTCCAAAGATTTCGTTAAAATCCATCGAAAAAGGACTTTCAAATGCGTTCATTCCGGGAAGGTTTGAGATACACGGGAACATCGTGATGGACGGGGCGCACACTGTAGGAAGCGTGTCAAACGCCATCCGCACAATAAAAGAAATTTTTCCCGACAAAGAAAAACTTCTTCTTTTTTCCTGCGCAGGCGACAAAAACATGAAAGGAATGATTAAACTTTTTAAAGGAATCTTTAAAAAAATCGTATTCACAGAGCCAAAGTCCGTAAGGAATTCGGACAGCGAAAAACTTCTTTCCATCGCAAAAGAATTAAAAATAGAAGCGGAAGCGATGCCCGATGTCAGAGAGGCGACTGAAACATTAAAATCACAGATGAAAGAAACCGATATTCTACTTGTAGCAGGCTCTTTTTATCTTGTGGCGGAAATAAAAAACGGCGGTATCATATGAGATGTACAAAAGCGATAATATATTCTGAGAATCTAATCAACAACGTAAACGAAATAAAGAAAAATCTAAAAGAAGGTGTCCGGCTGTGCTGTGCGGTGAAAGCAAACGCATACGGAAACGACGCGTTGAATTCTGCAAAAATCTACGAAAGCCTTGGAGCCGAATACCTTGCGATAGCAACGGTCGAAGAAGGAAAAGAACTCAGGGCGTGCGGAATAAAGACAAAACTGCTTCTTCTAAGCCTTTCCGACCCCGACGATTTATCGGACATCGTGAAAAACGACATTACGCCGCTTGCCTTTGAGAGCGAATACATCTCGCTGCTTGAAAAAACCGCCGCCAAACTTGAAAAAAAATGTTCCGTTTTTCTTGCAATAGACACGGGAATGGGAAGGATTGGCTGCTATCCGGAAGATGCGCACAAAATCGCAAAGGAAATTTCTGTTCAGCCGCACCTTTTTCTTTCCGGAACAATCACGCACTTTTCCGTATCTGACGACATTTCCGAAGAGAGCATAGCGTACACAAAAGAACAGTTTGCCCTGTTCACCAAGGCGATAAAATCCATCGAAGACGAAGGGCTCGATCCGGGAATAAGGACTTGTTCCGCAAGCGCAGCATCCATCGCTTTTCCTGAAATGCAGCTTGACATGGTTCGCCCCGGCATAATTCTGTACGGCTACTACGCTGACAGAGTGTCGAAAGAATATCTTGAAGGAAAAGGAATAAAAATGAATCTCAAGCCTGTGATGCAGCTTGAGACTAAAGTAAGTTCCATAAGAAAAATAAGAAAAAATCATTTTGTAAGCTACGGAAGGACATGGAAAGCCAAAGAAGACACCATGATTGCAGTCCTCCCCATAGGATATGCCGATGGACTTCTAAGACGATGCTCTCCGGGGCTTTTAGTCTCGATAAACGGAAAAGCCTACCCCGTCATCGGAAGAATCTGCATGGACCAATGCATGGTAGACTTGGGTTCTACGGAAAACGGCGTGAACATCTGGGACAAGGCAATAATATTCGGACCGAAAGGAAACGGGGCAATCCTGGACGCACGCGACATAGCAGACATGACAGGAACGATTCCCTACGAGGTAATGACTTCAATATCATGCAGGGTAAAAAGAAACATAATCGACTAGGATTTTTTTCGTTTTTTATATTTTTTACAAAAGTCAAAAAACCGTACGGAAATCAACACAAATCTTTGTATTAAAATGCAAAATAGCATAATTCTGTGCTATAATAAGTTCCCTTGGTTCGGAATCGGAAAAAACGCTTAAACGCCTAGTTTTTCCTGCACGGACAAGAGTTTCTGCATTATGTTCGCAGAAACTAAAAAAATCCGTTTAAAATTAATTTTTCAAAGCGGATTTTATTTCATAGATTTTTTAGGAGTCAATATGGATTTTGTAGCGGAAATTAAAAGAAAGGCAAAGGCATTGCAAAAATCTATAGTCCTTCCGGAAGGAACGGAGGAAAGGACTGTGCAGGCCGCCGTAAAAATAAAGGCGGAAGGAATCGCAAAGGAAGTCATCCTTCTTGGAAACAGGGCGGAAATAGAAAAGACCGCTTCCAAAAAAGGAGTGAGCATTGAAGGAATCACCACGATAGATCCGTCGGAATCGGAATGGCTCAACGATTTTGGAAATGAATATTTTGAACTCAGGAAAAAGAAAGTCGACGCAAACGGAAATCCGCTCATGGACAGAAATAAGGCTCTAAAAGAAATAGCCGATCCTATGAAATTCGGAGCGATGATGGTTCACATGGGAAAAGCCGATTCCATGGTGTCGGGAGCGATTTCTTCTACGGCGGACATGCTCAGGGCAGGTCTTACAATCGTAAAAACCGCCCAAGGTTCAAAAACGGCTTCCTCATGCTTCATAATGGACACACACGACAAAAAATGGGGACATGAAGGACTTCTTGTTTTTTCAGATTGCGCAGTAGTTCCCGACCCGGATGCAGAACAGCTTTCCGACATCGCCGTGGCGGCAGGAAAAACATGCAAGGCTCTTCTTGGAGTTGAACCTGTGGTGGCTATGCTTTCGTTCAGCACAAAAGGTTCCGGCGGAAAAGACCCGTCGGTTCTCAAAGTGCAGGAAGCTTTGAAAATCGCAAAAGAAAAAGCGCCGGATATGCTTATTGACGGAGAACTTCAGCTTGACGCGGCTTTGATTCCTGAGGTTACAGCCATAAAAGCCCCCGAAAGTCCCGTAAAAGGGAAGGTAAACACAATAATATTTCCGAACCTGAACGCAGGAAACATTGGATACAAACTTGTCCAAAGGCTTTCCGGCGCTGACGCCTATGGGCCTATCCTTCAAGGATTCGCAAAACCTATAAGCGACCTTAGCCGAGGCTGTTCCGTAGAGGACATTGTTGTTACCGTCGCGATAACATTGGTTCAGGGAAGCTAGTCTAAAACGCCTCCGGATTAATGAAATTTAACATAACTGGAAAAATACTCGCCGCGCTTATCGTGCCGCTATTTTTTCTATACGGCTGCGCCTCCACAGGAAAGCCTATGGAAAATGCGGCGCATGAGCCAGTCTCTTTAACCCTACTTTTTGGCGGAGACATAATGGCGCATGAAGAAAATTTTTCCATGAAGGATTTTTCCCTTATTTGGACTGACGTAAAACCTCTTGTGTCAGGCGCGGATTTTTCGTTCGCAAACATAGAATCTCCGGTTATGGATTCCAAAAAATGGGAAGGATACCCCAGGTTCAACATGCACTCCGACTACGTAAGAAAAGCAATAGAGGCGGGATTCAACGTTTTTTCGCTAGCAAACAACCACTCAAACGATCAGGGGCTTATCGGGCTTTATTCAACAAGAAAGACATTCTGTGATTTGAAGGAAGAACTTAAAGGCTCTGAAAGACCTATATATTTTTCGGGCATAAAGGATAAATCGCTTGAAGATGATTTTGACTATACAATCATAGAAAAAAACGGTTTCAGGATTCTTTTTGTCGCAATCACGGAACTTCTGAACCTTCCGCCCTACTACAACAAAACCTTGAACTATGTTCCGCCTACAGAAAACGAAAGGAAAAAACTTACCCGCTTCATAAAAAAAACAAGGATAGAACAAGAGGTAGATTTTTTTGTCCTTTCCGTTCATACAAGCGAGGAAGAATATGTTTCAAAGGTGGACGAAAGTCGGAAGGCTTTATACAGAGACTTTCTTGAAAGCGGAGCGGATATCGTATGGGCAAACCATCCGCACGTCATAAGGGAATATGAGATTTATGGCGACTCAAAAACTTCCCTTGTAAAAAAACTTATTTTCTACGGGAACGGGAACACTATAAGCGGACAGAGACGGAATCCCATGTTTTCAAAACCTGAAAATCCACGTGAATACACGGGAGACGGACTGTTGTTTGAAGTAAAACTTACAAAGCACTATAATGAAGACGTTCCGCAGGTTTCAGTGACCGAGACAAAGGCTCACTACATAACCACATACATAGATACCGAAAGAAATTTTCTCGTGAAAAAACTTGATGAAGATTTCATAAACGACCTTAATAAAGAAAACAGAACCGAATGGGCTTCATACATCGCCCGCCGGAAAGAAATAACGGAAAAAACAAAGGAAACTTTTATATGGCAATAGACTACAAATCCCTTCCTGTATACGAACAGAAAGAAAGAATCCTTGAGGCGCTCAAAGAAAACCAGGTTATTGTCGTCCAAAGCCCCACAGGCTCAGGAAAGACAACCCAAATCCCTGTAATACTTCACGAAGCCGGATACGACTCGACAGGAATGATTGCCGTAACGCAGCCCAGAAGGATAGCCGCGCTCAGCGTAAGCGAGTTCATATCAAAACAGCTTGGCACAAGCTATCCGGGACTTGTCGGCTACAAGATGAGATTCGAGGACAAGACGAACGAAACCACAAAAATCAAGATAATGACAGACGGAATGCTTCTTCAGGAGATGAAACTTGATCCGTGGCTTTCAAAATATTCTGTCATCATGGTTGACGAGGCGCATGAAAGGTCTTTGAACATAGATTTTGCGCTCGGACTTCTTAAACGAGTCCTTGAGGTAAGAAAAGAATTCAAGATAATCGTAAGTTCCGCAACCATGAACGCAGAGGCTTTCTCTCAGTATTTCGGACTTTGCCCGATTGTGACTATAGACACGGTAACTTTTCCGGTCGCCATGGTATACGATCCGCCAAAGATTCCCGCCTCCACCATAAGCGAAGAAGCGTCGGACATGCTTCTTCAAAAAATAGGAGAAACCGTCAGGCGGGTTCTTGACAACGGAGATGACGGAGGAATACTCATATTTCTTCCCGGCGAAAAAATCATAAAGGACTGCATGAGGTATCTTGACCACAGCCACTATGCCTCCAAGCTCCATACCCTGCCGCTTTACGGAAGGCTTTCAAAAGAAGACCAGGAACGAGTGTTCCTTGAGCCGCCAAAAGGAAAAAAGAAGGTAATAATCTCCACAAATATAGCAGAAACTTCCGTGACAATAGCTGACATAACCACGGTGATAGATTCCGGACTTGCAAAACTGAATTTTTACAATCCAAGGACATTCACTTCCACGTTAAGCGAGACACAGGTCTCAAAAGCCAGCTGCAATCAAAGGCGAGGCAGGGCGGGTCGCACAAGAGAGGGAACCTGCTACCGCCTTTACGGAAGAAAGGATTTTGAAAGCCGTCCGCTTTATACGACTGAAGAAATCTACAGGACTGATTTAAGCGAAGTCGTTCTTCAGATGGCGGATCTTGGAATCACCGATTTCATGGGATTTGACTTCATCTCTCATCCCGGAAAGGAAGGAATAATCGGAGCGATAGATACCCTTGATATGCTCGGAGCGCTTGACGAAGAAAGAAACCTTAGCTCCATCGGAAAACTAATGGTTAATTTTCCGCTTGAACCCAGGGTATCAAGGATAATTGTTGAATCAATAATGAAATATCCCGATGTTATGGAAGAAGTCCTTATAGCATCGTCCTTCCTTTCTGCGAATTCGCCTTATGTTCTTCCGCCGGGAGAGGAAATGGAGGCAAGAAAGGCACACCACCGCTTCCAGGAAATTGAAGGAGATTTTGTCTCATACCTGAAACTTTTTTCCGAATTCACAAATTCCCAGAACAAGGCGATGTTCTGCGAAAAAAACTATCTTGACCTCAGAATGATGCTAGAAATCCAGAACATAGACGAACAGTTAAAAGAAATCGTAGGACACATGGGACTTCCGATAGTCGGAGGCGGCGGCAAGTCGGATTATCTTACCTGCATAGCGTCGGGAATGATACAGTTCGTCTGCGAAAGAAGCGGAAGAGAATCCTATAGAAGCCTGACAGCCGACAAGATTTTCATACATCCCGGAAGCGTAATGTTCAGGAAAGAACCTCTTTACATAGTGGCAGGCGAGATAGTAAGAACATCAAGAATGTTTGCGATGAGCGTTTCGCCGCTTACAAGGAACATCCTCGGAAAACTTTCAGATGACATACTTCCAAGACTGGATGCCGCATCAAGTCATTCCGGGAAAAACGCCTCACAGAAAAAAGAAAGAAACAAAAACTTTCTAGAAAAATCCTATGGTTCTGAAGGAAAGCGTACATTCAATCTTTCAGGAACCTGCTTCACGGTAGAAAAAATAAAAGGAAGGAACACAGTGATTCTTCCTGTAGAAGAACTAAAACGCGCGCTTAAAAACGCAGGTTCAGATAAAAATGATGTTCCTAAAGGGCTATGCGGAAAAATTGTCTATCCGGACGGCTACAGCCTTTTCGAGGACGTCAAGATGAGCCAAATACTTAACCTTTCCGCCCACATAGATTTCACCCCTCTAAACGGAAAAAAATGGAACAGGAATCTGAACATCAGCATAGACGAAAAGAACGCCGCAGAAAACCTCACGTGCGCAATAGAGAATGTGCTTAAAGTCGCGGAGGCAAAAAAGAAATCAAAATCCTATGGGCTTATCGCCCTCTACACCAACGGAAACGGAAATTACTGGACAAAGGTTTCAAAAGGACTTCATACGGCGGTCAAGGAAAGCATATATTCGCTTGAGACTCTTGTAGACAAAGAGGATTTTTTCACAAAGGAAGAGCAGTCAAAGATAAACAAAATCTACAGACTGCTGAACAGCGTTCTTTAGTTCCCATTGCTCTTTGCGCCATCCTTGTTTTCTTCAGCCTCGTCTTTTATGCCAAGGATTTTCTTTGCCGTATTCCTGTTGGAGTCCTTGGCTTTTCCATCCTTTGCTATAGCCTGAACGAACGGAAGGGCGGCTTCGTAGCGGCCTTTTCTGTAAAGTTCAAGCCCCTGGCTTACAGTTACGGCATCTTTTGACTGAAGATAGAGAATGTCTATCTCGCCGTAAGAAGGACGGGCATATTTTATGAAAAGTTTTCCAAGCGAAGCTCTAAGGTCTTTTCTTCTGTCGTCTTTAAGCACGTCTTTGGAAAGCTCTATTATCTCGCTCTCACCCGCTTCTCCGTTTTCAAAAAGAGCCTCGCATATCATCTTTTTTGTAGCGTCGGGAACTTTCTTTTCCTTCAACTGAGAGACAAGAAACTCGTTTCCTTGGGAAGTGTTCATTTTTGCGATGGCAGGATAACATTCCTTTTTCACCGCATTTTCAGAATCGTTTTTTGAGCGATATATAAGATATTCAAGCGCATCCGTAAGCGAAAGTTCCTTTGAAGCCTTTATCGCCTCAATCCTCACTTTGTAGTGGTCGTCCCTTATGGCTTGGATAATAAGATTTGTCGCCTTCTTTTCGTCCGGAAAATTGGAAAGACCTTTTATGCAGTACTGCCTCATGTTCGGGTCTCCCTTCTGGAAAAGGTCTATAAGCACGGGAACTGCCTCCGCCTTCTTCATGTTTCCGATTGCCTCGCAGGCATACATCCGGACAAAGCCGTTTTCATCTTCGTCCTGGGCTATTTTCACGATGGAATCAAAGGTTTCCACGGCGTTCATCTCGCCTAAAGTCCGCATCAAAGCCTGCCTTTGCGGAACGGTAAGATCGTCTTTTTCAAGATAACGTGAAAGATATTCGGCTTCCTTTTTTCCGCCGGTTTTTCCAAGAGCGCTAAGAGCGCCCGAAAAATATTTTTCCTCGCCGGTTTCAAGAAGTTTTACCAATGCAGGGGCGGCGGCGGAAGACTTAACGTCAGCCACGTAAAGAAAACATTTTTCGACCATGGAATCCTTTGTGTCATACGGATCGTCAAGAATTTCAACGGCATAATCCTCAAGACAAGGATCTTTCAGTTTTGAAAAATATTCAAGAATCTTCATTTTTATCTCGCCGTTAGAAGTACCTAAAAAAACATCATAAAGTTCGTCGATAAACCTTGGGTCGTCCGAATCAAGAATCTTGTCGATTGTGCCGCTTATCTCGCCGGGAGTCCCAAATCGTATCGATTCCGTGTAGGATTTTTTGTCCGTTCCGTCCGGATCCCGCCTTTCCGCCTCATGAAGTTTTTCTGCATCCGCAGGAACGGGACGTTTTGCGCCCGGAATTTCCACAACAAAATCTGAAATTTCTTGATTTTCTTCAGAAGATTTTTCTTCGACCGAAAAAAACGGAAAACTCACAAAAAGCGCAATAAAGGCAATAAAAAATATTTTTTTCATATTATTTCTCCTTTTCCGAACCGGAACAGATAATCTTTTTTGAAAGAGCAGAACCTGTCTTCCTCGATGGAAAGCCTTATTTCCTTCATCAGATTGTTCAAAAAATACAGGTTGTGGTAGCTTGCAAGCATAGAACCCAATATCTCCTGCTCCTTGAAAAGATGCCTTAGGTATGCCCTTGAATAAGTCCTGCAGACCTTGCAGCCGCACTCCTCGTCCACAGGCGAAAAATCGTGTCTGAACCTTTCCTGCTTTATTGAAAGCATTCCGTTGTGCGTAAAATAAGAGCCGTTTCTTGCGTTCCTTGTGGGAAGCACGCAATCGAACATATCTACTCCGTTATCCACCGCCTCAAAAATGTATTCGGGAGTTCCTATTCCCATGACGTACACAGGTTTTTCGCGTGGAAGAAGTTCCGTCGTATATGCAAGGAATTCATTGAAAGCCTCTTTTGGCTCTCCGACGCTAAGCCCTCCGATTGCGATTCCCGAAAAATCAAGCGACGAGACAAATTCCGCACTTTTTAAACGCAAATCCTTGTAGAAATTTCCCTGCACAATCGGAAAAAGTTCTCCTTGGTAGCCAGCCTCTTTTTCCTTTTCCCAAGCGGCTTTTGCCCTAAGAAGCCAATCCGATGTGATTTTAAGGTCATGTTCCGCCCGGCTTTTTTCCGTTCCCCACGGCGTGCATATATCAAGCTGCATCTGTATGTCCGAATTGAATTTCACCTGAGTTTCCACTACGTTTTCCGGCGTGAAAAGATGGTAGCTTCCGTCGATATGGCTTTGAAACCTCACGCCCTCGTCGCTTATCTTTCTAAGCTGACTAAGGCTAAACACCTGAAAACCGCCTGAATCCGTAAGGAAGTTTCCTTTGTATCCTGAAAAACCGTGCAGTCCGCCGGCTTCCTTTATAAGATCCGCTCCCGGACGAAGGTAGCAGTGGTATGTGTTCGAAAGTATTATCTCAAAACCGATTTCGTTTATGTCGTCCTTGGAAAGAGCCTTTACCGTGGCGTTAGTTCCGACCGGCATGAACACGGGGGTGCTTACATTTCCGTGAGGAAGAGCGAGCGTTCCCGTCCTTGCCCTTGAATCCTTGCTTGTATGGCGGATGTCAAAAATTTTTGTACCCATAAAAAATCCTTTTATTGAACTATGTTCTAGCGTATCTAAGAAGAACCGCGTTTGCAAGCACAAAGAAGAAGACCGGAAACCACGCCCCCATGAACGGCGATATGTAGCCGAATTTCGCAAGCAGCATGGTAACCATCTGCATCACATAAAAAAGAACGGCGGAGGAAATAGAAAGCGAAAGGCTTATCACAAGCACGTTCTTTCTTGACTTTCCTGAAAGCGCAATCGAAAGGAACACCACGATGAACACAACACATGGAAAGGCGAATTTTTTGTAGTACACGGAAAGTTCCTCGTTATACGGAAGCCCCACCCGCTTCAGATGCTCTATATAAATTTTTGCGTCCTTTGTGTTTATCTCCTCGATTGAGACGGAATTGTTCCTGAAAGTCTCGCAAGGCTCTGAAAGTTTTTCCAAAAGTTCAGGTTCGGGATACATAGTCTGAATCTTTCCGTCGGAATATTTGTATTCAAGGGGGTCTTGAAGCCTCCAGAATTGCTTTTCCTCGTTCCAGTATGCGGATTCCGCCCTGATTATGGAGTTCAACGATTTATCTTCGTTCCTGAAAAGAAGCGTAAGGTCATAAAGTTTTTTCTGGCTTTCCTCGTAAAGCTGAGCCTTGTACACAAGAAAGCCGTTGTCCGAAAGCACAACCACGCCGTTGTTATTCAGAGAGACGGTTTCGGAAAGGAGCGTGTTCTGCATCTCCTTTTTTTTTGCATATGTCGGAACTACAATCTTATCCTCGAATATAAAAAGAAAAAAACTCATTGCGAATGCAAAAATCAAAAGCGGCATAGTAAATCTTGTAAGCGAGACCCCGGATGCGAACACCGCTGTAAGTTCGTTGGACGCATGCAGATCGCTGAGCGTATACGCCACCGCAAAAAGGATTCCAATCGGAACCGAATACCAAAGCGTCTTAGGAACATAAAGCAGCATAAGGTGGGTTACCTGAGCTGCGCTCACATCGTTCTGTATAAATTTCCAGAGATTCATAAGAAGGTCTACAAGCACAAGAACAAGGGCAAAAAATCCCATCGCTCCAATGAATATCGGAAAAAATCTCTTGAAAATATACTTTACAAGTTTCATGCGGACGCCGCCTACCTTTTTTTCAAAAGGACATAGAAAAAAAGTCCCGAAACGCCTATCACCAAGTCGGGAAGCCACATGGCGACAACTCCGTTCATTCCGTTCCTGCTTGAAAAAATCTGCCCCAAAATCATCATCGCCCAATAAAGAACGCATATTATAAGCCCTACCACAAGACCTATAGTCTGCCCGTTGTGCTTTCCGAAAAGGAACGCAAGCGGAATCGCAAGAATCGCAAAAAAAATCGAACCGAAAGGAAGCGAAAATTTCTTGTAAAATTCCATAAGGTAAAGATTAAGCTGCCGTTTGTTTAGAGAGTCTTGTTTTTTTATGTTTTTTATCGTCCGCCCAAGGTCGTAGCTTGTCATTTCCCGTGGAGAAGTAACATAGTTCTGGCTGAAAAACATTGAGTCGAATATGTTCAGCGTGGCAAGGCCGCTGTCAAGGACATCGTAGGTCCTTCTGTTTTTTCTGTCGAACAGCACCACCACGGAATCGCTCATGTTCATCTGCATAAGAACGCCCTCTTTCCTTGAACTTGAAAGCCTTGAAAGCCCGGAGACGATTATCCTCTGCTTTCCGTCAGCGCCTTTGTCAAAAAAAATAAGATCCTGAACAACGCCGTCTTTGATGTCCCCTATCACGATTGTCGAGTCATTGAACCGTTTTATGGTGTTCGCCTCTATCTCGACACCGGGATTGGCGGAAAGAATCTGCCTGTAGAGCCTGTTGTAATTTATCGTTCCCACCGGAAGAAGATAGTCGTTCACAAAAAACGAAAGCACGGAAATCAAAAGTCCCATTACAAGCACGGGAATCATTACCACCGCATAGCCCTGCCCCGATGCCCTTAAAATCAGAATCTCGTTGTCGCTCATGATTCGTCCGAGGCACATAAGAAATCCCACCAATGTTGCGAACGGAGCGGACTGGGCAATCACAAAAGGGAGCGTATAAGCCATCAGTTGGCAGACATTCCAAAAAGGAACACGCTTTTTTAAAATGCTTTCGGCAAGAAGAAGAATCTGGTTGCAGAAAAAAATCATGAAGAAAAAAAGGAATGCGACACAAAAATAAAGGAAAAGTTCCTTTACCACATATCGGACAAAAACTCTGTTTCCGAGTTTTCCTTTTCCAAGAAATTTCACCTGAAATCCGTCTATAGAAAGATAGATTTTTTTCACGGAAGGAAAAATATACCGGTCGTAAATGCCGGAAATTTTATCTTTCAAAAAGACAAACGGTCCGGTTATTTTTCCAAAAATGCGTTCGATGAAATCAAGGAATGTGTCGAACAGGCTCAAGTGCTTACCCCGGTAGAACCGAATCCGCCAGAACCTCTTTCCGTGCTATCCAAAGACTCCGTGCGGACAAACACGCCCTGCGTCACGGAAGAAATCACAAGCTGAGCGATTCTGTCTCCGTTACGGATAACAAAATCCTCGTCCCCAAGGTTTATGAGTATGATGCATATTTCCCCCCGATAGTCGCTGTCTATAGTTCCGGGACTGTTCAGGACCGTTATGCCGTTTTTAAGCGAAAGCCCGCTTCTCGGCCTTACCTGGATTTCGTATCCTTCCGGAATGGAAACAAAAAGTCCCGTCGGGATAGCGGCTCTTTTTCCGGCTTTCAGAACGATTTCCTCTTCAAGAAAAGCACAGACATCACATCCTGCGCTTCCCGATGTCCTGTATTCAGGGATTTTTACACCGGGCTTTGAAACAAACTTAATCTCAAGTCTATCGGTTTTATTCATAACGGAACAATTATAGCAAAAACGAAAAGTATTTGAAACAGAAACATCCGGAAGAAAAACTTTCTCCGATTTTTAAATCTCCGAAAAATAAATAAAATCTCATTACTTAAAAAATGAAAACACAATGCAAAGTCTGAAAAATCTATTTTCCGTGAAAATTGCAAGTCTTAAAAAACTATTTACTAGCCATTCCGTTCCTTATCAAAGCCATGTTGCATCTTGCAGGCTCGGAACAGTCGTCCCTGTGCAGATGAAGACCGTTTCCAAGGCAACGCTTGAAGCTTTTACACTTTGCGCATTTTCCGCATTTCGCCCAGCTTCTGTCTCTCATGTTCCTGTATCTTGTCTTCCAGATTTCCGGGAACGGAGTTTCGTAGATGTTTCCCTGAATGAACGCCTTGCTTCTTACGCTTAGGCAGCCGCTTGCATTCCCGTCGCACATTATAGAACCTACGTTTACCCCCGCCCTGCAGAAGAAAAAATAGTCCCGCACTTTCAGCTCGTATTTTTCAAGGTAGCCTTCGCATGAATAATTCAAGTGTATGGATTTTCCGTCTTCCGTTCTGTATTGCCGAGTCTCCTTTATGAACTCCATAAGTTCCACATATTCCCGGCTTGAAAGCGAAAGGTCGTTATAACCGGCTCTTCCTTCAGGAAAAATCGAAAATATCCGCCAGTCCGTTATGCCGTTTTCGATAAGGCTTTCCCTGAATTCTCTGAGGATTTTTATGTTCCCTTTATGCACGCACGTGATTACATCGAAAACCAGGCTTCTTTTTTTGTCTCTTTGAATTTCAAGCGCAGTTTCTATCGCCTGCATAACCCTTTGATAGCTCTGCGGATTGTTCCTCAGGTGGTTGTGTTCGGATTCAAATCCGTCAAGGCTGAAACTTATAGAACTCATTCCGGCATCCATCAGGGAGGAAAACCGCTCTTTTGTCATGAGCATTGCGTTTGTCACTATTCCCCAGCGGTATCCAAGACGCACTATATCTCTTCCCACATTCTCAAGGTCGGCTCTAAGGAGCGGCTCTCCGCCTGTTATGCAAACGGTAAGTTTTTTTTGAGGCCATTCTTTTTTTATAAGCCTAAGCTGTTCGGTAAAATCCTCGACGGGCATATCGTCTATGCCTGAACATTTTAGACAATCGGAGCCGCAGTGAAGGCAGTTCAGGTTGCACCTAAGCGTACATTCCCAAAACAGATAGTCAAGTTCATGCCTTTCAATCTGCGCCTTTCTGTACAAAAGGAAGACAAGTTTTCCTATTCCGGATAGAAAAGACATCGCGCGCTTAGGCTAATCCGCCTTGTCAAGAACAACATTCTTTATTATGAGGGTGGAAAAATCCACGTCTTCCACATTAACGGACGTTTCAAGAGTTTTGTATTTTCCGTTTTCGATTCCGTCTATGTCCTTGAATTTCAGTATGTATTTTCCAAGAGAAAATATGCAGATTGCGTAGTTTCCGTCCTTGTCGGAAATCGTTTTTGAAAGAAAAAGCCCGTCCTTGTCAAAAAGAGAAACCTCAATTCCCGGAATCGTTTTTTCCGAGCCGGACTTGATTTTTCCTTCGATGAACGAAGTTTTCTGGTTCGGAGGCATACCGTAGCAAGAGGTAAGCGTTCCGATTCCAAGTATTCCCAAAAGAGTGACGCCGGTTTTCTTCAAGTTCCATTTTATTTTTTTCACTTCCACTCCTTTTGTTAAAATCAAGGAAAATCCGCTTTTCCGTTTAAGCGATGTAATTTTCATTTAAAAATTACCGGATGCGGACTTCCTTTATTTATTTTACTTCGTAAATCCAGCCTTCCGGTGCCGGAATTTCTCCCATCTGTATTCCGGTAAGCGTCTCTCTCAGTTTTTTCATCACAGGACCGATTTCATCCATTCCCGACGGAAGTTTTATGACTTTATCATGGTCGTCTATCTGCCCTATCGGAGAGATTACAGCCGCCGTTCCGCAAAGACCTGCCTCCACAAAGGATGGAAGTTCGCTTTTGTCAATCGGACGTTCCTCCACTTCGATTTTAAGGTAGTCTTTTGCCACCTGTATAAGCGAGCGTCTAGTTATCGACGGAAGAATGGTCGATGACTTGGGCGTTACAAGTTTGTTGTCCTTTGTAACAAAAATCACGTTCGCTCCGCCCGTTTCTTCTATGTAGGTATGCATCGAAGGGTCGGTGTAGAGGTTTTCCGCATATCCTTTTTTGTGCGCATCGACCACATTGTGAAGGCTCATCGCATAGTTCAAGCCGGCTTTTATGTCTCCTGTTCCATGCGGAGCTGCCCTGTCAGTGTCGGAAAGGCGAAGTTTTATAGGTTTTAGTCCGCCCCTGAAATAAGGACCTACGGGCGTTACAAGAATCCTGAACTGATATTCGTCGGCAGGCTTTACACCTATCACGGCATTCGTTCCGAACATATACGGTCTTATGTAGAGGCTTGCGTCAGTTCCGAACGGTGGAATCCAGTCCATGTTCGCTTTTACGGTGTCGATGACAGCTTTTACGAATCTATCCTCAGGGAAAACGGGCATCTCCAGCCTTTGGCATGAATTTTTCATGCGCTCGGCGTTCAAGTCCGGTCGGAATGTTACGACTCTTCCGTCCTTTGTCGTGTACGCTTTTAGCCCCTCAAAACACGTCTGCGCATATTGAAGCACACATGCACATTCGTTTATCACAACCTTTTCGTCTTTTGAAAGTTTTCCGCTATCCCAAGCGCCGTCCGTGTAATTCGAGATGAACCGTTTTGATGTCTTTATGTACGAGAAAGGCAGGTTCTTCCAGTCAAGTTTTTTCTTTGCCATGCATGAGTCTCCTGTTTTGCCGTAGGCTCTGTTTGTTTTTACGACTTTAACATTATTGAAAGAAATTGACAACGCCACGCCTCTTCTAGAAGCGAAAAACAGATTTTAATCCGTTGCATTGAGTTTTTATTTTCCAAAACAATAAGATTTTCGCCGTTTTTTAGAACTTAAAAAAATTCTAAGCAAACACAAAAAGATTTTCTAGCCTGAGATTTCCGCACAAGTTTTTCGTATGTATTGAGAAATGTTCCGAAAAAAACTATACTTTGAAAATTGAACTTCATTCGATAGAGAAAATCAAAAAGATTTTCCACAAGGACACAATTAACATGAACATAACAAAGCCCACATCCATCGCACTTTTAACGCTTTCCACGCTGCTTTTCGCGTCCTGCGTATCTTCGCCAAAGCAAGAAAACAAAAGCATGGAAGAACGGGACAACAGTATCGAAGAGGAAAGCACAGGTAAAATAATCAGAGAACCCAAAATTCTTACTGTGGTGGACACGGAAAACGAAGAAGAAAAAGAGTTCAAATCAATGCTGAAAAAAATACAACTTAGGGTAATCTCAAGCCCGGAAAAAGAGGAAGTTTACGTAGGAAGCGCATTTTCCTCACCTTATGTGGTTTCGGTCATGGATAAAAACGGTCCTGTAAAAAATTTCGACATAACAGTTTCATGGCCGACATCAAGAAACGGCGGCACTCTGATATATTCCACCGCAAGCGTCAAAACCGACTCCGACGGAAAAATCTTTTTCAATCCGGGTCTTCCGTCAGTTCCGGCAAAGGACACGATAACATTTTATCCTGCGCCGCCAACTTCTTCCCCGGAATTAACAAGGGAAGCCATGGAATCTTCCGTATCTTCTCCGTATCGGGTAAAGTCAAAATACATAAAGCGTCCGGGCGGAATCCTTTTTGTGTACGACTACAACGAAAAAGGAAATCCCACAACGAACAACTTCTCCCTGCTTCAGAACCTGAGGAACGCAGGAGTAAACGCAGGAAACGCACCGGTAAGCGATTCCTCGTATTTCATTCGTCCTGTTCACGACGTTTACAGGGCTTGCGTGAACATAACGCAGGGCGAAATAAAAAAAGCGGCGAACTTTCTTGTGGTCGGAACATTCAAATGGGAAAAACCCGCCCAAGAGGACGAGAACGAGACAACAGTTACGCTTACGGCGAATTTTTCGTGCATAGACATGAGCGACGGCTCGGTAAAATACAGTTCCACGATAACCGAATCCGTAACTGACAGGTCAAAACGGAACGCAGAAACCGCATGCCGCTCTCTTCTTGCCGCAAAAGTTGCAGAAGAAATAATATACGGAATGTAGAACAATTTTTTCGAGGGAAAGATGATTTATACAGACACAAGGGACAAAAACGCAAGCGTGGATTTCAAGACTGCGGTCATGAACGGAATGAATGTGGCGACAGGAGGACTGTATGTTCCTCTAAATTATCCGGAACTTCCGCCTTCATTCATAAACAAGAATCCTGAGCCTTCGTTCAGGGACGTGGCGTTCAACATGGCAAAGCCTTACGTTGAAAACGAGATTCCTGACGACGACCTTATGGGAATAATTCAGGATTGCTACCCATTCACGCCAAAAATAGTTCCTTTGGACAACAATTCCTACGTGCTGGAACTTTTTCACGGACCTACCTGTGCGTTCAAGGATTTCGGAGCAAGGTTCATGGCAAGAGTCATGTCGTATTTCAACAGGAACGAAAATGACAGGCTTCACATATTGGTAGCGACTTCGGGCGACACGGGAAGCGCTGTCGGCTCTGCGTTCCATAACGTCCCCGGAATTGACGTAACAATACTTTATCCGATGGGAAAAATTTCCAACATTCAGGAAAAGCAACTTTCCACGTTCACGGGAAACGTCAGGGCGTTGAAGGTCGCAGGCACATTCGACGACTGCCAGCGTCTTGTGAAGACAGCATTCACGGACAAGGAACTCAGGAAAAAATTCAGGCTGTCGTCCGCAAATTCCATAAACATATCCCGACTTTTGCCGCAGAGTTTCTATTATATGTACTCGTCTCTAATCGTCAGAAACAGAGCCCCGTTGGACACGAAACTTGAAAATCCGTCGATAATACAGGTCGTTCCTAGCGGAAACTTCGGAAACCTTACGTCAGGACTTATCGCAATGAAAATGGGCGCGCCAATTAAAGGTTTTGTGGCGGCGACAAACACGAACCGCACAATCCCCGACTGGATAGCGACCGGAGAGTATAACGCCCGTCCGTCCGTGGAAACATACGCCAACGCAATGGACGTAGGCTCGCCCTCAAACTATGAAAGGATAAAAGCCATGTACACGCTTGATCAAGTGCGTTCTCTTTTTGCGTCCTACTGGCTTGACAACGAAGGAATAAAAGATGCCATCAAGGAATGTAACCAAAATACTGGCTACATAATAGATCCGCACGGAGCGATCGGATACAAGGCGTGGCTTGATATAAAAAGCGGAAAGATGGAAATGCTTTCAAACGGTGCTGTACATGACTACACAACCCCCGGTCTCACCCCTAACCTTCCGTCATGGAAAGACGATGTATTGAAAAAGAACGCCGTGGGAATAATTCTTGAGACAGCGCATCCTGCAAAATTTGCGGACATAGTAAGTTCCTCCATCGGACGGGAGCCTGCCATTCCTGAAAGACTCCAGGAAATCATGAACCTTCCCGACATGGCAATTCCGATGGAAAACGACTATGAATCCTTCAAGGACTGGCTTTCATCTTCATTGCAATAATCATGTAGAAAAATCGTTAAAAAACTGCGGGCTGTCTAAAAGGCTTTTACTTTTTAGACAGCCCGTCGAGTTTTAAATTAAGTCCTTGCATTTTGACTTAATTTAAAACATCGCAAAAAATCAAGGAAACTTTCCAAACGTTTTAGTTTTTGGAAAGTTTCCTTAACCAAGATTTTATCCTTACGCTATTTAAGAGCCTCGAACACTATGTCCGCAAGGAAGACGAACGCAAGAATCCATGTGACAACTGGTATGTCCCTTGCCTTTTTACCGGCGCATTTTGCTATCACGTAGGATATGATTCCCCACATGATTCCTTTTGACACAGAGTACGAAAACGGCATCGTCATTATGGTTATGAACGCAGGGATTCCCTCTGTCGGGTCATTGAAATCTATGGCGACCACCGATTTCATCATAAGGTAGCCCACGAATATCAATGCCGGAGCGGTAGCAGCCGATGGAATTAAGAAAAATAAAGGTCCTATGAAAAGCGAGAGGAGAAAAAGAATTCCCGTCGCAACGGAAGCCAAGCCTGTCCTTGCGCCGGCTGCCACACCGGACGAAGATTCCACGAACGATGTAACCGTGCTTGTTCCAAGGCAAGCGCCCACCACAGTACCTGCGGCATCCGAAAACAAAGCGCCCTTCACGTTCTGAATCTCGCCGTTCTTGTCCTTCAAGTTTGCCTGCTCGGCGACGCCAAGCAAAGTTCCTATCGTGTCGAACATATCCGTGAAAAAGAAAGTGAAGAAAATCACAAAGAATTTTCCAAGGACAAGAGCGCTGAAGTTCCCCGTGGAAGGGTCTATCAGCATTCCCTTAAAATCAAAAGCGAAAAGGTGAGGTTTTGCAGGAAGTGAAAACGGCTTCCAGCCTTCAGGAATCTTAGTAACCCCAAAAGGAATCCCTATAATCGTCGTAAGAACGATTCCTATAAGGATTGAGCCGGGGACCTTCAGCGAATAAAGGACTATCGTAATTACAAGACCTATTACAGCCACTATAGCCGCGGAATGTTCCATGCTGAAATTCACGAATCCGATGGTCGTTCCCGTGTCCGTTGAACAGATGCCTGCGTTCACAAGACCGATTATCGCTATGAAAAGACCTATTCCGACTGCGACAGCCTTCTTTAAGCCATCGGGAATCGACTTAATCAACGCCTCCCTGACTCCGCAAAGGGAAAGCACGATGAAAACGATTCCCTCAAAAAGGACGGCTGTAAGCGCAAGTTTCCACGAAGCGCCCATTCCAAGCACGACCGTGTACGTGAAAAAGGCGTTCAGCCCAAGTCCCGGAGCAAGAGCCACCGGAAGGTTCGCAACAAGCGCCATCACAAGGGTCGCAATTCCTGCCGACACTGCGGTCGCGGTGAACACTCCGCCCCACGTGGGAAGAGTTCCTTGAGGCAATCCCAGCCCTGCTCCCGAAAGAATATTCGGGTTCACCGCAAGAATGTACGCCATTGCAAGGAACGTCGTCACTCCTCCGATGATTTCTTTTGCGAAGGTGGTATTCCTTTCCTTCAATTTAAAAAACTTTTCCATAAATCCTCCATTGTTCATTATGAAATTGTTGATTTTCTATTTTTCGTAGCCGTAAAAATCTACAACGGATCTTCCGTATATCCTTTGGTCCGTCCTTGAAAGTTCCCCGATATTTTCAGGCATGGATTTTTCTTCCGGTCTGTGAATCAAGACAAGGCCGCCTTCGTTCAGAAGTTTCCGTTCGCTCACCTCAAGGATAAGTTTTTCATGGAATTTGTAGGGAAACGGCGGATCAAAAAATATGAAGTCAAAAGTCGTTTTACATCTTTTTAGAAAATATTCCACAGGCATGAAATGGCACTGTATTTTTACGCCACATTCCTTCTGCGCCACCTGAACATTTTCCAAAACGGTCTTTACTTTTACTTTGTCTTTCTCGCAAAGTTCCACATTCGAAGCCCCTCTTGAAACGGCTTCAACGGCGACAGTCCCCGACCCGCTGAAAAGATCAAGCCAACTTTTTCCGCTCAAGTCTCCAAGGACGGCGAACACGGATTCCCTCATTCTGTCCATGGCGGGTCTTATTATTCCGTCGGGACATTTCATGATTCTTCCCTTCAATACGCCACCTGTAATCCTCATTTCTTCATCCTAAAAATCAGTTTCCGTTCAGCCGCCAGAATGTCTCGTCCCTTTCAAGTTTTACGTTCGCCTTGGCGTAGTCGAACGCCTTTTTTCCGGACGAATCCCTTATCGAGACAGCCGCACCGTTGTCAAGCAGAAACTCGATAACATCGGTGGAAGAAGAATATCCTGCGGCATACATCAGCGGTGTCTTTCCCTCGTAAAATCTGTTCAGCTGAATTCCTCTGTCGACAAAAACCTGAAGTTTCGCAAGCTGGGAAGCATGGTTTCCGACATCCGACGTTATTGAAAACACGAACGCCCTGAAAATTTCACCCTGACCGCCCTTAAATTCCTTCAGTATCGACCTAAGAATCTCAGGATTGGACGAATAAGTTGCGGCAAGGTCAAGCGGAGAACTTCCATACTTGTTCAGTGCCGTAAGATCCGCTCCGTTACGCAAAAGAAGGCGCACCACCTCAAGATTGTTCTGATAGCGGACCGCATACATAAGAGCAGACCAGCCGTCGTTGTCCTTGACGTTCACGTCCGCCCCCGACTCAAGAAGCGAGCGAATCTCCCAGTCGTTTCCGTTTTTGACGGCCTTCATCAAAAGGCTTCTGCCGTTAAAATCCCTGGAATTGGGATTTTTGATTTTGGTAAGATGCATATTCTCGGAAGACTTTTCCGCATAGTCGTCCTTGTATGTTTTGGGCGCATAATCGAACAGAAAATCTCTTTCCTCTTCGGAGAACGTCTCGCCGTTACCGTAAAGGCTTGAAAGTTCCTTTTGCCTTTTTTCGATGTCGGCGGAAGGATTTTCAATACTGTCAAAACGCTCGGATAAAGAAGAAGTTTCTGGACTCGACGGCGGCTCTTTCTGCGGAGTTGCTACGGACGGAATTGCTACGGACGAAATCGCCTCGGACGGCTCTTTTACGGCTTTTACCTCACCAGAATCTTTTTTCTCGATTTGAGGTTGAGTTTTTTCAGGAAGACTCTTAGGCGATGGCGAAAAAGATTTTTCCGAAGATGAAGGGAAAGTTTGTACCTCATCGGATTTTTGACTAAGATTTGAAGCGTTTTTTTCATTGGAAGGCAAAACGGATTTTTCGTCAGTGATTTCCGCTTTGGGAGTTTCTCTCACCTTTGCGACCGTGTTTTCTACGCCGCTTTTCTCCTCTTTTGCAGGCAAGGGTCTTTTTGTTTCAGTTTTTTCTTCTGCAAAAGGAACTTTCTTTTCTTCGGAAAGCCTTTTTTCTTCTGCGAGGGCTTTTCTCTCGTCCGCAAGGCGTTTTTCTTCGGCTTTTTTCGCTGCCAAGACGGCTTTCTTTTCGTCTGCAAGACGCTTAGCCTCAGCCTTCTTTTCTGCAGCGGAAATCTTTTTTTCTTCTGCAAGGCGTTTTGCCTCGGCTTTTTTTTCTGCTATCGAAGTTTTTGTTTTTTCAGAAAGCATTTTTTCTTCAGCTTTTTCTTCCGCAGCGGCGGCTTTTTTATTCTCTTTTTCTAAGCGTTTTTCCTCAGCTTTTTCTTTTGCGGCAAGGGCTTTCTTTTCGTCCGCAAGACGCTTTTCCTCGGCTTTTTTCTCCGCAGCGGCAAGCGATTTCTTTTCTTTCGCCTCTCTTTTTGCCTCGGCCTTCTTTTCCGCCGCAACAAGCTTTTCCATAGCTTTTATGTCCTTTGGACTTTTTTCGACAGCGGTATCCTGATTTTGGGTGCTTCCCGGCTCGTGTTTTTCCTTTATAGAAGATGCAATTTTAGGCTCAAGGATTCCTTCAAGTTCATGAATCTTATCATTTCCGAGATTGTCAAGGGCATATTCATAAGCTGAAAAACCGTATTTATCTTTTGCAAGAAGCGCCTTGCTCACAGAATATTTTGTTCCCCATCTGTCAAGGACATATGAAAAAACCTTATTGTTATCATCCGAATACTTACATATATAATGCAGAGCCGACTGCCCGTTCCTATTCTTACTTTTGAATTTCACGTCAGCCTTTTCCAAAAACTTTATGAAATTTATGTCCCTGTCATGCTCAATAGCTTCCATAATAAGTGAATCGCCGTCTTTTCCCAATGCAGTGCGACTCAGATGACTGTATCGACCGAACGCCTTTTCCATTGAGTTCACAGTGCCATGTTCCACAAGCGTCTTAATCTTCTCCGCCGTTCCGAATGCAAAAGATAATCCGGATATAAAAAACAGAAACTGAACAAAAAAAGCGAACCTTTTAAAAACAGAAGGACATTCAGAAACAAACATATCCCGATTATATTATGGCTCGCCTATGTTTTCAACATCTACGCCCAAAATAAAAAGTCCGAAAAACTGAGGAAGTTTTTTTTTTATCCCGACAGGCATTCATCAAACAGGCTTACGCATGAGAATCTATATTCAAAAAAAAATCACCTTTACCGTAAAAATCGGCTGCACTCCCGGCAGCAGCCCTGCCGTTCTCGGCGGCATTGCCGCTGCCTTGCGTTCCGCCTTTTTTATTTTTACTATGTATTTTTTCTGCGTATACATTTTTCATGCGTAAGCCCTGGTTCGTAAAAACAAATAACGACATCGTAAAAACAAATGCCTTGACTCTGCGCCCGGATTTCTGTATAGTAAAAAGACACCCCTTGAGATTCCTTTTGGAATCTCCATATGTCCATAAGGAGCAACCATGAGAAAGTATGAACTTATGAGCATTTTTCCTCTGGACGAGGAAAAATCAAGTCAGGGTAAGGAAGCTGTACGCAAAGTCCTTACATCTTTTGGCGCAGACATCGAAAAAGAAGAACTTTTCGGTGACCGCGACCTCGCTTACGAGGTGGCAAAACAAAGGCGGGGACGCTTTATTTTGTTCACCCTAAAAATCAATCCGGATAAGATTTCCGAAGTCGAAAAAGAATTCAAAATCACGCAGAATCTTCTAAAATATCTGTTCGTGAAAATTGAAGAGAAATAACTTTCAAGAATTAGAAAATCTTAATCTAAAATTCAGAGGTATAAAATGGCAGCGGATGTAAATCACGTGGTTTTGATCGGACGGCTTACAAGGGACTTGGGCAGTGACGAACGCTCTTTCGGCTATGTAGGAAATGGACAGGCCAGAGCCAACGTAAGCATCGCTGTAAACCGAAGTCACAAAGTCGGTGACGAATGGAAGGACGAGGCCAGTTATTTCGATGTTACAATCTGGGGTAGGCAGGCGGAAAACCTGAAACCCTACCTTACAAAAGGCAAACAGATTTGCGTCGACGGCTACCTCAAGCAGGATCGCTGGGAAAAAGATGGTCAGAAATTCTCCAAGGTTTCTGTCGTGGCGAACAGCATCCAGCTCCTTGGAGGGAAATCCGATGGCGGCGCTAACGCCGGGGGTGTATCAAGCGGATTTCAGCCAAGGACGAACTTTCAGAACCAGTCGCCAAGTTCAATGCCGGACTACGGCAGCGATTTCGGCTCTTCGGGAAACGACTTTCCGGAAGACATACCATTCTGACACAGATTTGCGCATGAAGCGCATCTTTGACTAAACATTAAAGCGAATTCTCGCTTTTACAATTTTTGGAGAAATTATGGCTGAGGAAACAAAAGAAAATATCACAGAAGAAAATGATGTCGTCCAGGCTACCACCCAAGAGACGGAAGGTCGCGAGGACGACGGACGAGATGGAGGTCGCACAAAGAACAAGACCTTCTTCAGAAAAAAGGTGTGCAGGTTCTGCGCAAACAAGGCAAAAATTGATTACAAAGATTCTGACGGTCTTAGGCGATTCACGACAGAACGTGGAAAAATTCTTCCAAGAAGAATCACGGGAACGTGCGCGAAGCACCAGAGGGAACTTGCAAGAGCAATAAAACGAGCAAGAGCAATCTGCCTTCTTCCGTTTGTTACAGAATAAAACCGACCTTGTTTAGGCTCGGAAAAACAGCCCTCCAACTCCTGGGGACGCTGCAAAAAATTTCAAGAGGAGCTTGAAAAATGAAAGTCATATTAAACGTAGATGTAAAACACCTTGGCGAAGAAGGAGACGTAAAGAACGTAGCAAACGGCTATGCAAGAAACTACCTTCTCCCACGAGCATTGGCAGTTCCGTTCACGCCTGAAACGGAAGCGATTTTCGAGGCGAAAAAAGCCGAGATAGAAGCAAGAAAAGAAGTGAAGAGGCAGAACGCAAAGAGCCTTAAAGAAAGGCTTGAAGGCTCTTCTTTCACAATCGAGATGCCAGCAGGAGCGAACGGAAAACTCTATGGTGCCGTTACTCCGCAGATAATTTCTGATATGCTTACGAAAAACGGCTTTGAGCTTGAAAGAAAGCGAATAGAACTTCCTGGAGCAGCCATAAAGTCCGTAGGAAACTACAAGGCAACAATCAAACTTTACGAGGCTCAGACAGCCGAAATAACAGTTTGCGTAAAGACACAGGGAACGGAAGAGGAAAGCCAGGGGGCAAAAAAGGCTGAAAAGAAAGCCGAACCCAAAGCGGAAGAACCTTCCGAACCAAAAGATACGGAAGAGACGGCTTCCGAATAGTCTTAAATACAGACGAAAAAATACAAAGGCTACAATCGAGGCAGATTCGGTTGTAGCCTTTGTCGTATATGGGCTGATTAATATATTGTGGAAAAACTGTGCATTTGTCGTGCATAAAAGGTGGAAAACATGAGTGAAAACGAACTAAAGGACAGCGTCCAGCCAAACAATCCGAATGCGGAAGAAGCAACCCTAGGAGCAATCCTACTTGATTGGGATGCATTGTCGGACACGGTTACCAACCTAAAATCCGACAGGTTCTACAACTACTACAACCGCACTATATACGAAGCCATGGTGTCGCTGTTCAAGCAAAACGTGCATGGCGACTACGTTTCCATCACAAACGAACTTACAAAAACCGGAAAACTGGAACAGGCAGGTGGACCTGCATACATCGCATCCCTCACGGACAAAGTTCCCACCTCCGCAAACATAAAATATTACGTAGACACGGTCATGGACTGCGCCACACGCCGAGATCTTATAAAACTCTCGGCTGAGATAAAGGCATCGTGCTTCGATTCAAGCCACGACTCAAAGCACATATTGGAAGAAGCCGAAAAAAAGATTTTCAACCTGGCAGACAGGAACGACACCACTGAAGTCCATCATATGCAGGATGTTATTTCAAGCACGATAGGACTTATCGAAAAAAGATACAACAACAACTCAGAACTTACGGGAATCCCTTCGGGAATCGCAAGGCTTGACACAATGACATCGGGCTTCCAAAAATCGGAACTTATAATCGTAGGAGCCCGCCCGTCCATCGGAAAGACAGCGTTCGCCCTCTCCATGATGCAGACAATCGCAATCGAAAAAAACATTCCATGCGGCTTTTTCTCGCTTGAAATGTCATGCCAGTCAATAGGACAAAGGCTGCTTTCACAGGTGGCGCGCATTCCCAGCATAAAACTGAGGAACGGAATGCTGAACATATCAGACTTCAAAAAACTTCAGGACGCGGCTGGGAAATGCTACAACGCTCCGCTTTACATAATCGACACACCTAACATGCAGCTTCTTGACATAAGAGCGACGGCAAGAAGACTTGTGATGAACCAGCAAGTGCAGGCAATATTCATAGACTATATCGGACTTATATCGGTAGACAAGCCTAGCGAAAACACATGGGAAAACATCTCCGAAATCTCAAAATCACTCAAGGCTCTGGCAAGGGAACTGGACATCCCCATAATCGTTCTTTGTCAAGTCGGAAGAGACGCGGAAGGACAGGAACCGAACCTCGCCCAGCTAAGGGGTTCAGGCTCAATCGAACAGGATGCCGATGTAGTAATGTTCCTTCACAGGGACAGGAAAATCATGGACGAAGCGAACCCCGTGCAGGATGCAAAATGTGTGGTCGCAAAGCAGAGAAACGGAGCAACCGGAGATATAGAAATGCTTTTCTTCCCTTCGTTCACTAAATTCGAGAACAAAGTTCAGGAAGAATAAGAATAATTTTTACTATTATCGATTTTTCTATTGACCAAAAATATTTTTTTCTATATAGTAAACCCATCACTTGCGGCAGTCATATAACGGCTCATTATCTCAGCCTTCCAAGCTGAAGACGAGGGTTCGACTCCCTTCTGCCGCTTAAAAGGCTCTCTTTATAGAGAGTCTTTTTTATGTTTAAAATCAAATCTTTCTTTTAAACGCAGCATCCTCCTTTTAGTATTTCGTTTTACACGGAAGATAGTCTTTTTCTGTCCGCCGTTTTTTACACACCTTTGTATGAGTTATTGACAATAAGACAAAATATGGTATGATGGAACGTACGATTTTTTTTGTGAACTAATGAATGAAAAACTAAGAGATGAAATAGAAAAAAAACAGGGAACTCAAGGCTTCATAAAAGTGACCGATAGGCCTGTTCAATCTTTGAACTCGGAGCAAAAAGTCATTCTTAACAGAAAAGGGAATGTGATGTTCAACGAAGGTGAAATCGAAGGCGCAAGAAGACTTTTCACTACGACTGGCTATTCCGACGGACTTATCAGGGTAGGCTCTTTCTACGAGTCAAAAGACGAGAGTTTAAAGGCGTTAAAGCAATATGTTCTTGCCCATAACAAAAGCAAGGCAGAGCCAATCTATGAAAAAATTGCTTCTGTAATATCAAAGTTATTAAGAGAGAATTAACAAATAATTTCAAAAGGATCTCAAAATGAAAGATGAAATCATGGAACCTCAGATTGACCTTGTATTCCCTGGCGGCGACCAAGGAATTCCTTTGGAAGGCGAAGACAACGCCCAGAACGAGCTGAACAACAAAATTTCGGATCTATCCAAGAACGGCTATGTTCTCCTCAAGTCAAACGATGTCGAGGGGGCTAAAGCGGCGTTCATGAAAATCCTTGAACTGGACGAGAACAATAACTATGCGCTCGTAGGTCTTGGGGATTCGGAAAGAAAAGAAAATCATTTCAGTGCGGCAATAAAGTATTATAACATCTGCCTTTCGTTCCATCCTGGAAACAACTATGCGCTTTTCGGGCTTGCCGACTGCTACAAGGCACTGAATCAATATCAGCAGGCAATCAATATTTGGGAACAGTACCTTGTACACGACGACAGGAACATAACTGTGCTGACCCGTGTGGCGGATGCCTACAGAAAAATCCATGACTTCAAAAGATCCAAGGAAATGTATCTTAAAGTCCTCGAGATGGAACAGGACAACGCATACGCACTTATAGGTCTTGGACATCTTCACTACGACTTCAAAGAATACAAGGATGCTCTTTATTACTGGACTCGTATGTTCGAGCTAAACAGAGAGAATCTTGACATCCGAATCCTGACATCGATCGGAAACTGCCACAGAAAACTCAAGACGTTCGATCAGGGAATATATTATTTTGAAAAAGCCCTTGAGATGGACTCCAAGAATTTCTACGCTCTTTTCGGGCTTGCCGACTGCTACAGAGGAATGAACCAGCAGTTCCGCTCAATCGAATACTGGAACAGAATCCTTGCGCTCGATCCCAGGAACAAAGTCATCCTTACACGTGTGGGCGATGCCCTTCGTAACACAGGCGACTACAAAGGTGCAGTGGAATATTACAACAAGGCTCTGAACATAGATTTCGACATATATGCGGCGCTTGGGCTTGCCCTCATCTGCAAGGGAGAAGGAAAATACGACGAGGCAATCGAACGCCTCCAGAACCTAATAAGAAACGATCCGAAAAACTACAGGCTCTACATAGACCTTGCGGACTGCTATCTTAGGCAGAACAACAAGCAGAAAGCTGTGGAGACGCTGGAAAATTTCCAGAGAATAGGAATAAGAAGCACGGCTGTGAACGCCCTTTTGGACAAAATCAAGAACAACAAGCCGCTTTTCACCTGAAACTAGACTTTCGTCTATAGGTTTATGGAAAAAATACCTCTTACCGGACTTTTCCCGAACGAGATTGCCTCGGCGATGTCATTCGAGAAGGCTTTCCGTGGCTCTCAAATCTACAGATGGATTTACTCTGGCGCAAAGTCATTCGACGAAATGACAGACCTTGGGAAGAAGGACAGGGAGGCACTTGCCGAAAAGGCGGTAATCCACTCCTCTTCTGTAAGCAAAACCTTAAATGATCCTGACGGAACTGTAAAACTACAGATTTCATTACATGACGGACTTGCCGTGGAAACCGTGCTTTTAACCGACAGGGACGGAAGAAAAACCGCCTGCGTCTCATGCCAAGCAGGTTGCGCGATGGGCTGTGCGTTCTGCCATACAGGGCAGCTGGGTTTTGCACGGAATCTTACAGCCGGCGAAATCCTAGAGCAGTTCCTTTTCCTTGAAAAATCTTCCGGAAAACTTGACAACATCGTTTTCATGGGCATGGGAGAACCTATGCTGAACCTAGACGAAATCCGTAAGTCAATCCGCATACTGACCGACAAAAAAGGACGGAACCTTTCTGCAAGGCGTATAACTATTTCAACTTCAGGGATAATAAAAGGAATATACGACCTTGCTGACAACGGTCCTTCGGTAAGACTTGCCGTTTCCCTCACCACGGCGGACGAAGAACTTAGAAAAATCCTGATGCCCGTAAGCGCAGGAAATCCGCTTTCCGAACTGAAAAAAGCGATCGACTATTATGCAAGAAAAACCGGTAAACGGGTTACGCTTGAGGCTGCCCTGATGAAGGATGTGAACACCGGAAAAAAAAGCGCAGAACAACTGATAGACTTCGCTTCAGGAATCGACGTGAACGTGAACCTAATTCCATGGAATCCCGTATCAACACTCCCTTTCAAAGAACCTAGCAGAGAAGAGACAAAATACTTCGCCTCCTTCCTTGAGAATGCCGGAATAAATGTGACTTTGCGAACAAGGAGAGGAAGAAGCATCGGCGGAGCATGCGGACAATTAGGCAGAACTGAAAAAAGAAAAATTTGATATTATCAGAATAATAACTTATAATCATATTGTTAGAAATCAAGCACGGAGCATAGACAGATGCAGAAGAAAATATACGTGGCTGGAATGTTCGATCCAGATACAGCAGGCAAAGTCGAAGCTGCGGTAAAAGGTACCGCCGGAGTAACAAGTGTGGTCGCAAACCCGGACAAATCTCAGGTTCTTGTAGATTTTGATGACGGCGCATCCGGAGTAGAAGACGCTATCAATGCAGCCATTTCAAGTGCGGGCGTGGAAGTTCTAGGCTAAAAAATCCATGAAACTTTCGATTCTTGATGCAAACGCATTGAATCCGGGGGATCTAAGTTGGGATGGATTTAGGAATTTTGCCGACGTTTTTGTATATGAACGGACACCCGATGAAATGCTCTTTGAACGCATCGATAATTCTGACGCGATTCTTATAAACAAGATAGCAATCGATAGAAAGTTAATTTTAGAATGCAAAAAACTCAAATACATAGGAATTCTTGCGACAGGCTACAATACGGTCGATGTTAGCGCCGCAAAAGATGCAGGAATTGTTGTAACAAATATTCCGGCATACAGCACGATGGCGGTTGCGCAGCATGTGTTCGCATTCATACTGCATTTTTCCAACCATGTTGCCCTCCACGCAAGTTCCGTAAAGGCTGGCGAATGGATTTCAAGTCCAGACTTCTGCTACTGGAAAGCCCCGCTTACAGAACTTTATGAAAAGAAGATAGGAATAATCGGTTACGGAAACATCGGAAAACAGGTTGAAAAAATTGCCGTTGCGTTCGGCATGAAACCGCTGGTGTTTCCGCACAGACCGGATTCATCGATAGAAAACCTCTCGAGCCTTGACAGATTGCTTTCCGAATCGGATTTTATAAGCCTTCATGTTCCTCTTACAGAAAATACCCGAAATCTCATAAACAGAAGCACAATTTCAAATATGAAAGATGGAGTTTTCATTGTAAACACGGCAAGGGGCGGAATTGTAAACGAACTTCACATGAAAGAAGCCTTGGAATCAAAAAAAGTCGGCGGATATGCCGCCGATGTCATCGAACACGAGCCGATGGACGAAAAATGTCCGCTACTAAAAACCATGAACTGCGTGCTTACCCCACACATCGCATGGGCATCTCTAGAAACACGGAAACGACTTTTAAATATCGCTCTGGATAATTTTAAGTATTGGCTGAACGGAAAAATTCAAAACTCAATATACTGATTTTTTTGCTGACAAGTCTTCTATCTTGCATGGATTTATGTTAATGTATACTTAATAAATTCATTATAACTAAAAAAAAAGGAGACGGTCATGGGAAGAACAATCGCAGAAAAAATTTTTGACTCCCACCTAATAGATACTCCGTTTGAAAACACCTATGTGGTAAGCCTTGACAGGGTGTTCTGCCACGAGATAACAACGCCAATCGCAATAAACGACCTCATTGAACGGAATAAAGACCACGTATTTGATTCTGCAAAAATAAAAGCGGTCATCGACCACGTTACCCCGGCAAAGGACAGCAAGACCGCAGAGCAGGAAAAAATCCTAAGAGACTGGGCAAGACGCCAGGGAATAAAAGATTTCTTCGACATAGGATGTAATGGTGTCTGCCATGCAATATTCCCGGAAAAAGGATATGTGCGTCCGGGCTTTACCGTGATAATGGGCGACAGCCACACCTGCACACACGGAGCGTTCGGAGCGTTCGCCGCAGGAGTCGGAACAACTGACCTGGAAGTCGGAATTTTAAAAGGGGTCTGTTCGTTCAGAAAGCCAAAATCAATGAAATTCGTGCTGAACGGAAAACTGAAAAAAGGCGTTTTTGCAAAGGACGTGATTCTTTTTCTGATAGGAAAAATCGGTGTGAACGGAGCCACAAACTGCGTGATGGAATTCACAGGACCGGTGGTAGACGCTTTCGATATGGAAGAACGCATGACACTCTGCAATATGGCTGTAGAAGCAGGCGCGACAAGCGGAATCTGCTATCCGGATGAAAAAACCGTGGACTATCTTTGGAAGTTCATCAAGGACGAATTTAAAAGCAAGGAGGATGCGGTAAAGTCGTACTCCGTATGGAAATCCGACGAAGATGCAGATTACGAAAGCGTCCACACCTACGACATCTCAGACCTTGAGCCGGTATGCACAGTCGGCTACAAACCCGACCAGATAAAAAATGTGTCCGAAATGAAAGGAACGAAGGTGAACCAGATTTACATAGGCTCATGCACTAACGGAAGAATTAGCGATCTAAGGATAGCCGCAGAGATACTAAAAGGGCATCGCATCGCGGACGGGGTTCGTGGAATCGTAAGCCCTGCCACCCCTGAAATATACAAGACCGCCCTGAAAGAAGGAATCATAGAAATATTCATGGACGCAGGATTCTGCGTGACAAACCCAACCTGCGGGGCGTGCCTTGGAATGAGTAACGGCGTTCTTGCCGAAGGAGAAGTCTGCGCTTCCACCACAAACAGGAATTTCAACGGAAGGATGGGTAAAGGCGGCATGGTTCATCTTATGAGCCCTGCAACAGCGGCGGCGAGCGCAATTGCAGGCGAGATTACAAATTCATCTCTTTACAAATAGACTTTGTGGCTGTTAAACTATAAGAACTTGGAGGAAACAAATGAAACAGTTTGGTGGCGATATACTTTTTCTCGACAGGTCCGACATAAACACGGACGAAATAATTCCGGCAAAATATCTTACGGAAATCTCAAAACAGGCGTTGAAGCCGTATCTTCTTGAGGACCTGAAACTTGAAGGATTCAACTCAAAGACCGATGTCGCAGGAAAAAAAGTTATAATCACCAGGGAGAATTTCGGCTGCGGCTCATCAAGGGAACATGCGCCATGGGCTCTTGAGGTGAACGGAATACATGTCGTTGTGGCGGTGAATTTCGCCCGGATTTTCAGGCAGAACATGTTCAACTGCGGCATGATGGCGATAGAAATGGACAAAAAATCCATAGAGGATATGTTCAGGACATTCGCCGAAAAGGATGCCGAAGCGAAAATCGTTATAAATGACGATGGAACAGCCAAGGTAAAGATAATAGCCGGAAGCCTTTCAAAAAGCTATCCGTTCAGCCTTGACGAGTTCGAGAAGGCTCTTGTAAAAAACGAAGGCTGGATAGGCTTTGCCGACAACAAATATTAAGGCTTTATAAGCTCTAGTCTTTTTTAATCATTTTGCGGATAAGGTCAAGGGTGTTTTTTACTGTAAAACGCCAGTCAAAAGCCCTTGCCCATTCCTGTCCGGCTACGGACATCCTGTTTCTCAGTTCGGAATCGGAAACGATTTTTTCCATGCATTTTGCCATTTCTTCTATGTCATCGGAATCAAAATAGAGTGCGGATTCTCCGCCTATTTCAGGAAGCGCGCTGGCTTTCGAACACAAAACAGGAACTCCGCACGCCATCGCCTCAAGGACAGGAAGCCCTACCCCCTCCTTAACCGAAGGGAAAATGCAGGCGACAGCTCCCGAATAAAGTTTAGGCAGACTTTCATGCGGAAAATATCCCGTAAGGAAAATGTCGGAGGCGCATGGCGAATCAAGGGCAGCCTTATGAACCTCGGCGGCATACGAACCGTCGCTACCTGCAAGCACAAGCCTGTGCGGAGAGCCTGTTTTCTCTTTGAAGCTGGAGAATGCCCGTATCAACTCAACATGTTTTTTTGCAGGCCCTGAAATCTTCGAGCAATAGATGAAATACGGTTTTTTTATGGCGAACGGCTTTATGCTCACGGTATCCGACTCGAATTCCACGGACGGAAAAAAAAGTTTATGGTCAATCCCGTTGTGGACAACATCAATTTTTTCCTCGCCTACCCCATGGCGCACAAGGTCTGATTTTATGAAATTGCTCGCAGCGATTATCTTTGGAACTTTAAAAAGTCCTCTTTTTATCTGGAGTTTCTGAATCCAGTCGCGATTTCCTTCAACCTTTCCTGAAAGGATAGAATTCACCACGGCTATGCCGGGAACATTGAACGATATTGGAAGCACTCTGTCAGGAGCCGGATAAATTATTGCATCGTAATGTCTTTGGGAAGCGAATTTATTAATATTCGTGAAATGCCACAGCCTTAGCGCATTTAACGATTCCGGAAGCTGCACACTTTCGAATCCGATGTCTTTTCCCGACGTGTATGTGTATCGGTCAATCTCAGCGCCAAAAAATTCAATTTCGATGTCGCTTTCTTCGGGAAGATTGGACGCAAAGGAAAGAAGATAAGTTCCGATCCCGCTCCTTGCGTGGTCGCAGCCAAAAGTATCTATACCTATTCTCATACGCCTGAAATTGTAGCAGAAAACGCTCATAGTAACTACTGTCGAGCCCAAGCCATTTTCAATGTGCGAATTCGGCGGAAATTTCAAAAATCAGATTTTTGGATTTACCGCCTTTCGTTTTTCTAAAACCTACATACTACCGACGACGTTTCCGTTCATTATTGATTCAAGAGTTTCAAGCGTTTTGTAATTCATTTTTTCGTGGCTGACTTTTTTTAGAATCATTTCGGAAAACGGTTTCATTCCCTTTAGCATGACAGCAAAATAGGCTTTTTTTCCATCGTCGCATTTTATCACAAACCATTGCATTCCCGTAGAATATTTTACGCTCTCAACAGACTTCCATTCGATTTTTATTTTTCTGAAAGTCATCTTTCTGTAAATAATCTCATTTTCATCATATGTATATTTTTCAACAAAATAAACGTACACCAAAAAAAGCCCGAGAATCGAAAAACCTATAAAAATCGCCGTTGTCGCCACCGATTCGGTTCCGTTCGGGAAAAGATTTGAAAACAATGCCGAACAAAAGAAAGTCGATAAGTCCGATAAAAAACACATAAAGCGGCAATTTCAATATGTTTCCGACATTGGATTCTAAATCCTTTTTCTTATTTAGCTTCATCAAAGAAAATATAAGTGTCATTACAAGACCAAAGACCACCCATTCGATTGTATTTTTCATTTTACCCCCGATAAAAGCGTGCGATTTTTACAGATTTCATTAAAATTTGTATAAAGATAGTAT